>JAJYVX010000004.1:16832-49356 GCA_021791795.1 Actinomycetes bacterium | reverse complement strand
CGGCGGGCGCGGCGGGCGCGTGGGCGTCGCTCATCGCCTCGCCTTCCTGTTCTGCTGCCGGAGCTCGAACCCGGCCGCAAGCATGTCGAAGGCTTCCTCGGCGCTCTTCTTCATGGCGGCTATCCCGCCACCTGTGGCGGACGAGGTCCCCACGACGCGCATGACGCCTATGACCGTCGTCGTCACGAGCGAGGCGTAGAGACGCCACTCCTCGCCCCCGAGACGCACGACGAGCGCGTCCGTGAGGGACCTCTCCATCATGGCGAGGTGCTTGGCGAAGGCGAAGAAGACCTCGGGCTGCGACCGCAAGACGGCGAAGCGCCTCAGCCAGACCTCGTGGTCCTCGCCCGAGATGTCGATGTCCTCTTCTATGGCCCGGAGCCGCGAGAAGAACACGGTCCGCAGCGCCTCGAGCGGGGACACGTCAGGCGGGAGCCCGAGCAGCTCGTCCCGGAGCGCATCGATCCGCTCGGCGTCCTCGCCGACGATGCAGGCCTCTTTCGAGGGGAAGTAGTTGAAGAAGGTCCGCACCGACACGTCGACGGCGTCCGCGATGTCCTCCACCGTGACATGGGCGAAACCCCGCTCCGCGACGAGGTCGAGCGCCGCGGCCTTCAAGGCGAGCCGCGTGGTCCTCTTCTTCCTCTCCCGCCGGCCGGGAAGAGCGGCATCGCCCTCTTCGTGGTGATCGAGCTCGAGTGTCGGAGACATGATGCAAGCAGTATAGCTTTTCAGTGCGAGCTATGTTGCACATAGTGCAAATATGTGCCTCAGCTGGGCATCGTCAGCCCGGTCCCGAGCCAGTCGGCGAAGCCGGCCCGTCCTTCATCGGTCAGCCGCACGGCTCCGACGGCGGCGAGGTCGGCGTCGCCCTCGATGCGCCCGGGCGGGCCGGCTGTCGTCACGTGTGAAGGCTAGGCCAAGGCTAGGCTGGCCTAGGCTAGGCCGGCTTTGCTTCGCTCCGCGCCGAATCCTCAGCCGGCCTCCGGGGACGACACCGGGACCTCGACGAGGTGCGGTCCGCTGCCCTCGAAGGCAGCCCGGACGGCGTCGCCCACCTCGTCGAGGCGCGAGACCCGCACCGCCCTGCAACCGAAGGCCCGGCCGAGCGCGGCGATGTCGACCGGCGGCTCGTCCACCACGAGACCTGGCGCCTTCGAGGCGTCGCCGACCTCCGGCAGCACTTCGGAGAGGAGTCGCTGCAGGATCAGGTAGCCGCCGTTGTTGAGGACGATCGCGACCACCGGGATGTCCTCCCTCTTCGCCGTCCAGAGCGCCTGCGGACCGTAGAGGAACGAGCCGTCCCCCGTGATGGCCGCGACGGGCGACCGGTCCCGGGCGAGCGAGACGCCCATCGCCGCCGCCACGCCCCAGCCGAGGCCGCCGCCTCGCGAGTAGAAGAACCCTCCCGCCCGATCCGCGCGCAGGAGCATGCGCACGTAAGGGTCGTTCGTGACCGCCTCGTCCACCACGCTCGTGCCCCGGGGGAGTGCTGCCACGACCGCTCGCACGGCAGCGAGCGGGTGCAGCCTGCCGCCGGCCTCGCCGGCTGCCTCGGCCTCCGCCACGGCCCTTTCCACCGAAGCCGTCCGCTCGAGGGACGCTGCCTCCACAGCCCGGCGTGCGGCGGCGACGTCGGCCGGCGCGAGAGGCGCGAGCAGCGGCTCCAGTGCGTCGAGCGTGGCAGCCGGATCTCCTACGACGCCCAAGGCGGCCCGGTAGGTGCGCCCGAGATCCGTCGGCGACGGGGCGAGGTGGCAGAGCTTGACGCTCTCGGGCACGGGCCAGGCGTCCCGGTGCATGAAGGTCATGAAGGGCCGCGAGCCGATCACGAGCAGCCGCTCGTAGTCGGCGAGCATCGCCCGCATCTGCACGGCGTCCGCCGGGAGCGCGCCCCCCCAGAGCCGATGCGTCGTCGGGAAGACGAGGTCCGAGTGCATGGGAGTGCCGTACACGACGCAGCCGAGCTTCTCGGCCACGCGCACGAGGCTCTCGAGGGCGCCGGAGGTGGCGACCTCGTCCCCCGCCACGACGGCGAAACGTGCCCGGTCCGCCTGCACGATCATCCTCGCCAGCTCGCCGATCTCCGCCGGCACCGTACGGCTCGAGACGACCGACCGGGGCGGGACCGGGGCGGTGGTCTCCGTCTGCAGGAGGTCCATGGGAAGCGACAGGAAGACGGGCCCGGGGGGCTCGCTCACGGCGTCGCGGAAAGCCCGGCGGCACAGGAGTCCGAGGTCGTCGACCCGATGGACCTCGCTCGCGCGCTTCACCACACCGGCCGCCATCTCGGCGAGCGAGCCGGAGAGGAACGGCTCGGCCATCAGCTGGCGGCTGTCCTGCTGTCCCGCCGTCACCACCATGGGGGTGCGCGTGACGACGGCGTTCGAGAGCACTCCCATCGAGTTGCCGAGGCCGGCCGCGGTGTGGAGGTTGACGAAAGAGGGCCGGCCCGTGGCCCGGGCGTGGCCGTCGGCCATCCCCACCGCTACGCCCTCGTGCAGGCAGAGGACGTAGGACGGTCCCCCCCCGCCGGCGAGGGCGGCTATGAGGGGCAGCTCGGTCGTGCCCGGGTTCCCGAACACGTGCCTTATCCCCTCGCTCTCGAGGACCTCCAAGAGCACGTCGACGCCGAGATTCGCCGAAGATCTCGCGAAGGAGGAGCTCACGTCTTCCCGGTCCAGGTTCACGGGCACCATAATGGCCCCTTCGCGAGGGAGGGCACATGTCCGAGACGTTCGTTCTCTGCCACGGCTCATGGCACGGTGGCTGGGCCTGGGAGCCGACCGCCTGGTGCCTGCGCGAGCTCGGCCACAGGGCGCTCGCGCCGACGTATCCCGGTCACGCCCCGGGCGCGAGCAGAGCCGGGGTGACGCACGACGACTACGTGAGATGCGTCGTGCGCGCCGTCGAGTCGAGCGGGACGGGAGATGTGGTGCTCGTAGGGCACAGTTTTGCCGGCTCTGTCGTGAGCCGCGTGGCGGCCATGATCCCCGAGCGCCTGAAGCGGGTCGTCTTCCACACCGCCTTCGTCCTCGAGGACCGCACGAGCGTGAACGACAACATCCCGCCCGACCAGACCGAGCTGTTCGCCGCGGCCGCGGCCGAGAGCCCCGACGGCACGGTCACCTGCCCTTGGGAGGTCTTCCGCGACCTGTTCATCCAGGACGCCTCCCCAGAGGACGCACGCTCGGTGTGGGAGCGCCTCGTCCCCCAGCCCTTCCAACCGTGGGACGCGAAGCTGGACCTCGCGGCGTTCTACGCGAGCGACCTGCCGAGGAGCTTCATAGCCGTCGCCGACGACACCGCGCTCCCCGAGGGCGCGTGGCACCCGACGATGTCGTCGCGCCTCGGCAGGTTCAAGCTCGTCGAGATGGGAGGGAGCCACGAGGTCATGTTCACCCGCCCGGCCGAGCTCGCCCGCAAGCTCGTCGAGGCGAGCAACGACTGAGACACGACGAGGAGACATCTGTGACCGCACACGAGCTGAGGATCGACCGCAGCCTGCCGCTCGGCGACGAGCCGGCGACGGGGCACAACCGCTGGCATCCGGACATCCCGCCCGCCCTCCGGGTGAGCCCCGGCGACGAGGTCTTCGTCGAGACGCGAGACGCGCTCGACGGCCAGGTCGGGCCGGATTCGACGAACGAGGACGTCGAGAAGGTCGACCTCGGCCGGGTGCACGCGCTGAGCGGTCCGGTCCACGTGGAGGGCGCCGAGCCGGGCGACCTGCTCGCGGTCGACCTCGTCGACGTCGCGACCGAAGGGTTCGGCTACACGCTCGTCTCGCCTGGGTTCGGGTTCCTCCGTGACGAGTTCGAGAAGCCGTTCTGCGTCCGCTGGGAGCTGGACGGTGGCTTCGCCACCTCCGCAGACCTGCCCGGCGTCCGCATCCCCGGTGGACCGTTCATGGGCATCGTCGGCGTGGCGCCCTCGCGCGAGCTGCTCGAGCGTGCGGACCGGCGGGAGAGGGCGATCGACCCGGCGAGCGGTCCCGTCGTCCTGCCGAGCCCTCTGAGCGCCGTCCCGGCGAGCGAGCCCATCGCCTCCGAAGCACTCTCCACCATCCCGCCGCGGGAGAACGGCGGCAACGTCGACATCAGGCAGCTCCGGGCCGGCTCCCGGGTGCTGCTGCCCGTCTTCGTGCCGGGCGCCCTCCTGTCGGTCGGCGACGGCCACTTCGCACAGGGAGACGGCGAGGTCTGCGGTCAGGCCATCGAAGCCGCCGGCTCGGTTCGCTTCACCGTCACGTTGCTGAAGGGACGCGGGCGGGAGCGCAACGTGACCTCGATGCAGCTCGAGCGCCGGGTGCCGGACCCGGTGGCGGCCGTCGAAGCCCGGGCGTGGTTCGCCACGACCGGGCTTTGCGTCGACGGAGAGGGCCGCAACGCCATGGAAGACCTGACCCTCGCGGCTCGCAACGCGCTCCGGAACATGGTCGCCCACATCACCGCCGAGTACGGCTACTCGCGCGAGCAGGCCTACGTCATCTCGAGCGTCGCCGTCGACTTGAAGGCGAGCCAGCTCGTCGACGTGCCGAACATCTCGATCTCGGCCTTCCTGCCGCTCGAC
The DNA here is from genome assembly GCA_021791795.1 of Actinomycetes bacterium. Taxonomy (GTDB): domain Bacteria; phylum Actinomycetota; class Acidimicrobiia; order Acidimicrobiales; family Bog-793; genus JAKATT01. Next base: position 44,784 of record JAJYVX010000004.1, on the reverse strand, counting down.
ATCTTCGTCTGAGCCTTCAGGCGAGCGCCGGCTGCCCCGGCCGGATCGGCGCCGGCAGGACGGCATCGCCCATGAGATCGCGGTCGATCGCCGCGGCTGCCGCCCGGCCCTCTGCGATGGCCCAGACGATGAGGCTCTGCCCCCGCGCCATGTCCCCGCACGCGTAGACGCCCGCCCGGGCGGTGCGGAACCCGTGGTCCACCGGGACGTTGCCTCTCGAGTCGAGCTCGAGGCCGAGCTCGGCCACGACGCCTCCGCGCTCCGGCCCGGCAAAGCCCATCGCGATCAGCACCAGCTCGGCCCCTAGCTCCCGCCCCGTGCCTGCCACAGGGGTGAACCGCGGCCGTCCCGAGGCGGTGTCGAGGACGACGTCCTCGAGCCGGAGGGCCCGCAACGCCCCCCGCGAGTCGCCGACGAGCTCGGTGGTCGCCACGCCGAAGAGACGCTCGCCGCCCTCCTCGTGCGCCGCGGAGGAACGGAAGACCAGTGGCCAGGTGGGCCAGGGGTTGTCGCCGGCTCGGGTGGCGGGCGGCGCGGCCATGATCTCGAGCTGGTGCACCGAAGCCGCCCGCTGCCGGTGAACCGTGCCGAGGCAGTCGGCACCGGTGTCGCCGCCTCCGACGATGACCACCCGCTTTCCCGCCGCCGAGACGGGGCTCTCGGCGATCGAGCCCTCGCAAGCGAGGTTCTGCGGCTTCAGGTACTCCATGGCGAAGTGGACGCCGGCGAGGCCACGGCCGGGAACGGAGAGGTCGCGGGGCACGGTCGACCCGCAGGCGAGGAGGACCGCGTCGTGTTCGGCCAGCAGCTCGCCCGCCGCCTTGTCGACGGCGTGGGGAGCTCGCGCTCCGGGTACCTCGGGTGGGCCGTTCGGCCCCTCGGGGACACCGACCGAGACACCCGTCGAGAACCGCGTGCCTTCGGCCTCCATCTGGGCGATGCGGCGGTCGAGCACCGACTTCTCGAGCTTGAACTCCGGGATGCCGTAGCGGAGAAGGCCTCCGATCCGCTCGGCCCGCTCGAACACGACGACGTCGTGGCCGGCTCGCGTCAGCTGCTGGGCGGCCGCCAGGCCGGCCGGCCCGGAGCCGACCACCGCCACGCGCTTTCCGCTCCTGCGGAGCGGTGGGCGGGGGTCGAGACCGCTCGCCGCGTCCCACTCGGCTATCTCGAGCTCGACCTGCTTGATGAGCACGGGCTCGGAGTTGATCCCGAGGACGCAGGAACCCTCGCAAGGTGCGGGGCAGAGGCGGCCGGTGAGCTCGGGGAAGTTGTTGGTCGCGGCGAGCCGCTCGGCGGCCTCCACCAGGTGGCCGCGGTGCACGAGGTCGTTCCACTCCGGGATGAGGTTGCCGAGCGGGCAGCCCTCGTGGCAGAAGGGGATCCCGCAGCCCATGCAGCGCCCCGCCTGCGCACCGAGCGCCTCGGCCGGGAACGGCTCGTAGACCTCCCGCCAGTCCCGCAGGCGGACCGGCACGGATCGCCGGGCGGGACCCCCGCGCGGCGTGTGCATGAACCCCTTCGGGTCAGCCATGGGCTGCCGCCATGATGACGTCGTCCACCGGCTCCTCGCGCTCGAGGGCGAGCCTCGTCGCCTCGGTGACCCGGCGGAAGTCGCGCGGCATGACCTTCACGATCTCGCCGAGCGCGTCGGGGCCCCGACCGATGAGAGCGGCCGCGACGGCCGAGCCGGTGAGCTCGGCGTGCCGTTCAAGGAGCCGGCTCACCGCCTCGCGGTCGTCCTCGCCGAGCTCCTCGGTGTCCACCATGTCCGAGTTGAGCCGGAGGCCGAGCAGGCGCTCCGGGTCGTGCACGTAGGCGACGCCGCCCGACATGCCGGCGGCGAAGTTGCGCCCGAATCTGCCGAGGACGAGCACCGCGCCGCCCGTCATGTACTCGCATCCGTGGTCGCCCACGCCCTCGACGACGGCGGTGGCGCCGGAGTTCCGGACGCAGAACCGTTCGCCTGCCCGCCCGGAGATGAACGCCTCCCCGCTCGTCGCACCGTAGAGGAGGACGTTCCCGGCGGCGACCTGCGAAGAGGCGGCGACCGGAGACTCCTGCACCGGCCGGACGACGATGCGGCCACCCGACAGGCCCTTGCCGAGGTAGTCGTTCGCGTCCCCGAAGAGCCTGAGCGTCACTCCGGCCGGGAGGAACGCGCCGAAGCTCTGGCCGGCCGACCCGCTGAACGAGAGGTCGATCGTGCCGTCGGGCAGGCCTGCTCCGCCATGTCGGCGAGTGACCTCGTACCCGAGCATCGTCCCGACGCTGCGGTCGACGTTCGCGACGCGGAGATGCGCCCGCACGGGCTCGCCCCGCTCGAGGGCCTTCTCGCACAGGCCGATGAGCTCGTTGTCGAGGACCCGGTCGAGCCCGTGCTCCTGGGCGCGCGTGCACGAGAGCGCGGAGGTGCTCCTCTCGTGCCCGGCACCCTCGGAGGGGTCGGCGAGAGGTGCCCCGGAAGCGAGGAGGGGCCGGAGATCGAGCCTGCGGGCCTTCCAGTAGTGCTCGAGGGCGTCGCCCGCCTCGAGGCACTCGACGTGGCCGACCGCCTCGGCAAGGGTGCGGAAGCCGAGCCCGGCGAGGATCTCGCGCACCTCCTCCGCCAGGAACTCGAAGAACGTCTCGACGAATTCGGGCCGGCCGCTGAAGCGCTTGCGCAGCTCCGGGTTCTGCGTGGCGATCCCCACCGGGCAGGTGTCGAGGTGGCAGACCCGCATCATGACGCAGCCGGAGACGACGAGCGGTGCCGTGGCAAAACCGAACTCCTCCGCCCCGAGCAGAGCCGCCACCACCACGTCGCGCCCGGTCTTCAGCTGACCGTCGACCTGGACGACGATCCTGTCCCGCAGGCCGTTCCGCCGCAGCGTCTGCTGCGTCTCGGCGAGCCCGATCTCCCAGGGCACGCCGGCATGCTTGAGCGAGGTGAGCGGCGCGGCACCCGTGCCGCCGTCGTGCCCCGAGATGAGGACGACGTCTGCGTGTGCCTTCGCCACGCCGGCGGCGACCGTGCCGACGCCCACCTCGGCCACGAGCTTCACGTGCACCCGGGCGGTCGGGTTGGCGTTCTTCAGGTCGAAGATGAGCTGGGCCAGGTCCTCGATCGAGTAGACGTCGTGATGCGGCGGCGGGGAGATGAGGCCGACCCCCGGGGTCGAGTGTCGGGTCCTTGCGATCGGGGGGTAGACCTTGTGGCCCGGTAGCTGGCCTCCCTCGCCGGGTTTTGCTCCCTGGGCGATCTTGATCTGGATGTCGTCGGCGTTGACGAGGTACTCGCTCGTGACGCCGAAGCGGCCCGAGGCGACCTGCTTCACGGCCGAGCGGCGCGAGTCGCCGTTGCCGTCCGGCGCGTAGCGCTCCGGGTCCTCGCCGCCCTCGCCCGTGTTCGACTTGCCGCCGAGCCTGTTCATGGCGACGGCGAGCGTCTCGTGCGCCTCTTTCGAGATCGACCCGTAGCTCATGGCGCCGGTGGCGAACCGCTTCACGATCTCGGCGACGGGCTCGACCTCCTCGAGGGGGACGGGCTCGCGTCCGCTCGAGGACGCCTCGGCGAAGCGAAGCAGCCCCCGCAGGGTCGCGAGGCGCTCGGACTGGTCGTCCACGAGGCGCGTGTACTCCTTGAAGACCTCGTAGCGCTTGGACCGCGTGGCGTGCTGGAGCTTGAACACCGTGCGCGGGTTGAAGAGATGCACCTCGCCGTCTCGCCGCCACCGGTACTCGCCGCCCGTCTCGAGCTCGGCCTGCCCGGGAAGCCCGGCGGCCCGGCCGAAGGCGAGCGCATGGCGCCTGCGCACCTCCTCCGCGATCTCGTCCGCGCCGATCCCGCCGAGCCGGCTCGGGGTGCCGGCGAAGTACCGGTCGGCGAAGTCCCGGCCGAGCCCGACCGCTTCGAACACCTGGGCCCCCGTGTAAGAGGCGATGGTCGAGATGCCCATCTTCGACATCACCTTCAAGATCCCCTGCGAGGCCGCTTCGGCGTAGTTGCGCAGAGCCTGGCGCTCGGTGACTTGTTCCACCGCGCCGTTTCGCACCATGTCGGCGATGGAGTCGAAGGCGAGATATGGGTTGACCGCCGCGGCGCCGAAGCCGATGAGGAGGGCGAGGTGGTGCACCTCGCGGGCCTCCCCGCTCTCCACGACGAGGCCTGCCTTCGTCCGCTCGCGCTGGCGCACGAGGTGGTTGTGCACCGCGGCCGTGAGGAGCAGGGACGGTATGGGGGCGAGCTCCTCGTTGGCATTGCGGTCCGAGAGGACGACGAGGTTCGCGCCGAGCGCGATCGCCTCCGACACGCGGGCACACACCTTCTCGATGGCGGCCTCGAGACCTTCCCCGCCGGCGCTCACGGGATAGAGACCGTCCACGGCGAAACACGAGAACCCCGGCGTCTCGCCGTTCTCGTTCACGTACCGCAGCTTGGCGAGGTCGTAGTTGTCGATCACCGGGTAGGGAAGGACGATCTGCCGGCAGCTGTCCGGCTCCGGTCGAAGGACGTTCCGCTCCGGTCCGATCGTCGCGCTGAGCGACGTCACGAGCTCCTCGCGGATGGCGTCGAGCGGTGGGTTCGTCACCTGGGCGAAGAGCTGGGCGAAGTACTCGTACAAGAGGCGCGGCCGCTCGGAGAGCACGGCGACCGGCGTGTCGCTGCCCATGGAGCCGATGGGCTCGTGGGCGCTCGCCGCCATGGGAGCGAGGACGAGGCTGAGCTCCTCCTCGCTGTAGCCGAAGAGGCGCTGGTGGCGCACGATCGACGCGTGCTGCGGCGTCAGCATGAGGCGCGGCGGCAGGTCGTCGAGGTGGACGAGCCCTTCCTCGAGCCACGTCCCGTAGGGCTGCTCCCCCGCGAGCGCCGACTTCACCTCGTCGTCGTCGACGATGCGGCCGGCCTCGGTGTCGACGAGGAACATCCGGCCGGGCTGCAGCCTCCCCCTTGTGGTCACCCGTGACGGGTCGATGTCGACGACGCCGACCTCCGATGCGAGCACCACGACGTCGTCGGACGTCACCCAGTAGCGGAGCGGCCGGAGACCGTTGCGGTCGAGGACCGCTCCGACGAGGCTCCCGTCGCTGAACGCCACGGCGGCGGGACCGTCCCAGGGCTCCATCAGCGAGGCGTGGTACTCGTAGAAAGCTCTCAGCTCCTGGCCCATCTCCCGGTGCTTCTCCCACGCCTCGGGGATCATCATGAGGACGGCGTGAGGAAGCGACCGCCCGGCCATGTGGAGCAGCTCGAGCACCTCGTCGAAGGAGGCCGAATCGCTCGCGCCCGCCGTGAGCACGGGGAAGATGCGCTCGAGCGGGCCGAGCTCGGCCGAGGCCGCAAGCGCCTCCCGGGCGCGCATCCAGGCGCGGTTGCCGCGGACGGTGTTGATCTCCCCGTTGTGGGCGACGAGGCGGTACGGGTGGGCAAGGGACCAGGACGGGAACGTGTTCGTCGAGAACCGCGAGTGGACGAGGGCGATGGCGGTCTCGAGGCGGTCGTCGCGAAGATCCCCGAAGAAGCTCCGCAGCTGGCCCGTCGAGAGCATGCCCTTGTATACGAACGTCCGCGCCGAGAGCGAAGGGAAGTAGACGCCCCTCGCGGCGACGTCGTGCTCGGTCCGCTTCCGCAGCACGTACAGGCGGCGCTCGAGCGCGAGGCCCTCGAGGCCGCAGCCGCCACCGTCCCTCTTTCCGGCGACGAAGACCTGCTCGAAGTGCGGCGCGGTACGCCGGGCCGTCTCCCCCACTCCGCCGAGGTCGACGGGAACCTCGCGCCATCCGAGGACCACGAGCCCCTCGGAGGCGGCGAGCTCGGCGAAGCGTTCCTTGAAACCGGCCGCGGCTCGACCGTCGGCGGGCAGGAACGCCATGCCGGACCCGTAAGCGCCGGCGGGCGGCAAGCCGAACGGGACGACGGAACGGAAGAGCCGGTCCGGCAGTTGCACCAGGATGCCGGCGCCGTCGCCTGTCCCGGGGTCGGCGCCGAAGGCACCACGGTGGGCCAGGTTCTCGAGCGCCGAGAGCCCGAGCTCGACCGTCGCGTGACTGCGCCGCCCCTTCACGTCCGCCACGAACGCCACGCCACAGGCGTCGTGCTCGAAGGCGGGGTCGTAGAGACCGGCCGCGTCGGAGGTGGCCATCGCGTCCCTTCCTGCTGGTCGTGATGCTGTCGTGCCTGCGCCCCCTTCCGGGAGTCTGCAGGACGGGTCACCGGCAAGGGACACGGAACGAGCCCTTCGGTCCGAAGAGACTACCGGCGAAGTGACCGGAGGAGCACTTGGCTCAGGGGGCCTGCGGGACACCTGCGGTGACTCCGGACCGAGGAGGCCGGCGCCGCGACACGAGCTCGTCTTCGACCGCGGCGATGTCCACGCCACTCGCGGCAAGAAGAACCAGGCAGTGGTACCAGAGATCTGCCAGCTCCTCAACGAGCCTCGAGGGATCGCCGCCCACCGCCGCCAAGACGGTCTCCACCGCCTCCTCACCGACCTTCTGTGCGATCCGATCGATCCCCTCTTCCGCGAGCGCAGCCGTGTACGAGCCGGCGGGCCTCGTCCTCACCCGCTCGACGACGTCCCTCCAGAGCCACGGGGCGAAACAGGACTGCGTCCCGCTGTGGCACGTCGGACCCTCCGGCCGCACCGTGACGAGCAGGGCGTCCCCGTCGCAGTCGGGGGTGAGGGTGAGGGTGTGGAGGCGGTTACCGGAGGTTTCGCCCTTCTGCCAGAGACGGGCGCGGGACCGGCTGTAGAAGTGGACCAGGCCCGTGCGCCGGGTCGCCTCGAGCGCCTCGTCATCCATCCAGCCGAGCATGAGGACCCTGCCGGTCGTGGCGTCCTGCACGATGGCGGCGCGCAGCGCTCTTTCGTCCTGCTCAGGCAACTCGCACCTCCGGTGTCTCCCGCAGCCTGACGCCGCATGCCTCGACCTCGCGCCGCAGCGCTCGCATGCCGTCGGGGCGCTCGTGCACGATCGAGGCGACGAGCGCCGCCTGAGCCGTCCCGAGCACCTCGGCCACATGGGCTGCAGACCCTGCGCCGCCGGAGGCTATGACCGGGACATGCACCGCCCCTGCGACGGCGCGGGTGAGCTCGATGTCGTAGCCGGCGCGGGTGCCGTCGGCGTCCATCGACGTGAGGAGGATCTCACCCGCTCCGAGCTCCTCGACCCTCGCCGCCCAGGCGACGGCGCTGATCCCGGCGGGTGAGGTGCCGGCACGCGTCGTCACCTCGCCGCCGAGCGCGTCGATCGCGACGACGACGGCCTGTGAGCCGAACCGCTCGGCGAGGCGCGTCACGAGGGAGGGTGCCACGACTGCAGCCGTGTTGAGGCAGATCTTGTCGGCGCCGGCGGAGAAGAACGCCGCGGCGTCCTCGAGGCTCCGCAGCCCGCCGCCCACCGTGATCGGGATCGCCACCTCTGCCGCCACGTCGGCTATCAGGTCGACGAGGGGTCGCTCGCCGGCGACGGTGGCCCGCACGTCGAGGAACACGAGCTCGTCGGCGCCCTGATCCGAGTAGCGCCGCGCCAGGGCGACCGGGTCGCCCACCTCGCGCAGGGAAGCGAACCGGACCCCCTTCACGACGATCCCGCCCGCCACGTCGAGGCAGGGGATCAGGCGGGGGTAAGGCATCGCCGCAACAGCTCCTCGCCCGCCACCCCGCTCTTCTCCGGATGGAACTGCACCCCGACGAAGCTCCCGTGCTCGAGTGCTGCCGTGAGACCCTCGCTCGTCGCGACGGCGCAGTCCGACTCGACTCCGTACGAGTGGGCGAAGTAGTAGTCGGCTCCCCACGGCTCGACGCGGGCCCAACCGATCCGGGGCACGCGCTCACAATCGAGCCCGACAACCCGACCCGGCACGAGGCCGAGGCATCTCGTGCCGCCGTCCTCCTCCGACCACTCGGCCGCGAGCTGCATGCCGAGGCATATACCGAGCACGGGACGGTCGCGCCGCACCCGTCCGGTGAGAGCTTCGTCGAGGCCACGGCGCCCGAGCTCGCGCATGGCCGAGGCGGCCGACCCGACGCCCGGGAAGATGACGTGCTCCGCCTCGAAGATGCGGTCGGGATCGGCGGTCGCGAAGGAGTCGAGCCCACTGCGCCGCAGCGCGGAGCGCAGCGAGGCGATGTTGCCCGCGCCGTAGTCGCAGACGGCTATCACCTGAGCAGACCCTTCGTCGAAGCGATTCCCTTCCCGTCGGCTCCGAGCGCAGCCCGGAGAGCTCGCCCCGTCGCCTTGAAGGCGGCCTCCGCCACGTGGTGCGCATTCTCGCCGGTGGCGGTCACGTGCAGCGTGACACGGGCGCTCTGGGCGAGGCACTCGAGCACATGGGCCGGGGTCTCGTTTCCTGCGTCAAGCGAGACGCGGGCGACCGGCCGCCCCGCGAGGTCGATCGAGGCCCGGGCGAACGCCTCGTCCATCGGGATGGCCGCCTCCCCGTAACGGCGGAGGCCCCGCCGGTCGCCGAGGAGGCGATCGAGCGCCTCGCCGAACGTCCGGGCGGCGTCTTCTGACGTGTGGTGGTCGCCGGTCTCGACGTCCCCTGCCCCCTCGAGTCGCACGTTGAGGCCGGAATGGAAGAAGAGCTGCTCGAGGAGGTGATCAACAAGACCCACCCCCGTCCGCACGAACGCCCCCCTCCCTCCGTCGAGCGAGATCCGGGCATGCATGAGCGTCTCGGCCGTCGCCCGGCGGTGACGGACGGTGCGTGCCGAGCCGCCGGGGGACGGGGAGGCCTGTCCGGTGGTGGCCGGCTCGATGGTGGCCGGCTCGGTGGTGGCCGGCTCGATGGCCTCGGCCAGCGCGTCGAGCAGCAGGTCGTCGTCGTACTCGTCGCGGACCGATATGCGCAGCCCGTCCCGGTACTCCCTCACGACGAGACCTTGGGCCAGTAGCCGGCGGGCGACACCACGGGCGCCTGCGAGCGGCACGAAAACGAAGTTGGTGCACGACGGCAGCGGTGCGAGGCCGAGAGCCGTGAGGCGGCCGGCGAGCCGGTCACGCTCTCTCACGACCGGAGCGACGTCGGGAGGATCCGCGAGCGCTTCGCGCGCGAGCGCCACCGAGAGACTGGAGACCGCGTAGGGTGACTGCCTCTCCCGGAGTCGCTCCGCGGTCTCGGCGCTCGCCAGCGCGTAGCCGATCCGAGCCGATGCCAGACCGAAGCGCTTCGAGAACGTGCGCACGACGATGACCCCGTCGTCGATCAGCCCGACGGCTGACTCACCGGCGTACTCGGCGTACGCCTCGTCGACCACGAGCGGGCGGGCGTCGGGAAGCTCCGTCAGCTCGCCTGTCGGATTGTTCGGCCGGCAGACGAAGGTGAGCGACGGGTCGTCGTCCGAGACGGTGGCGCCAGCCCAGCCGACCGCGATCCTGTACATCGCGTACGTGAGCAGAGGTCGGATCGCCGCTCTCGCACCTCTGTCGAGGTACGCACGGGCCAGGAGCGCTATCAGGTCGTCCGCACCACAGCCGAGCACGACGTTCTCGGCCCCGACCCCGCAGTACGAGGCGATTGCCTCCTTCAGGTCCTCGGCTCGGCCGTGGTCGTAGTCGTTCGAGCCCGCGAGGACGCGGGCTACCGCTGCAGGCCGGACGTACGGGGGCGGCAGCGGCGGCGTGTTGCTGTCGAAGCGAAGAACATCAAGAGGGTGCAGGCCGAACTGCTTCGCGATCTTCTCGGTGGAGAGTGGGCCTCCGTAACCCTCGACCGGCGCGAGCGAGAGACGGGCGCCGGGGTGCCCGCCGGGGTCGCAGGCCCCGCGGGCCGCGGCGGGGACGTCGGCCCCGTCGGCGCCGGTCGGCAGCGCCTGCCCCGCTTGGAGCGCGCTCACCGTTCGAGGGCGGCGGCGTGCGCCGTCATGTTCTCGAGGCGGGCAAGCTCCTCTGCGACCGGACGGACCAGGGCCAATCCCTCCTGTGTCAGGTGCTGCACGGTCACGGGTTTCATGAAGGTCTCCACGCCGACACCACCCGCCGAGCGCGCCCAGCGCCCCGTCGGAAGGATGTGGTTCCCTCCAGTGGCGTAATCCCCGGTGGGCACGGGACTCGAGGCCCCGACGAACACGGCGCCGGCGTTGCGAATCCGGCGTGCGAGAGACTCCGCTCGCTCGCCGAGCAGAGCGACGTGCTCGGGCGCCCGCGCGTCGATCTCGTCGAGGACGGCGTCCAGATCGTCGCCGCAGTAGATCACGTCCCCCGTCGCGTCCGGTCCGTGCTCGCGTTGAGCCGCCAGCTCCAGCTCGACCAGGCGGCGATCGACTCCTGGGTCCGCCACCACGAGCACCTCCGAGGGCCCGGCGGGAAGGTCGATCGCGACGTCACGGGCGACGAGGAGCTTCGCCTCGTTCACGTAACTGTTCCCCGGACCGACGATCTTGTCGACCGCGGCGATCGACTCGCTCCCATAGGCCATCGCTGCGATCGCCTGCGGTCCGCCGACAGCCCAGACGTCGCGGAGCCCGAGCAGGTGAGCGGTCGCCGCCACGAGCCCCGCACCGCGCGGGGGCGTGCACACCACGATGTTCTCCACCCCAGCTAGCTGGGCGGGTACGGCCGCCATGAGCAGGGTCGAGACGAGGCCCGCCGGAACGTAGATGCCGATTCTTCCGAGCGGGACCCAGCGTCGCTCGAGGGTCACGCCGGGACGCACCTCGAGGCGAACCGTCTGCGGGACCTGCAGCTCGTGCCACCGCCGGATCGTGTCCGCCGCGGCGAGCACGGAGGCGACGGGGAGGCCGTCGCCCGCCTCGGCTCTGGCCGGATCGGCCCCATCGAGGCGGGTCGACCACTGCCGCACCGCGGCGTCGCCTCGCCGGCGAACATCCTCGACGATGTCGGCGACGCTCGGCTGCGTTCCCTCGCCCTGACGGGCGCTGTCTTTCGCCAAGAGGCTCACGAGAGCACCCTCTCGACGGGGTTCACAAGTATCGCCGAGGCGCCGAGCGACTGCAGCTTCGGGAGGAGCTCCCAGACCTCTGCAGCCGGCACGAGCGCGTGGACGGCGACGTGCTCGGAGCTCCGGAGGGGCACCACGCTCGGAGAGCCGGGCGTCGGAAGGATCTCCACGACCCTGTCGAGGGCATCGGCGGGCAGGTTGAACATGAGGTACCGGCTGGTGCGCGCGTCCACGACGCTGCGGAGCGCAGTGACGAGGCCGTTCAGGGCGCCGGCGGTCCCCTTGCTCGCGACGAGGACCGCCTCGGACTCGATCAGCGTGCCGAGAGAGCGAAGCCCGTTCGTACGGAGCGTTCCTCCGCTCGATACGAGGTCGACGATCCCGTCGGCAAGGCCGATCCGAGGCGCGATCTCAACGGATCCGCTGACTTCGCAGATGTGGACGAACACGTTCCGCTCGGCGAGCAGCCGACGCGTGAGGCGGGGGAAGACCGTCGCCACATGATGGCCGTCGAGTTCCTCCAAGGCCGTGATCGCAGACTCCTCCGGCACGGCTGCCTGCAGGCTGCAGGATCCGAACCCGAGGCGAAGCATCTCCACCACGTCCGCATCTCGCTCGAGGACGAGATCCGCGCCGGTGATGCCACAGTCGACTGCACCGTCCTGCACGTACTCGGGGATGTCGGCTGCGCGGACGAGGAGGGCATCCACGGGCGCGCCGGAGCAGCGAACGGACAGGTTGCGCTCGGAATAGGTCTCGGGTTGAAACCCTGCGGCTTCGAGAAGGCCGATCGATCCCACCTGCAGCCTTCCCTTGGCCGGGATCGCCACGGTGAGCCGCTTTGTGGCGCTCACCCCCCGACCTCAGTCGAGCCAGCGACGGGCTGCTGCACTGCCTTCCTCTTCGCCCGGCGCTCGAGTCGCTCGAGGCGATCTAGGGCGAGCTTGTAGCCGCCCTCCCCGCGGCGGAGCCAGAAGGCGACCCGTGTCACCGTCGCCGTGGACGCGCCGGTCCGTGCGGCGACCTCGTGGTACGGGAGACCCTCGGCGACGAGCTGTGCCACCTGCCATCGGTGAGCCATCGCCTCTATCTCGCCGAGGGTGCAGATGTCGCGAAGGAACTTGCGGACCTCTTCGGTGTCGCGCAGCGCGGCGATGGTGCCGACGAGGTCCTCGATGTCGGGTGTCACCCATCCCTCGAGGGCCGTCGACGTTCCTGCCGGCATCCCGACCGGCTCCGGCTCGCGGCGTCTCGCCACCACTTGCGATGACATGATGACATGTTAGCGTGCTAACACATGAGCCCGCAAGAGCACGTGCGGCCGCGAAGCAGCGGCCTCGGAGCAAGCAGCCGCCGCGGAGCGATCAGCCGCTCGGCGCCGAGCATCGACCCGAGGGTGATCCCGGCGATGGACCTCCTCGGCGAAGAGGCCGTACGACTGCGCGAAGGCCGCTTCGACTCGGTGACCTGGCGCATGGCCGTTCCCGACTGTGCAAGCCTCATCCGGTCCTTCGGCCTGCCGATCGCACACGTGGTCGACCTCGACGGTGCCCGCACCGGCCGGATCCGCCTCACTCTCGTCCGGGCGGTGGTCGCGATGCTCGCGCCCGTAGGGGTGCAGGTCTCGGGCGGCATCAGATCGCTCGACGACGCGCTCGCGCTGCTCGAAGCGGGGGCGATCCGAGTCAGTGTCGGCACGGCGGCCTTCGCGTCGGCCGGGGCGGTGCTCGAGGAGATGACCGGGCACCTCGGCGAAGCTCTCGTGGTCTCGGTCGACGTACGTGCCGGTCGGGTCGCAGTATCGGGCTGGGAGAGCCAGACGGCCATCTCGTTCGAGAGGGCGATGGAGCTCTGCGTCGCCGCCGGCGTCAGGCGCGTGGCCTGCACGGCCGTCGAGCGCGATGGGGCTATGGTCGGCCCCGACGTCGATCTGCTCGCTCGGGCGTGCGCTTTCGGCCTGCCGGTGATAGCGGCCGGCGGTGTGCGCTCTTCTGCCGACGTGGAGGCCGTCGCCGCTGTCGGGTGTGAGGCGGCCATTGTGGGCACTGCTCTTCTCACCGGGGAGTTCCAGTCACCGTCGTGAGGACGGGGGGCGCACGGGGTGACGCGTGATGACGTGACGGTTGCCTCGGGCCATGATCGGGAGATGGGCTTCCGGACGATCATCGAGCCGTTCCGCATCCACTCGGTCGAGCCGATCCGCCTGACCACGGCGGCGCAACGGAGGGCTGCCCTGGAGGACGTCGGCTACAACCTCTTCTCGCTCCGGGCAGAGGACGTGCTCATAGACCTGCTCACCGACTCCGGCACCGGAGCGATGTCACGCGACCAGTGGGCTGCCGTCCAACACGGAGACGAGAGCTACGCCGGCTCGCCTTCGTGGTACCGCTTCCTCGGGGCGGTGCAGGACCTCTTCCCCTTCCCGCACGTGATCCCGACCCATCAGGGCAGAGCGGCGGAGAAGATCCTCTTCAGCGTGATCGGCGGGCCCGGCAAGGTGATCCCGAACAACACGCACTTCGACACGACACGGGCGAACGCCGAAGCAACGGGGGCCGTGGCGGTGGATCTCGTCATCTCCGAAGGCCTCGAGGTGTCCAGCCTCCACCCCTTCAAGGGCAACATGGACCTCGGGGCACTCGAGCAGACCTTGCGGGAGAACGCGGGAAACGTCCCGGTCGTCTTCGTAACCATCACGAACAACTCCGGCGGTGGACAGCCGGTATCGCTCGAGAACCTCCGCGGCACGAAGGAGCTGTGCGAGCACTACGGGGTGCCGTTGTTTCTCGACGCGTGCCGGTTTGCCGAGAACGCCTGGTTCATCAAGGAACGTGAGCAGGGCCAGCACGACCGGGCGGTCCCTGACATCGTGCGGGAGATGGCCTCGCTCGCCGACGGGATGACGATGAGCGCCAAGAAGGACGGGCTCGCCAACATCGGCGGCTGGCTCGCAATGCGCGACGGAGAGCTCGCCAGGCGGTGCCGGGAGGTGCTCATACTCACCGAAGGCTTCCCGACATACGGTGGCCTCGCCGGTCGCGACCTCGAGGCGATCGCCCAGGGCCTCGCCGAGGTGGTCGAGGAGGACTACCTGCGCTACCGAATCCGGTCGACCGCCTATCTGGGCGAGGCGCTCGCCGAAGCGGGCGTTCCCGTCATCCGCCCAATCGGTGGTCATGCTGTGTACATAGATGCTCGCGCACTGCTGCCCCAGGTGCCGCCGCTCCGCTACCCCGGGCAGTCGGTCGCCGTCGCGCTCTTCGAGACAGGGGGCATCCGAGCCTGCGAGATCGGAACGGTGATGTTCGGCCTGCACCCGGACGGCACCGAATCAGCCGCGCCCCTCGACCTCGTGCGCCTCGCCATTCCCCGCCGCACCTACACCCAGAGCCACGTGGACTACGTCGTCGAGGTCTGCCTCGACGTGGCGAAGCGCGCCGAGGCACTCGGCGGATACGAGATCGTGGAAGCTCCTCCCACTCTCAGGCACTTCACCGCTAGGTTCCGTCCGCTCGGCTGAGCCCGGAGCTGAAGCGGAGATCTGCCTCGCTCGCCCGGAGCCTCGAGCTTCACCGCGGCGTTCCCCCCACCGCATCCGCCTCGTCTCCTCGTCGAACAACTGGTTCGCCCGTCCGGCCCCGAGGCGAATTGGCCGACACGAGCTCGCGCCCGATCCGGACGAGCTCGCCCCGCAGCTCCTCAGGCCAGACGACTCTCACGTCTGCGCCGAATGGCGCGAGATGGACGGCCGCCGCCCGCACATGGGGCGCGAGGATCTCGAAGGCTTGCCAGCCGCTCTCGGCCTGCAATCGGTCTTCGACTCGCGCCCAACGGTCGAACGAGGAAGTGAGCGCCAACACGGCCTGGTCACGCACGAGGATCCTCAGCCTCACGAGCTGCATCCGCCGGTAGAAGTCCTGCTCTGCCGTGGCCCACTCGCGTGCGAGATCGAAGCCTTCCGGCAGCTCCACCGTCTCCTCGCCAACCCGTGCAGCTTCGACTCGCGAGACCCGGAACATCCTTCTCCCGTCGGCAGTACCCGCAAGCAGGTACCAGACGCCGTTCTTCGCCACGAGCCCGTAGGGTTGGACGCGGCGGCGGCGAGCAGCCTGGCCTGGCCTCGCGTAGTCGATGTCCAGCTGTCTGCCCGCCTGCACCGCCGCTCGGAGCTCGTCGAGCAACGGCGCATCGTCCCCATCAGTCCTCCATCCCCAGCCGGAAGGATCGACGACCGTCCGGACGGCCTCGGCCGAGACTGCCGCCCTGAGCGGTTCGGGCAAAGCGGCGAAGACCTTCTGCAGAGCCGATCGGAGCGCCACATCAACCGTCGACGCACCCTTCGAACGTGATCCGGCGACGAGGAAGAGAGCCTGCGCCTCTTGCACGGTGAAGCCCGTGAGGTCGAGCCGGTTCCCGCCGAGCAGCGCCCACCCTCCGCCACGTCCCCGCTGCGCGTAGAGCGGAAGCCCGGCGACGAGCAGGGCGTCGAGGTCCCGGCGGACAGTGCGCTCGGACGTCTCGAGCAGCTCCGCGAGCTCACCGGCAGTGAGCTGACCTCGCGTCTGGAGCAAGAGGACTATGGCAACGAGCCGGTCGGCGCGCACAAGGTGAGGGTAGTGGATGAAATAGGACAGAAGATGTCCTGTTTTGCCGTTTATGGTGCTGCATATGACCAATTCAGCTGACCCCCGCGCTCTCCTCCGCAGCGCCTTGCTCCAGGCCTCGCAAGTGATCGAGAGCACCAAGCCCGACCAGATGGAGCTGCCGACGCCCTGCAGCGAATTCGACGTTCGCATGCTGACTGGCCACATGCTGTTCGCCGCCAGGCGGATCGGGGAGGCCGGCCGGCGGGACGAGATGACCACCGATGCGAAGGCCGTGATCGGTGACGTGCCCGACGAGGGGCTCGCCCTCGCCTTCCGCAGCGCAACCGCCCAGGCGAACGCTGCCTGGGCGGCTCCAGACTCGCTCGATGGTGAGATAGCTCTCCCGTTCGGCACGTTCCCTGCCGGCGTGGTGGCCTCGATCTACGTCATAGAGCACGTCACGCACGCATGGGACCTTGCGCGGGCCGTTTCGTCGGGCGTCATCCTCGACGACGAGCTGGCCGAGGCCGCACTGGCGTTCGCCGCGGAGATGATTCCCGCCGAGGCCAGAGGTGACGGACCAGACCTCCCGTTCGCCGCTCCCGTCGCGGTGACGGCCGACGCGCCCGCTTACGACCGGCTCGCCGGATTCATGGGCCGGGATCCGTCGGCCGGCTGACGAAGCGCGGCTTGCGGCCGCCGCCTCAGTCCGCCAGCCTGGAGGATGGGGACGTCGGCGGGACCCGGGAACGGGTCCCACTCGTCCTCGTCCTCGCCCTCTGGCCGCCGGTGCTCTTCCCGGGACGAGGGCGAGATTGCCCGCCTGCGGGTTCACGAGCCGCGCCTCCTCGGCCCGCTGGACGAGGACCGGAGCCGGCCGCCCTACGACGGCGCCCTCGCCAGCAGTACCGAGATCCAGCAGTACCGAGATGCGGCCGGGCGTGACCGAAGCTCACGTTGTCGGCCAGAGCACCCAGATGACGCGGACGGGCGCGAAGGCAGCGAACGCCATCACCGACGGGTTGACGGCCCACTTCCCCTTGACGCGTCCTCCGTAAAGGACGGGAACTGCCTGGCCGTTGGGCTCGCTAGCGAGATCGAGGCGAGAGGGTCCGGTAGTGCCCCAGGTAATAGGCGAGCGGCTGGCGATCGTCAGCCGCGAGCTCGATTCTCTCGATGACCGCGCGGACCAGGGCGAGGTGGCCGACCGCGTCCACCGTGTCGAGGCGGCAGAGAGCGACCGGACGGTCGCCGGCGAGGCGCGGGCCGTGCTCTGTCTCAGCCACGTCAAGCCCCTCGAACGGATCGCCCGGATGGCTCCCGGCGAAGCGTTCCGACAGCGCCCGGTCGCCCGCCTCGAGGAGGTGGACGACGAAGGGCCCACCTGCCGTCTCGATCGCCTCGCGCAAGTCGGAGAGCGGGTCGATGGCGCCGATCAGCCGTGGCGGCTCGCCCTCGACGACGAGCACCGACGCGACGGTGAGGCCCGCGCGAGTCTCACCCGCTCCTGCAGTCCAGACAGTCACGGGCGCTACGAGGCGACCGCGCAGGCGCCTGTCCTGCCGGCGCTCGGCGGCGGGCGTGGCGAACGGGTCCTCGAAGGAGTACCGGAGCGAGTGGCCGGGCCCCGGCTCGAGGTCCGTCGTCGGCTCGAGCTCCGGATGGGGCTTCGGGTCGGGCTTCGGGTCGGGCGCCGCCTCTGCGCGGCTGCTCATCTCACGGTCACGTGCGGTCATGTTGTCATCCCTCGACGCCTCGATCCCGCCGATCGGTCGCCCCCGATCCGCCGATCCCCCGATGCCCGATGCGGCGCCCGTCCAAAAAAGTTCTTGAAGGCTGGGCATCAGCCGGCGGCCGGTGAAGAACGTCTGCCTTGATGAACCCCACGACGTTCTGTCGCCAGCGCCGCTCGTCCCGGCGTCCGCGAGATCCCTAGCCTAGGACCGCGGGCGTCGCAGCCTTCTCAGCTGCCCCGGCCGGCCGGCGCCGTAGCCTGCCTGTGACGTAGGTCGTACTCGAGCTGCGAAAGGGGTTTCGCCAGAGGGAGGCCGATCTCCTGAGCAGCCGCCCGTGCCTGCTCGATCACCTGCATCGCGGCTGTGCACCGCTGCAGGCTCGCAAGCAGTTGTGCGAGCTGCATATACCGGGCTTCGTCGAGGGGATCCATCTGGAGTGCCACGCGCAGCAGCGCCTCGCCCTCGTCCGGCTCGCCGGCGGCGAGCGCTGCCTCGGCGGCATCCTCGAGCAGTTGGAGCATGAGGCGGCGGAGACACTCGCGCGAGCGGTGGGCCCAGGCCTCGTACGGCTCATCGACGAGCAGGTCGCCTCGGTACATCGCGATGACAGCGCGGGCCTCGCCGAGGGCTCCGGCCGGGTCACCGCCGCCGGCCAGCATGTCCAGTGCCCGGCGGGCCGCCCTTTCGAAGCGGTGAGCGTCGACGACGACCTCTCTCGCCAGTCGTAGCGATTCGCCTTCCCGCACGATCACCCGTCCTGCGGCGCGTGTGAGTCGGCTGAGGGTGTTGCGAAGCCGCGTGCGACCAGTCGACGGCGCCGCCTCGGGCCAGAGCGCGTCTATCGCCTCCTCGACATGGAGCGGTCGACCGGCGGCAACTACGAGCTTGACGAGGCGAGCCGGTTGAGGGGAGAGCTCGACGGAACGACCTGCTCTCAGGAGTCGGAAGTCTCCGAGGGCCTCGACCACGAGCGAGTGGGCTGGAATGTCCGTCGGCGCGTCGAGATCGCCGAGCACGAGTGCGAGGACCGACGACGGGTCGGATCGGGCGCCGACAGCTTCGTGCGCAGGGGCATGCGGACCGAGATCGCGACGTGCAGGCTCAAGAGCCGCCTCGAGGCGCTCGCCCCATCCAGGCGGCAGCCCAACTCCCGTCTGGCGGCAGAGCTCAGCTTGAAGGCCGGCGAGCTCGAGTGCCATCGCAGACCTTCCCTCGGCCGAGAGTGCTGCCGAGCACACGCCGAACGCGAACGAAAGATTGCGGAGGTCCCCGAACTCTGTGAAGATCGCCGCCGCCTCGCCAGCCTCGCACAGGGCGGAGTCATGCTGGCCGAGGAAGAAATCGGCGATGCTGAGGTGGAGACGGCTCACTGCTTGGCCGTGGCGATCTCCGAGAGCAAGCTGTAGTGCGAGCGCCGCACCGGCTTTCCGTTTTGCCTCTAGCGGCCGGCCGTTTTCAATGTCCAAGAGAGCGAGGTTCGCCTGCACGAGGGCGACCTCGCCCGGCGAGTCGAGTCTTGTCGCCCCGGCGAGCGCCGTCTCGAAGTGCCGGCCGGCCTGGTCGACATGACCAGCGAAGAGGGCCACCAGTCCGAGATGGTTGGACAGCCGTGCAGACAGCCCGTCGTCGGCGAGCATGAGCGCCTCCGTGAAGGCGGCATCGGCCGCCTCATAGTCACCGCAGCGCCAGGCGAGCATGCCCATGCCGTCGAGGAGGTGGGAGCGGGCCGTTGTCGCACTCGGGTCGGCCTCGAGGACGCGAGACAATATCTCCCGCCCCTCGACGTGCTGACCCGAGAGCTCGAAGTACCTCCACAGCTCGGAGCAGAGCGACGCGGCAGCCTCAGTGTCGCCGGTCTCGAGAGCAAAGGCGAGAGCAGCCCGCCAGTTGCCCTCCTCTCGGGCGAGGGTCTCCATCCATCGCAACTGTTGGGGCCCGCTTACGAGCACCTTCTCTCCGCCCGAGAGCTTGCTCAAGGTGAAACGGAGCCGTCGCCGACCGATCCGGTCGAATCGGCCCTCCTCGACGAGGAGGTCGCGCACGTGGCGCTGGAGGACGTCCCTCAGGGTGTACCGGGCCGCTCCGTCCATGACCTCGACCGACACCACGGACGTGGCGGCGAGCGACAAGAGCGCCTCGGCAGTCTCACTCCTGTGCAGCTCGGGTGCGCCGGCTACCGCGATGAGCGTCTCGAGGCCGGCGCCGCCGGGGAGCCCCGAGAGCGCCTCCACCAGACGACGCTGCACCGGGTCGAGGTGCGCGAGGCGCCAGTTGACCGCGGTCGCAACCGGCGGTGGGATGCCCGGCAAGGCGGAGGCAGAGGTGCCCGGCGCGGCCGCCTCGCGCTGCAAGTCCGATGCGAGCTCGTGCAGCCCGGTGGTCTCCGCCAACGGCGCCACGAGCTCCAGTGCGAGAGGGAAGCCGCCAAGGCTCCGGCAGATTGCCCCCACTGCCGCCTCGCTGCCATCGAGAACGAGCTCAGGCGACGCTCGGGAGGCGCTCTCGGCGAAGAGCCGGGCCGCACCGGCGCAGAGGAGGCTCGCGAGGGTGCTCGGCGCACTCTCGTCAGGGACCCTGAGGGTTGCCAGGGGCAGCACCCTCTCTCCCTCTGCATCGAGCGGCTGCCTGCTCGTCGCGAGCACCCGAAGGTTTGGGCACGCGTCGAGCAGTTCCTCGACGAGCGACCCGCAGGCAGCGGCCACCTGCTCGCATCCGTCCAGCAAGATGAGAACCCGTGCCGAGCCGATGCGGGAGGCGAGAACGGCTCTCCAGTTCTCGTCAGCTCTTTGGTCGAACGCACGTGCCACCACGTGGTCCATCCGCCGACCCTCGTCTACGCCCGAGAGCGCGATTGTGCTCACCGCGCCGGCGAAGCGGGCAGCACCCAATGACGAGACTGCCTCAAGCGCCAATCGAGTTTTTCCCACTCCGCACGGCCCGACGAGGCTCACGAGGCGTGCCTGCTCAACCGCCCTGGTCAAAGAGGCGAGCTCCGCAGCTCTCCCGACGAGAGGGGAGATCGAGCCGAAGCTGATGCTGGCAAGTCGGTTGCCCGTGGCTCGACCATCGCCGTGGACTCGCGCAGCCCACGGCTTAGCCCCAAGCACACCGAAGGTCGCCGGCCTCGCCAGACCCAGAGATCCAGACCCGGCCGCTCGACAAGCGCCGGCCCATCCGCTCACAGCTCCTAGATGGTAGCTGCGGCTCATCTGCCGGATGCGTCGCGGATACGGCGCGACTGTACGGTTGGCCGGCAAGCCGGGCCACTTGCGATGCTCGAACCGGGAGAAGGGCCGGTTGAGGGTTGGGATCTCTAGGTAGGAGGGAGCGTTGTCGATCCGGGATCTGGACGAGCCTCGCGCACGCCCCGCCGACGTTGCGCCGGCCCGGCAGGAGCGTCCTTCAGGGTTCCAAGTCGTGCCGCTGCGGGGGCTGCCTGCAGTCGGCGCCGTGCTCGTCGCTCTCGTCGTGGTGATCGCCACGAACCGGCTCTGGGCGCTCGACTTCTTTCACGTGGTGAGCGGAGCGATGTGGACGGCGCTCGACCTGTTCCTCGGCTTCGTCCTCGGCCCAATCCTCGGCCGGCTCACCGTCCCGGCGCGAGTCGAGCTCACACGTCGTCTCATGCCGAAGATGGTCCTCATCATGCCGACGCTGGTCGTCTGCACCCTCGCAGCCGGGTGGCAGCTTGCCCGCCATATAGGCGACATCCAGGCGACCTACTCGCACCATGCCTGGGTGGTGGCCTCCTTCGTCGTCGTGGCCGTCATGGCGATCATCGCTCTCGGCCTCCTCGAACCAGCGAACATCGCCGTCCTCTTCGAGCTGAAGAAGCCAAGGCCCGACGGCACCGTGATCGCGAAGCTCATGCGCCGCTTCATCTTCACCGCCGGGATCACCGGAGCGATGCAGGTTGCGACGCTGATCATCATGACGAGGCTGGCGACGACATGACTGGCGACGCCACGACTGGTGAAATTGTGAGTGGCGGCGGTGTGGGCAGCTTCCCGGCAGCCGCTCCGAACGTCTCGACCGGCGGCGGGCCAGGCGGGAGACTCCGCGACCCTGCCTCGTCTCACGCCGCCCAGCCCGACGAGGGGCCAATGGGTCACCCGGCCACCGGGCGACGGCCTGCGCCGATCGCAGAGCTGGCGATCTCTTCGATGGCAGCCATGCTCGCGGGCGGCGTATACCTTGCTGCCCACCTCCCCAAGCCTCCTCCGCTTGGACCGGCGGTCGGCCTCCTCATCGGAGGCTCGTCCCTGACCGCTCTTGCGGTCTTCATGCTCGCCCGCCTCCGTCCGTTCGCTTGGCACACCTTCTTCCTCGTTGGCAGGTGGGCGTTCGCCGCCTACGTCGTGATCGCCGGCCTGCTCGGCTTCGTCTTCGTCTTCGACGGTACTCGGGGGGCGATCCTGGCCGTCTTGGTCCTGACGCTGCTCGTCTTCGCCATTGACGTGCCGATGATCGTGGCCTTCACCGTTGCCCGTCACGAGCAGGTGGAGCCGTTGGACGGCACTCGATCCCGTGCCGGAGACAACCCCGACTCGGCGACCGTCGACACGTAACACCGGCCGGACGCCGGGAACGAGAAAAAGATGGCATGTGAAGGGACCCCCTCGGTACAAGCGCAACCGTTGTTGCGCAAGTCAGGAGCTCGAGGAGGCCTCAAGTGACGATCGTAGGTGGCTTTGACGTGCACCGGGCACAGATCACGTTCGATTACCTGGACACCGAGACCGGTGAGCTGTGTGTCGGCCAGATCCGTCCCGCGTCAGCTCTTCGAGGCTGCCAAGTGCGCGCCGCGCCAAGGCTCGCCAGACCGGGACTACTACGAGGCGGTGCGGGCCAGTCTCGGCGGAAGGCGTCTCGGTCGCCCGCAAGCTGGCGAGGCGCTGTTACCACACCCTTCGCGAGCGCGGAGACGAGGCGTGGGCTCCTGTCCAACTCGGCAGCATCGTCGGCGAGGCGGCCTGATGAGATGACCGGTGCGTGCCCTCGTCCCGATCAGCTGATGATCGCGGCCGACTCCCGATATTTTCCTGTCGCCGCCAACCTCGACGGACGTCCCGGAGAGAATGAGCGGCCGCCCACCATCGCCGGGCTCACCCCATCGACCATCACGTCGCCGGGCTTTCGCCCGAGCACCCAGATAAGGCAGGGCGACGCCGCGCACCTCTCCTCTCGATCCTTCGGCATGGGGAGGACTCGAACATGACCTGACTTCTCTCGGCTGGGAGACCACGAGCATGCGCCGGTCCTCGCCGGCGTCGAGGTCGTTCGTCCTCGCTTCTCTGCGGGCGCTCCATCTTGACTCCGGCTGCGGTTTCCGACGCGTAGCGCAGGTCACCCCAGCCATACGGGTCCCCGTACAAACCCGGACCCTCACTGACATCGGGGGTCCCTTCACACATAAGGAAGAGCAAGCATGAAGTCATCCCACCGTGTCGTCCTGCCGCTCGCGACCGCGTTGGTCTTGGCCAGCGTTCTCGCCTCGCCGGGGGCGGACGCCCAGCTGCCTTCTCCCCGCTCCCTCGAGGCCGTGTACGTCTCGGCGAGCTCGAACGCCAAGGCAGCAACCTGCGGGCGCAGGTCGGCGCCGTGCAAGACGATCACAGACGGACTCGCCCGGGTCAAGACCGGCGGCGTTGTCCATGTCGAGCCGGGCGTGTACAAGGAGCAGGTCGTCGTCACCAAGCGTCTGTCCCTCGTCGGCAGCTACGCCGCCGTAGACGCGTTGGGCCTAAGCAGCGGTTCGGGCAACACCCTCGATGCAGCGGCCATCTTGCTGACTCCGAGCGCGAGCGGTTCGAGCGTCGAGGGCTTCAGCGTGCACGGTGCCTACGGCGAAGGCATCCTCGTAATGAGGGCCAGCCACGTCCTAATTGCCGACAACACCGTCTCGGGCAACGACCTCGGCAACAAGTCGAACACCCAGTACCTCGAGTGCGAACCCCAGGGGCAGGTACCCGGCGACTGCGGTGAGGGCATCCACCTCATGAGCGCGACCAAGAGCACGGTGGCCGACAATCGCGTGATCGGCAATTCGGGTGGGATCCTCATCACCGACGAGATGGGCCCGGCCTCTGGCAACCGCATCCTCCACAACTACGTGGCAGACAACCTCTACGACTGCGGCATCACACTGCCTTCGCACAGCACGACGGCAGTGAGCAAGGCCGGCGTCCCTCAGCCGAGCAAGGGCGGCGTCTTCGACAACCTGGTCCGCGGCAACACCGTGATCGGCAACGGGGTCATCGGTGCCGGCGCCGGGATCCTCATCGCGGCGGCCGCACCCGGAGGCGGGTCCTATGACAACCGCATCGTCGACAACATCATCGAGGGCAACGGAATGCCGGGAGTGACGATCCACGCCCACGCCCCTTCGCAGGACGTGAGCGGCAACGTCATCACAGGCAACAGGATCGGCCCGAACAACCTTGTCGGCGACCCCGATGCCAACGTGTTCGTCACGACCGGCATCCTCGTCTTCTCGGCCGTAGTGCCCGTCAGCGTCACGCTCAGCGGCAACCGCGTGACCGGCGACGTCCATGACGTCTGGAAGAGCAGGAATGTGCACGTGAAGCATTAGCCTCGATTCTTCGCGCGATAGCGGCGTGAGGCTGCCAGTACCCGCGTAAAAGCCCTCCTCAGCTGGGAGAATGGCTGTGTCGAAAACCAGCCGTTCGCACAGGAGGAGGGCTCCTTCAAGGTGCATCGTACTCGCTCGGTCCGCTGTCCCGAGATCACCACCGAAGGCAAGAACCTCGTCAGCCACGCCGGCACTGGGTTGCTCTGCGAGCTGGCCGACCGGACCGGTATCACCGGGGCGATGTCGGAGGCGATGGTCGGCTGCGGCATCGCCTGGCACACGCATGACCCGGGCGTCGTGCTCACCCACCTCGCCGTCGCCATCGCGGACGGAGCCGACTGTCTCACAGGCTTCGCCGTGCTCGGCGAGGCGTCCGAGCTCTTCGGCGACGTCGCCTCGGTCTCGACGGCATGGCGGGCGGTGAAGAAGACGACCTCGGTCGAGCTCCGACGTCTCCCCTAAGCCGCCGCCCGAGCCCGCGAGGTTGTGTGGCGAGCGGCGCCGCCGGGCGACATCACGATCGACGTCGACGCCACGCTCTTGAACGTCCACTCGGACAAGGGGGATGCAGCCTCGACCTACAAGCGGGGTTACGGCTTTCACCCGATCGGGGCGTGGTGCGACACGACGGACGAGCCGCTTCAGGCGATGCTGCGTCCGGGGAACACCGGCTCGAACGACACCGGCGACCACCTCGAGCTGCTCGACCGGGCACTCGCCGTACTTCCGGGCGACTACCGCGCCGGCCACGAGCCGGGCGACGATCCTCGGGCGGTCCGCCATCACATCGTGCTCCGGGCCGACTCCGCCGGGGCGACCCACGGCTTCGTCGCGGCGCTCGTGGAGTCGGACATCGAGTACTCGATCGGACACCCGATCAACGCCTCGGTGCGGGAAGCCTTGTTGTCTTTCCAGGAAGAAGACTGGTGCCCGGCGGTCGAGACGGACGGGACCATTCGCGACGGCGTCTTCGTCGCCGAGCTGACCGGTTTGATGGACCTGTCGTCCTGGGGGATCGACGCCCGGCTCATCGTCCGGCGCGAACGGCCGCACCCCGGCGCTCAGCTGTCGATGTTCGACATGTCCGAGGGCTGGCGGCACACCGCCTTCATCACCAACGCCAGTGCGCTTGGTGTCGACCCGGCCGTCCTCGAGCTGCGTCACCGCGGCCACGCCCGGGCGGAGGACCGAGCGCGCAACTGGAAGGACTGCGGCCTCGCCAACCTGCCCTTCGCCAGCTTCACCCAGAACCTCGCCTGGGTGGCCGTGAGCCTGATCGCAGGTGCCCTCCTCGCCTGGGCGCAGATGACCTGCCTCGACGGGGCGCTCAGAAAAGAGGGCGGCTGCAACTTCCTGCAGAGTTACCGCCTGGATCGTGCGCTAAGCCTGCAGGAATTGACGCCGGGACGCCCGCGGCGCCGATCCGTGGGAAAGAAAGCGCCGCTCTCGTGCGTCACCGCCACCGAAATCGGCTGCGGCTTCGGCTTCGGGCTGGCTCCGGCTGCGGCTTCGGCTCCGGCCGGCGCACGGCCCCGGCGCCGCGCCCCCCGCTCCGGATAGATGTCGCCCAGACCACCGGTCAGCTCCAGATCGTGACGTACACCGGCGGCCGGAACCGGCCCGGCGGCACCCCCCGCCCCGGGCGGTGCATCAGTTGCATGGCCTGTGGCGTCGTCACGAACTGGCGGAGCGCCGATGCCCCCTCGCTCCGCCGCCCCGGTCCGAGTGTGCTGATGTACCAGCTCACGGTGGAAGGCACCCCCGCAAGATCGACTTCCCGCAGCCGACCGGAGTCGAGCTCGTGCGACACGAGATGAGCGAAGGCCGGAGCCACTCCTTGGCCCTCGGCGGCGGCGGTCCACGCAGCAGCCTCGC
Organism: Actinomycetes bacterium; assembly: GCA_021791795.1. Taxonomy (GTDB): domain Bacteria; phylum Actinomycetota; class Acidimicrobiia; order Acidimicrobiales; family Bog-793; genus JAKATT01. The sequence continues at coordinate 19,110 of JAJYVX010000004.1, read as the reverse complement.
TCGGAAAGACGCGGACCTGCTCCGGAAGAACGCCGAAACGCTCGACGAGGGCGGCCGGCGGGCTCAACGGATCCGTGGCGGACGGTCCGAGCAACCATCGGCCGGGCGGCATCTCGTCGCCGGTCACGACGATCATCCTGCACCGCATGATCGGCCGGCTTTCGATGCCGTTCGCATCGGCGCCGGCTATCTCGGGCCCGATCGCCACGTCCGCCAGATGCGAGGAGAGAAGGACGGCCATCTCTGCCCGGCTGGCAACCCCTACGCTCGCCTCGATGCCGCCCGCTCGGCTGGCGAACGCCTCGAGCAGTGACGGGGCGACGAATTCCGCCACCGTGCTGTCCGCCACCACCCGGAGGCGGGCGGGAGCACCCTGCCCGGCACGCACCGCCGCCTCGGCCTCGGTGCCGAGCGTCACCATCTGCGAGGCGATCGGAAGAAGACGCTGGCCGCCCGGCGTGAGCGTCATACCGGCTGCGTCCTTCACGACGAGCTCATCGCCCAGCTGCTTGCGCAGGGCTGTGAGCGCCTGGGAGACGGCGGGCTCGCTCACGCCGAGCGCCACGGCGGCGGCTCGGACCGAGCCGAGCTTCGCCACCAGCACGAATGCGCCGAGCTGGGTGAGCGTCACGGCACGACCCGGATGACCAGCACGAATGCACCGAGCCGGGTGAGCGTCACGACAAACCCTAACCGACCCCTGCGGGCGATTAAGCCATCGCTTATCACGATGTTGACGGTCGGGAGGACCTGGTTAAGGATGCCGTTTTCGCACACGTTCCACGTCGCGGCGCGTGCACCACGGAGAGGGGATCGGGGATGCAAGTCCCAGCTGCGTTCCAGTACGAACGGGCCAAGACCGTCGACGAGGCGATAGCGCTCCTCGAGAGGCTCGGTCCGGAGGCCAGGCTGCTCGCCGGAGGTCACAGTCTCCTGCCCATGATGAAGCTGCGCCTCGCCCAGCCCGAGGCACTGGTCGACGTGAACGACGTCGCCGAGCTCGGAGGGGTTCGGCTCGAGGGGAACGAGGTGCGCATAGGTGCCATGGCCCGCCACGCAGAGCTGCTTGCATCCGCCGTCGTGGCAGAGCACTTCCGCATCCTCGCCGACGCCGAGCGGGTCATAGCCGACCCGATCGTGCGCAACCGCGGGACCATCGGCGGCTCGCTCTGCCAGGCGGACCCTTCCGAAGACCTCTCCGCCGCGTTCGCCGCCCTGAAGGCAACGGTCGTCATCCGGGGACCGGAGGGCGAACGCCAGGTCCCCGTGCGCGAGTTCCACGTCGGGCCGTACCAGACGGTGGTGGGCCCGGCCGAGATCGTGACCGAGGTGAGGGTTCCCATCCGGCCGGGCTGCGGGAGCGCCTACGAGAAGGTGGAGCGCCGGGTGGGCGACTGGCCGGTCACCGCCGTGGGAGCCGCCATCTGGATGGAGGGAGGCTCGATAACGGACGCCGGACTCGGGCTGACGGCCGTCGGCGCCGAGCACTTCTCGTCACCGAGAGCAGAGGATCTGCTGAAGGGCAAGATCCCGACAGACGAGCTGATCGACGAGGCGGGCAAGGCTGCCTCGGAAGACTGCAACCCGACGAGCGATCAGCGAGGACCCGCCGACTACAAGCGGCACCTGGCCGGAGAGCTGACCCGGCGGGCCCTCCGGCGCGCGATCTCCGCCACCCGCGGACAGGAGGCTTGACATGCAGATAACCCTGACGGTCAACGGTGAGCAGATCACGCGTGACGTCGAGCCTCGCCTCCTGCTCGTCCACTTCGTGCGGGACCACCTCGGGCTGACGGGCACGCACTGGGGATGCGACACGTCCAACTGCGGCACCTGCGTGCTCTGGCTCGACGGCACGCCCGTGAAAAGCTGCACCGTCCTCGCCGTCATGGCGGACGGACGGTCCGTGCGTACGGTCGAAGGGCTGGAGCGGGACGGGGAGCTGGACCCGGTACAGCAGGGCTTCTTCGAGGAGCACGGTCTCCAGTGCGGGTTCTGCACGCCCGGGATGATGATGACGGCCCGCCACCTGCTCGACCACAACCCCGACCCGAGCGAGGCCGAGATCCGCGAGGCGATCTCGGGCCAGATCTGCCGGTGCACCGGCTACGAGAACATCGTGAAAGCCATCCGCTGGGCCGCCGAGCACAGCGGGGCAGCTGAAGAGGAGGTCGGGGCATGACCACCGTCGACCAGGCGCCGGGACAGCCTGCCGCAGAGCCTGCACCCGCCGCCAACCCGATCGGGTTCGGGCGGATGCTCCGCAAGGAAGATGCCC
>JAJYVX010000004.1:0-16822 GCA_021791795.1 Actinomycetes bacterium | reverse complement strand
AGGGCAACTACGTGGACGACCTGCAGCTCCCGGGGATGCTGCACGGCGCCGTGCTCCGCAGCCCGTACGCCCACGCGAGGATCCGTTCCATCGACACCTCCGCGGCCGAGGCGCACCCGAAGGTGAAGGCCGTGATCACCGGTGCCACCCTCGAGACCCTCGGGCTCGCCTGGATACCGTCGCTCTCGCACGACGTGGTCGCGGTGCTCGCCACCGACAAGGTGCGCTTCCAGGGCCAGGAGGTGGCCTTCGTCGTCGCCGACGACCGTTACTCGGCCCGGGACGCCCTCGAACTGATCCAGGTCGACTACGAGCCGCTTCCTGCCGTCGTAGACGCCACGAAGGCGCTCGAGCGCGACGCACCCGTCATCCGCGACGACGTCGAGGGCAGGACCGACAACCACATCTTCGACTGGGACGCCGGGGACGAGGAGGCGACGAACAGGGCCTTCGAGGCTGCCGAGGTCGTCGTCGAAGCGGACATGCTCTACCCCCGCGTGCATCCTGCGCCGATGGAGACGTGCGGGTCAGTCGCCCACATGGACAAGATCTCGGGCAAGCTCACGATCTGGTGCACCACCCAGGCACCGCATGCGCACCGCACCCTCTACGCGCTCGTGGCCGGACTGCCGGAGCAGAAGATCCGCGTGGTGAGCCCCGACATCGGCGGAGGCTTCGGGAACAAGGTCGGCATCTATCCCGGCTACGTGCTCTCGGTCGTCGGCTCCATCGTGACGGGCAAGCCGGTGAAGTGGATGGAGGATCGCTCCGAGAACTTGATGAGCACCTCGTTCGCCCGCGACTACCACATGCACGGCGAGATCGCCGCCACTCGCGAGGGGAAGATCCTCGGCGTGCGGGTCGACGTCCTCGCGGACCACGGCGCCTTCAACAACACGGCACAGCCGACGAAGTTCCCGGCCGGTTTCTTCCATGTGTTCACAGGCAGCTACGACTATCCCGCCGCCCACTGCAAGGTGAAGGGCGTCTACACGAACAAGGCGCCGGGCGGCGTCGCCTATGCATGCTCGTTCCGGGTGACCGAGGCCGTCTACCTCGTCGAGCGGATGGTCGACCTCCTCGCAGACGAGCTCGGGGCGGACCCGGCCGAGCTGCGCATGAAGAACCTCCTCCGCCCCGAGCAGTTCCCCTACACCTCGCCGACGGGCTGGGAGTACGACTCGGGCGAGTACCCTCGGGCCCTGCGCCTCGCCATGGACATCGCCGGCTACGAGGCGCTGCGCGCCGAGCAGGCCGAGAAGCGGGCCAAGGGCGAGCTCATGGGCATCGGCGTCGCCTTCTTCACCGAAACCGTCGGCGCCGGGCCGAAGAAGCACATGGACATCCTCGGCCTCGGCATGGCGGACGGGGCCGACCTCCGGGTGCACCCCACGGGCAAAGCGGTCGTGCGCCTCTCGGTGCAAACCCAGGGACAGGGTCACGAGACGACGTTCGCCCAGATCGTCTCGGAGGTGACGGGCATCCCGCCCGAGGACGTCGAAGTCGTCCACGGGGACACCGACCAGACGCCGTTCGGGCTCGGCACCTATGGCAGCCGCTCGACCCCCGTGTCCGGAGCGGCGGTCGCAGTCGCCGCCAAGCGCGTCGTCGACAAGGCGCGGATAGTCGCCTCCGCCATGCTCGAGGTGTCCCCGGACGATCTCGAGTGGGAGAAGGGGCGCTTCTACGTGAAGGGCGACCCGTCGGCATCGCGGACCATCCAGGAGATAGCGCTCGCCGCCCACGGCCCGCTCGAGCTGCCCGAGGGGGTCGAGGGGCACCTGGACGGACAGTGCGTCTACGACCCGCCGAACCTCACTTACCCCTTCGGCGCCTACATCTGCGTGGTCGACGTTGATCCGGGCACCGGCCAGGTGAAGGTGCGCCGTTTCATCGCCGTCGACGACTGCGGACCCCGCATCAACCCCATGATCGTCGAGGGGCAGGTCCACGGCGGTCTGGCTGACGGCGTCGGCATGGCGCTCATGCAGGTGATCGCTTTCGACGAGGAGGGCAACTGCCTCGGCGGTTCGTTCATGGACTACCTCCTGCCGACCTCGATTGAGTGCCCGAGCTGGGAGCTCGGTTCGACGGTCACTCCTTCGCCGCACCACCCGCTCGGCTGCAAGGGCGTGGGGGAGTCGGCCACCGTCGGCTCGCCGGCGGCGGTCGTGAACGCGGTCGTCGACGCTCTCGAACCGTTCGGGGTGCGGCACGTCGACATGCCGCTCACACCGGCGCAGGTCTGGCGAGCCATGCAGGGCCGACCGTTCCGCACCGACCTCGCCATCACGGACTGAGAGGGCCGGTCGTGCCGTCGCGGACGGACCTCGCCGGGAGGGCTGCCGAGCTCGACGCCTCGAGGGCTCCGTTCGTCTGGGCGACCGTCGTGCGGGCCGAGCGGCCGACGAGCGCCAAGCCGGGCGACACCGCGCTCGTCCTCGCCGACGGCACGATCGAAGGCTTCGTCGGCGGTGCGTGCGCCGAGACGACGGTCCGCCAGCAGGCCCTCGACGTGCTCTTCCAAGGCGAAACCCGCCTCCTCCGCATCCTCCCACCCCCCACTCCCGCCCTCACGGCGGCAACTGAGGGCGAGGACGACGACCGACCCGCCGCGATCGGGACCGATGACCGCCCGGGCGAGGTCACCGTGCTCAACCCGTGCCTCTCCGGGGGCACGCTCGAGATCTTCCTCGAACCGGCCGTTCCTCGACCTCTCCTCCTCGTGTTAGGGAAAGCGCCCATAGCGCGGGCGCTCATAGCCACGAACGGGATGCTCGGGCTCGAGGTCGGCGAGCTCGGCACGACAGCTGACGGTGCCGTCCACATCCCGTGGGGCGCCTCGGCGGTCGTGGTCGCCTCCCACGGCCAGCTCGAGCCTGAGACGATCAACGCCGCCCTGTCGAGAGGAGTCCCGTACGTCGGTCTCGTGGCGAGCCGCCGACGCGGCGAAGCTGTACTCGACGCGCTGTCACTCGAGCCTGCTCTCCGGGCGCTGGTCCATGTGCCGGCGGGCCTCGACATCGGCGCACGCACCCCGGGTGAGGTGGCGCTCTCGATTCTCGCCGAGATCGTCTCGCTCCGGCCACGCCCTGGCGATCCGTCGGGCACTCCCGGCCAGGATGCCGAGTCGCCCGCCGGAGGAGCGGCCCCACGGATGGCCGTCGACCCGGTGTGCGGCATGACAGTGGCCGCGGTTGAGTCGTCCCTCTGGGCAGACGTCGGGGGCGACCGTGTCTTCTTCTGCGGGCCCGGCTGCAGGGACGCTTACATCGACGACCCGGGCCGGTACGCGAAGTGACCACTCACACCTTCCGCTCCCGCTCTCTCCGGCGCCGGGTGTGAGCACAGCCGAGCCCCAACCTTCCGTCGCCGAGCTCATCCCCGACATCGAGAGCCTCAAGGCGGCGCTCGAGGCAGTCGACTACCTCGCCGACGACGGGGTAGCCACGGCCCTCTTCTGTGCTGTGCGCCTTCCGCAGCCCGTGCTGCTCGAAGGCGAGGTGGGTGTCGGAAAGACGGAAGCGGCCAAGGCTCTCGCGAGCCTGCTGCGCACGCCGCTCATACGCCTGCAGTGCTACGAGGGCATCGACGTGGCAGAGGCCCTCTACGAGTGGAACTACCCGCGCCAGCTCCTCGCCATCCGGCTCGCCGAGGTGCACGGCGGCCCCCTCGGAGAGGCCGATCTCTTCGGCCCCGACTACCTCATAGCTAGGCCGCTGCTCGCAGCGCTGAGGCACCCCGGACCGCGCCCGGCCGTTCTCTTGATCGACGAGGTGGACAGAGCTGACGACGACTTCGAGGCGTTCCTCCTCGAACTGCTGGGCGAGGCCGCCGTCACGATCCCCGAGGTGGGGACCGTCCGGGCGAGCCACCCGCCTGTCGTGGTCCTCACCTCCAACCGGACCCGCGACCTGCACGACGCGCTGAAGCGTCGCTGCGTCTATCACTGGATCGAGTACCCGGACCCGGCCCGGGCGGCGGAGATAGTGAGACGCCGCGTGCCGGGCAGCTCCCTATCGCTCGTGGAGCAGGCCGCTCGAACCGTCTCCCGCCTGAGAGCGGTCGACGTCCAGAAGCCGCCGGGAATCGCCGAGACGATCGACTGGGTCGGCGCCCTCGAGCTCCTCGGCGTTCGTGTGCTCGACCGTGAGGCGCTTGACCGGACGCTCGGCTCGCTCCTCAAGTACAAGGAAGACCAGGAGTTGCTGCGATCAGAAGGGCTCGAACTGGTTCTGCCCGATGGATGAGAGCACGCTCGGGGTGCTCGGCCCGCGCGAGCTGCCTGCAGACCTGGCCTCGCTGGCCGCGCTGTTCGCCGGAAGGCTCCATGCCGCCGGGGTCCCCGCCACGCCGGACAGCGCGGGGCGCCTCGTGAGGGTCATCGGTGCGGCCGCGCCGAAGCGAATCGCCGACCTCTACTGGCTCGCCCGGGTGAACCTGCTCTCCGACGTGAGCCAGATCGCGAAGTTCGACACGATCTTCCTCGCCGTGTTTGGCGGCATGGCCGACGTGGCAGACGAGCGCGGCGCCTCAGAGGACGCGCTCGCCCGGGTGCGACAAGTTCCGTCCGCGCCCGAGAGCAGCGAGTCTCTGAGGGCGGCGTCGATCACGCTCGGGCGACCGAGCGCCGACACGCCGGGCACTTCTTCAGAGGAGGGGCGGAGCGAGCGGGAGGCTCACGCCCCGGCACTCGCGAGCGTCGAGGAGAGCCTCTCCACGACGGACTTCGCCAGACTCTCCCCCGCCGAGCTCGCCGCGCTCGACCCGTTCCTCAGGCGCGTCGCGCTCTCGCTTCCCGCCCGGCAGTCGCGCCGGCGCCACTCGCACCGCCTCGGCGACCGGGCGGACGTCCGGGCGACGCTGCGCCGGAGCCATCGTTCAGGCGGCGACCCCGCCGTCCTGCTGCGGCGTCGCCGGCGCACGAAGCCACGGCGCCTCGTGGCGCTGCTCGACATCTCGGGCTCGATGGAGCCCTACGCGCGCGCCTATCTCCAGGTGCTCTGGGGAGCCGCGACGCGGGCGAAGGCGGAGACCTTCGTGTTCGGCACCCGGCTCACGAGGCTCACGCGAGCCATGGCCGGCAGCACCCCCGACGTCGCCCTCCACCGTGCGGGCCGGCTGGCGCCCGACTGGTCCGGCGGGACCCGCATCGGTGCGTCGGTGAAGGACTTCCTCGACACCTACGGCCGGCGCGGGATGGCACGAGGTGCGGTCGTCCTCGTCGTCTCGGACGGATGGGAGCGCGACGATCCGACCCTCCTCGGCCGTCAGATGGCTTCATTGCGGCGGCTCGCGTACCGGGTCGTGTGGGTGAACCCGCGGAGCGCGGCGGCGGGGTTTTCTCCTCTTGTGTCCGGCATGGCGGCGGCCCTGCCGCACGTCGACTCGCTCGTGAGCGGGCACACCCTGGCTGCGCTCGACGAGGTGCTGGACGCGATCAGCGCCTAGGGGCCGTTCGGCCCTACCGGCGGTCCCGCTGCGCGCGCATCTTCATGTCGAGAGGCAGAGACAGGAGCAGCCCATGGCCGAGACGGCAAGGACGCAAGAGACGGCAGCACGCATCGTGGTCGGCATCGACGGGTCCGCCTCCTCCAAGGCGGCTCTCAGGTGGGCCGCCCAGTACGCGAAGCTGACGGGGCTCCCGATCGCGGCCGTGACCGTCTGGTCATTTCCTGTCTCATGGGGCTGGTCACCGCCCTGGCCGCAGGAGTTCAGCCCCGAACAGAACGCCCGCGCCGTTCTCGAGGAGACCATCTCCGAAGTGCTCGGCGCAGGTCCGGGCGTCGCTGTGGAGATCCTCGTCCTCGAGGGCCACCCGGCTCCGGTGCTCGTCGAGCAGTCGAGATCGGCAGAGCTCCTCGTGGTCGGCAGCCGTGGCCATGGCGAGTTCTTCGGCATGCTGCTCGGCTCGGTAAGCGAATTCCTCACCGCCCACGCACACTGCCCGGTCGTCGTGGTCCGCTGAGGCTACGAGCCGGCGAGAGCGCACCGGGCCGGTTGGGTCCCCTCCGCCCGGGAACCCCGCTCGAGGATCGACGTCGTCGCGCTACGCCGGAAAAATCCTTGGTCGACCCCTTGCCAACAGCTCGCGGCTCGGCTATGAAAGATGGTCCAGCTGCTTTGGCCAAACGGGGCAGCATCGGGGAGCGGCATATGGTAGCGATACGTCGCCTTCGCGATGAGGTTGACGTCGATGAAGACGGCAGTGAGCCGGGGAGCCCCCCGGTCGTACCTGCCGAGGTCGTACCTGCCGAGGTCGTACCGGTCGAGGTGGCGGATCACGACGACCCGAGGCCGTTCAGCCCGTCACCGCCGAGGTGTCGCTGCGGTCAACCCATGACAAGACCGCGGCGGGACGTCTCGGGGCGGCTCATGAGCTGGTGCCCGCGCCATCCTCTCCTGCCTCCCATGACTCTCGAGAGTCAAGGGGCGTAGCGCCGCCGGTAGCACTACGGCCTCCGACGGGTACAGCTAAGACCGCTCCGAGCGACGGACGCGGGAAGAACCTGCTCCTCGCCAAGGCCCGATACGGCCCGAGACGCAAGGACCCGCTAGGCGAGCCCGAGCTGTCGTGCCAGGCCGATTCGCTGGACCTTGCCTGTCGGCCCCTTCGGTATCTCGTCCACGATGAGGATGGTCCGCGGCACCTTGAACGCGGCGAGACGCTCGCCGAGGTAGGCCCGTAGCTCCGTCGGCGTCGGCGGCGCCGGCGCGTCACCAAGGACGACGGCTGCTCCTACCTCCTCGCCGAGCCGCTCGTCCGGCACGGCGAAGACGGCGGCCTCGTCCACCGCAGGGTGACCAAGCATCGCCGCTTCGACTTCGAGAGGAGATATCTTCTCCCCTCCCCTGTTGATCTGCTCCTTCAGCCTCCCGGTGAGGAACAGGTATCCGTCCGCGTCGAGATAGCCCTCGTCACCCGTGCGAAACCAGCCGTCTGCAAACGCGGTGCTGTTCGCCTCGGGATTGTTCTCGTAGCCGTCGACCACCGACTGGCCGCGCACCGCGACCTCGCCGGTCTCGCGCGCCGGGAGCAGCTCGCCGGTCTGCGACAGGATCGCGACCTCCGCGCCGGCAGCTGGGCCGACCGAGCCCGCCTTCGCCACTCCCGGCGGGAGCGGGTTCGCCGTCATCTGGTGCGAAGCCTCTGTCATCCCGTAGGACTCGATCACCGGCACGCGGAAGGCAGCTCGCAGACCGTCGTACACGGAACGAGGGAGCGCCGAAGACGAGGAGCGCACGAAACGCAGCTCCGTCTTCCTTCCACCCCTCGCCCGAGCCAGCACGAGGTGGTGCATGGTCGGCACTGCCGAGTAGTAGGTCGGGCGGAGCTCCTCGAGCCAGCGGGCGAACTTGAACGCGTCGAACCCCGGCGTCGGGACGACGCACGCACCGGCCGAGAGCGGTGCGAGCAACCCGGCCATGATCCCGTGGATGTGGAAGAGCGGCATGACCGTGAGCGAGCGGTCGCTCGAATCGAGCTCGAGGCAGGAGGCGATGTTCCGGGCCGAGGCGGCGAGGTGCCGTTGCCGGAGTGGCACGATCTTCGGTCTGGAGGTCGTTCCCGAAGTGTGGAGAACGAGTGCCTGGTCGTCGGCCGACGGCCACCTGCGCGGCGCCGCCTTGTCGCCGTTCGCCCCGGTCGCAGCCCCGCTCGTGACGGTCGCCCCGCTCGCCCCGATCGCTGCGTCCTTCGCCCTGCTCGGCCCGCTCGCCACGAGGTCGATGCGCAGACCCCGTCCTTCCACGTCGAGCTGGGGAACGTCGCCGGCGGCCGCGGCCAAGGCGGGGTACTCGCCCTTGAAGGTGACGACAGCGGACGGCTTCAAGTCCTCGAGGTAGAAGGCGAACTCCTCGACTCGGTACTTCGGGTTCAGCGGTGCTGCGCACGCGGTCGACATCACGGCCAGCAGTGACAACGCCATCTCCGGCCCGTTCGGCAGTACGAGCGCCACGCGGTCGTTCGGGCCGATGCCGGCCGCCGCGAGCTGCTCGCACAGCCGCTCGACCTCGCGGTTGATCGATTCGTGGTCGAGCATCTCGCCGTCGACGGTGAGAAGTCCTGGCCCATGGCCGTGTCCATGACCGTGAAGAAGGTCACGAACGGTGCGAGGCGCGGCATCGCTCACTGGTCGGGCAGTATCGCGCCGGCAGGACGAGCACGAGGGAGGGAGGCGTCGTCCACCTGCTCCCGGATGCGCTGGTCGAGGAGCGAGACGAGGAAGTAGACGGCTTCGATCGCGGGTGTCGGAGTACCGGTCAAGCGGCCGAGCTCCACGAAGGAACCGACGAGTGCTTCGAGCTCGAGGGGACGCCCCGCCTCGGCGTCCTGCAGCATCGAGGTCTTGTGGTCGCCCACCCGCTCCGCCCCTTCGATGCGCTGTTCCACCGAGAGCCTCAGCCGGAGGCCGAGGCTCTCGGCTATGACGGCCGCCTCGGACATCATGCGTGCGGCCAGCTGACGTGACGGAGGGAACCGGCACATCTCGCCGAGCGTCGCGCCGGTGAGCGCGCTGATGGGGTTGAACGCGAGGTTCCCCCAGGCCTTCACCCATATGTGCGAACGGATGTCTCGCACGACCTTCGAGGTGAAGCCGGCGCCGCTCAAGACGCCTGCAAGCTCCGATGCCCTCTCGGACACCGTCCCGTCGAGCTCACCGACGGGGAAGCGGTCACCCTGGACGAGCCGCACCACTCCGGGTGCCTCGCGCTCCGCCGCCGGGTAGGCGATCGAACCGAGCACGCGGTCCACAGGTATCGCCTGCTCCAGCTCACCTGTCGGGTCCAGGCTTCTGAGGCGGCGTCCGTCGAAGGGACCCCCGAACTTCTGAAAGAACCACCACGGGATGCCGTTCTGCAACGTCAGCACGACGGTGTCGCGTCCGAAGAGGCCGGGCACGCTCACCGCCACGCCGGCGAGCTGATGAGCCTTCACGGCGAGCAACACCAGGTCCTGCTCGCCGAGCGCGGCGGCATCGCCCGACACGTCGATGGCCTTCACAACAAGAGCGGACCCGTCAGGCTCGAGAAGCCTGATCCCGTTCGACGCGATGGCGCGCAGGCTCTCGCCCCGGGCGAGGACACCGACCTCGTTGCCGGCGAGGGAGAGCCGGGCGGCAAGGAGCCCGCCGATCGCTCCGGCACCGACGACGCAGATCCGCACAGGCGTGCAGCTTACGAATGCCCGTTCTCGTCATGTCGGAGCTGGCTCCGGCCTCCTAATGCCGGTGCCCGCTCCGCCGGCGTGCTATGAGTTTGCGGTGCCGCCTTTCCGCCTGGTCGCCACCGGACCCTCACCCGTCGGCAGATGATGCGCGGGCTCGAGGGGAAGGCCGCACTCGTGACGGGCGCGGCTTCGGGGATAGGAAGGGCGACCGCGCTGCGTCTCGCCGAAGAACAGGTGGCCGTCGCGCTCGTGGACGTCTCCGGCGAAGCCCTCGAGGAGGTGGCGGTCGATATCGCTTCGCGTGGGGGTGATGCAGCGGCCCTCGTCGCCGACGTCACCGACGCCCGGCAGATCGAAGCCGCGGTGCATGCGGCGGTCGGGAGGTTCGAGCGGTTGAACTTCGTCGTGAACTCGGCCGGCATCGCACCGGGCGAAGGCAACGTCGTCGACTGCCCCGAGGAGACATGGGATCGCGTGCTTGCCGTCAACGTGAAGGGAGTGTTCCTCACCTGCAAGTACGCCGTGCCGCATCTGCTAGGCGGTGGAGGAGGAGCCGTGGTCAACCTCTCCTCCGTCTTCGGATTCGTCGGCCTCGAGGGAGAGTGCGCCTACGAGGCTTCGAAGGGGGCGGTGATCAACCTGACCCGGCAGATGGCTCTCGAGTGGGCGCCCCATGGAGTGAGGGTGAACTGCCTGTGCCCCTCGGACTGCGACACCCCCATGCTGCGCGGCCTCATGCAGCCGGCTGCCGACGTCGAAGAGGAGAAGGCGAGGCTGGCCCGACCCATCCCGATGGGACGGCTCGGCACGGCGGCGGAGGTGGCAGCGGCAGCGGCATTCCTCTGCAGCGACGAAGCCTCGTTCATCACGGGCGCGGCGATCGTGGTCGACGGCGGGTTCCTCACCCGCTGAACCCGGGAGCGCCGGGCTTTCCCCATGCGGGAGCGCGCCGGGGCGCGCCGGCTCTGACCAGCGAAGCAAGCCGGGGCGCGCCGGGCTCTCCTCGACAGGGGCCGCGCCGGTCGGCCTGGCACAATGTGGTCGTGGCCAGGCGGTGGGCTTTGCGGCACACGGTCCTGCGCGCGTCGTCGTCCTTGTGCCTTGTCGGGTGGCTGATCGCCGCGGCAGCCGTGCCGCGCGGACCGGGTGCAGGCGCTGCGGCGTCTGCCTCCTCCGTCCCGGCGATCGCCTGGAGCCTCCGGGAGCCGCTACCGCCTGTGAGCGCGAAGGACTTCCCCCTCGACAAGGTCGGGGTGGCGCCGGCGAGCGACGACGGCCGCATACCGAACCCGCTCACACCGACCGGCTCGGTGCTCGGCCCGCCGCGGACGTGCAACGTCGCCTTCAAGAGCGCCGCCGGCGCGACGTCATCTGGAGTCAACCGTTGGATCGCCGCGCACGAGAACACCATCAGGCAGAAGACGGTCGTCTGCCTGTCCGGCACGTTCACCTCCCCCGTCCATGTCTGGGGCAAGCACGCGCCGGCCCTGCTCGAGCTCGCCCGGGCACCGGGCGCCTCGGCCACCCTCGACCTCGGCGAGGTCGGCGCGGCGGCCGCGGACCCGAACGAGTACTGGGGCGGCTCGGGCGGGATCAGCATCGTCGACTCGACGAGTGTCGAGGTGTACGGCCTGACGGTCGAGAACTACCACTTCGCCGGTCCTGCACATGTTCCGGCAGGGATCCTCGTCAGCGTCCGGAGCGACACCCGGAACACGGACCAGTCGGTCGTGCCCCACATGTCGCCCTGTTTCCTTCACGGCGGCTCCTGCGGCGACATCTACATCGTCGACGACACCGTGCGCGACGTGAAGAACACCGCCGACGAGAACTGGCGCTCTCGAGCCCTCTGCGGCAGGAAGAACGTGGACGCCTACGGGATCGCCGTCATCGTCGGAGGCCGAAGGCCGCTCCAGCACGTCGTCGTCGAGGACGACAACGTGTCGGGCACCCGCACGGGCCAGAGCGAGACCGTCACCTTCAACGGCGACGTGAAGGACTTCCTCGCCGCCTACAACGTGATCCGCGACGTCGACAACATCGGTCTCGACACCATCGGTTGGGAGACCGGCGCAGCCCAGGCGAACCACGGTCTCGTCATCGGCAACACGATCTACAACGTGGACACCCTGTCGAACTCGTCCTACGGCACGTGGTCCAAGGGCAGGTGCCGTTCGCAGCCGGAGAACGCCGCCGGGCTCTACGACGACGGAGCGTCCTACATCTGGTTCGACAACAACGTCGTCTGGAACACGGACCAGGGCATCAACCTCGACGTCGAGACGCCCGGGCGCGAGACCGGCCATCTCCTCGTCTCGGGGAACGTCGTCCACGACGACCCCGGCACGTCCGCGTCGGACCCGAGCCTCGGACCGAACCCCCCGGGAACCGGCGGGCGATCGACGGTCGCCGGCCATGCAGCGTTCGCGCTCTACGTCGACGCGTTCGGCGCGGGCTCGAGGATCGAGGACGTCTACGTCCACGACAACGTCTTCCAGAACGAGAGCCAGCACTTCCTGGTGCCGAGCTGGGGAATGCCCGTCGTTGACCTGGGCGGGCTCTGGTCCGACGTACAGATCTGGCACAACACCATCGAGGGTGGTGGCGGCAAGGACCGCTACAACCCCCTGATGGAGGTCGACACGGAGCCGATCGCCTTCTCAATCGATCCGATCGACTGCAACCTCTACGCAGGTCTCTCCACGTCATCTGCCAGTCTCAACGGCAACTTCGCCATGCCTCACGACAGCTGGCTGCGCCTCGCCGCCTGGAAAGCGGGAAACGGTCACCGTTGGGATGCGGAGAGCGGGGTGGGGGCGTTCCCGGCCGTCTGCCCGGCCGCCTCCATTCCCTGAGCGGCCGCGCCGTCACGCCCAGCGGAGATCTCCGCCGCGGTCACCAAAAGTTCACCTGCGGATCACCTTCGCGCAAGCTTGGATTCAGCCGCGCTTCAAACGCCACTGTGAGGATCACCGTCAGGAACTGACCAAGGTGCTCGCCGCGAAGCCGCCAAGAGGCGGCAGAGGAGAGAGGTGACGAACAGGTGCTGAACGCCGCGAGGTCGGTCTCGGAAGCGCTCGACGAGGCCCCACTCAGCAGATTCCACACTCGAGCGGTCGTAACGGCAGGCCTGGGCTTCTTCACCGACGCCTACGACCTGTTCATCATCGGCACGGCCTCGGCGATGATCGCCAAGGAGTGGGGGCTCTCGAAGTCGGCGACGAGCCTCGTGAACTCGATCGGGCTGATCAACTCGATCACGCTCATCTCCGCTTTCATCGGCGCCTTCCTCTTCGGGCGGATCGCCGACGTCGTCGGCCGGAAGAAGATCTACGGCCTCGAGGCGGCGCTGATGGTCTTCGGAGCGCTCGCGTCCGCCTTTTCGCCGAACGTCATCTGGCTTGTGGTGTTCCGCTTCATCCTCGGGATCGGAGTCGGCGGCGACTACCCCATGTCGGCGGTCCTCATGAGCGAGTTCGCCAACCGCCGCTCGCGCGGGAGGCTCGTCGGGCTCGTCTTCTCCATGCAAGCGCTCGGCACCGTGGCGGGTTACGCCGCTGGCCTCGCTCTCGTGTCGACCGGCATGAACACCGACTACGTGTGGCGTATCCTCCTCGCCCTTGGAGCCGTGCCGGCAGGTGCGGTCATCTACCTGCGGCGACGCATGCCCGAGTCGCCTCGCTTCCAGGCGAGGGTCGCCGGCCGGCCGGAGCAGGCCGCGGCCGACATCCAGACATTCTCCGAAGGAGTCCTGCGACCGACAAACGCCACCGAGCACCACGTGCGCATCAGGTTCTGGCAGTTCATCAGCACGCCCCGGTACCTGCTCTACCTGCTCGGCACGGCAGGCAGCTGGTTCGTGTTCGACTACGCCTACTACGGCAACTCCGTCTCGGCACCGCTCATCTACCAGAGCGTGCTCGGAAAGACGGGAGCGAAGTCCCTGCCCGAGTCCCTCGCGCTCGCCCTCATCGTCTTCACGGTGGCGGCTGTGCCCGGCTACTACCTCGCCTGCGCCTTCATGGACCGGATAGGCCACAGGCTGCTGCAGCTAATCGGGTTCGCCTTCATGGGACTGGCGTTCCTCCTGCTCGGCGTGATCCCGAACGTGACGACGACCGTGGCGCCCTTCCTCATCCTCTTCGGCATCAGCTACTTCTTCGCCGAATTCGGGCCGAACACGACGACGTTCGTGCTGTCGGGAGAGCTGTACCCCACGAGCCAGCGGACGACGGGGCACGGCATCTCGGCGGGCATCGCCAAGGTGGGAGCGTTCATCGGCGTGTACCTGTTCCCCGTCATAAAGGCGCACTTCGGGGTGGCGGGTGCGCTCAAGATCTCGGCCGGTTTCGCCGCCGTGGGTTTCCTCCTGACGATGCTCCTCCCCGAGACGAAGCAGCGCAGCCTCGACGAGCTCTCGGCCGAGGAGCAGGTCGTGGTCGAAGCGGAGCGGACGGTGGCCGCAGCGGCGCCTGTGGTCCCCTCCCAGCCGTAACGGTCACAGCCGCCGTCACGACCGCTTCTCCCCCAGGTCGTGACGGCGGCTGCTCCGCGCCACCCTACCGCCAGGAGTCATGGCGACAGGAGCCAGCCCGAGCACGACGGTCGGTCAGGCGGCGACCGCCTCGGCCAGATACTCGGAGACGTTCCACACCCTGAGAGACGTGCCGGCTGCCATGGACAGGTTGCGGCTGGGCCAGCGCTGGCCAGGCCAGGCGGCCGCGGTCGGTCGGCCGGGGGTCAAGCTGGACGGCGCGCCCACAAAAGGGCGTCCGTGCCGGTTTCCTCGACGTCGCTCACGCCGCGGCGGCGCTCCAGCCGGAGAACCTCCAAGCCTAAAGCGGCTCGGGCCAAGTCGTCGTCGGTGTAAAGACGCATGGCGTCCTGCGGCCCGGCGAGACCGATGGAGTCGATGTGGTGCCCGACGACGAACAGGTGACCACCCGGAGACACGGCTCGGGCGACCGCCGTGAGAAGCTCTCTTCGTTCTTGGGGGGGCGGATGAACGAACGCCATCACAACGAGACCGAAAGAGACATGACGAGCATCGAACGACTCGAGCTCGGTGAGAAGGTCCCCGACGACAGCGCCGAGAGACAGACCTTCGCTGCTCGCGGCTGACCGGAGGCGGCGGAGAGCCACCTCCGAAGCGTCGACGGACAAGACGTCCCATCCCCGGCGTGCAAGCCAAAGACTGTTGCGGCCCTCACCTGCTCCGAGGTCGACCGCCCGGCCGGGCACCAGTGGTCCGGCGAGCTCGACGAGCGTCGCGTCAGGTTCGCTCCGGAACAGCTGCGGGGAAGCCTCGTAACGGCGGTCCCACTCGGCCGCCAGCTCTCGGAAGCGCCCCCCGTGGCCATGCGACCCAGCGCCATGCGCCGGGGGGTACTCCGCAGGCGAGGCGTGGGCCGGGGGGTCGTCCGCAGGCGAGGCGTGGGCCGGGGTCCCGTGCCGAGCCCGTTCGGGTGCTTCCGACTCAGCCCGTATCGCCGCTTGCTCTGGGCGGCGCAGCCAACGGAGGAACTCTTTGTCTCCTTGCAGTTCGAGCCGGCGCCAGACCACCGGGTTGTCGGTGCACTGACTCGTGTGACGGCTGATAGCACGCCGCTGTGCTTCCCTGTCCACCTGCAGCGCGATGTGCATCTCGTCCGGCTGACGGCCGAGGAAAGTCAGCCCGAGCTCGGAGGCGAGCATGGCGGCGATCTGTTGCGGCAGGCTCCAGGCGAGAACCGGGACGTCGACCGAGGCCGCGAGCGCTGCCTCCGTTGCTCTCACGTGGTCGGGATGACCTGTGATACCGGCCTCGTCGAACACGAGGACCAGGCCTGCGCCGACGTCGCAAGCCAGTCTCTCCACCTCCCCCGAGAGCAGCGCGAGCGGCACTGTAGAGAGCGCGCCGTCCGGATAGTCGAGCAACTCGACCCTGCCGACACCGAGCTCTGCGGCCGCGGCGGCCAGCTCCGAGCTCCTTATCTCGCGTAACGGTCCACTCCACTTTCCGAGCGTCGATGCCTCACCATGGGTGAAGCACAAGACAGCCACGTCTGCGCCGAGGCCCGTGAGATGCGCAAGCGTCGCGCCGAGCCCGAAGCTCTCGTCGTCCGGGTGCGCGCAGACGGCGAGGACGGACGAGGCGAACCCGAGGGTCCCGTCGGATTGGTCGGTGTCTTTCATCGAGGAGCCATGTCGTCTCCATCCAGTATGTGTCGTCCAACGGGTGGGAACAACGGCAAGTGGCTTACTGTTGAGAACTATACCCAGAGGGGTATTTGCTCGGAACAGGAGGCTGCTATGTCGTTCGTGCACTTCATGGAATCAGGTATGGGCAGGGTGATCCGGCTCGTCGCCGGCGTGGTTCTCGTAGGAGCAGGAGTGGGCCTCGCCGTGCAGTCCGGCGGTGCCTGGTGGGTACTTGCCGCCGTTGGCCTCGTTCCCCTGACCGCTTCACTGTCGAACGCCTGCCTCCTCGCACCGCTGTTCCACCAGCCCCTTCGCGGAGCACCTCACGGAGCCTGAACGCAGCAGAGGCTTTTGACTCTGGCCGCTCATGGAGCGGTCCAGCATGCTGAAATTCGTGCGCGGTCTGCCGTTCGTGCGCGGTCTGCCGGCAGGACGGTTACGACGAGGTCTTGTCTTGACGAACGAGACTCCTGAACAACCCGCCGAACCGTGCTGATCCGAGGCGGGACCGTCGTCGACGCCTACGGTGAGCGTGTCTCAGACGTTCGAGTCGCGTCTGGCGGCACAATTGCAGAGGTGGGGCCTGAGCTTGCGCTCCTTGCCGGCGAGGAGCTGTACGACGCCGCAGGCAGGTTGGTCATCCCAGGCGGCGTTGACGTTCACACGCACCTCAACCTTCCGGTCGGAGAGGTGCGGGCGGCCGACGATTTCGCGTCCGGTACCAGGGCGGCTGCGCTCGGTGGAGCTCCGCAGGAAGGCGATCGAGTCCGGCAGGACCGTCGGCCATCGAGCACGCTAAGACGAGACCACCCTTGCTCGAGGCCGAGGCAGTTCACCGGGCGTCGGTCCTCGCCGAGCTGAGGGGCGCCGCGATCTACGTCGTCCACGTCTCTTCGGCCGATGCCCTGGAGGCCATCCGTGAAGCGAGGGCTCGGGGTGTCGGCGTCACGGCCGAGACGTGCCCTCACCAGATGAAGCTCGGGTGCCGCGGACTCACATCACCGGAGAGCGATCGAGGTATCGGCATGGAGACCTCCAGAACCCAGTTCCCTCGCGAAAGAGAGGCTAGACAGTGGCTGCGAGCCGGAGTAGGCCGAAGGTCCTTCCGGCCGGGCCCGGAGGCGAGTCGATCAGGCCGCGTCCGGCCCTGACGGGACCGAACCGAGCGGAGCCGATCGTTCCGCCTCCTGCGGCAGCCGAACCACAGTCGCCGACCGAAGGTCAGCACCGCGATCGATCAGCTGGTCGAGTGTCCTCTGCCGGCGCAATATCCGCTCTGCAGCTCGCTTGACGCTCTCCTGTTCGAGTTCGAGCATGCGGCGCGTCGCAGCCTGAATCTCTTCATCGCTGGTGAGCAACCTCCACGACTTCGGCTCCAGTCGGACAGGCTGGGTGTGCTCACCTGTTCTGGCCCCACCTGAGGCGGCAGTGCTCACCTGATTTGGCCCCACCCCGAGGATCCACCCCCTGAGC
>JAJYVX010000093.1 GCA_021791795.1 Actinomycetes bacterium | reverse complement strand
TGGACAGTGCACCGGAGCCGACGCCGGCCTCGAGGACCCGCGCACCGGGGAAGATGTCGGCGGCGATGAGGATCGCCCCCAGGTCCTTCGGGTAGATCACCTGGGCGCCCCGCGGCATCCCGACGACCACGTCGGCGAGCGTGGGGCGGAGTGCGAGGTACTTGGCGTTGTCACGGCGCTCGCCCTGGCCCGTCCACGCCTCTAGCTGTGAACCCTCGGCCGAGCCGATGATCGCGTCGTGCTCGACGACTCCGGCGTGGGACTGGAAGGACCTTCCCGCTCTCAGGCGGACGAGGTACCGCCGGCCCTTGCGGTCGACGAGCAGCGCCCGCTCGCCCTCCCGGAAGGGAGCGGCGGTCACTCTTGCGCTGAGCCGGACCCGCCTGCCGAGCTCGGCACCACGATCGCCTTCTTCCGCTCGGTCCGGATCTGCTTGCGCTCGGCTTTGGCCTGCCCGCGGGCTTGCTTGTCGAGCTTGCGCGCCTTGCGGCCGAAAGGCGGCGGCGCGCGGTGCGTGACCACGACGCTCTCGCCGAGGCGGAGCCGCTCGACGACGACGCGCCGCTCGGGCCGGCGGAAGAGGAGGCGCAGCAGCCACGCGACAGCGCCGGCCGACAGCCACCGGCCGTTGCCTTTGAGGACACCGTCACGGATGCCTCGCCTGACGAGGGTGCGGGTCGTTCGCTCGAAGAGAGTCGCCAATGAGCCTCCGGCCTTCCCGGCCGTCAGATGCGCCGGATCTCGAGGACGGGAGCCTCCTTGCGTCCCCGGCGCCGGCCGAGCAGGAACACGGCCGCGATGGCGAGGACGGCGGCGGCCGCGGCGGCACCGAGAGTGGGCGCGCTCGCCTTCTTGGCGACGTCCATCGCGTCACCACCGATGCCGCGCAGCTTGGACTCGATGTCGGAGAGTGATACCCGGTCGGTCACTTGGTGAGTTCCCCTCTCCTCGCTCTGAGCAGCAGCGCGCCGGCTATGGCGAGCGAGACCGTACCGGCGATCACCGTGAGGAAATACGGCACCCACGACCACTCCCCGGTGAAGACCGTCCCGGTCTCCGTCTGCAGGACGCGGAGCAGGGCGACGAGGAGCAGGACGAGCCCTATCCCGAGCAGCATGGCCGAAGCGCTCCCGATGGCGAGAGCCTTTCCCACCTTCTTCAGCGGCTCGATGGTCTCCTGCACGAGGTAGCGCCTCAGCAGCTCGAGCAGCTCCCTCAGGTCAGATGACGTCTCCCGCGCCGCGGCTGGCATCGCCGAGAAACTAGCAGTCGGCGTCAGGCTGGGGTCCAGTCCCGCCGCGGGGCGTCACGATGTAGGTGGAGCTCGCCCGGGCGACGAGGTTCCCCTCGCCGTCGGAGACGTCCGCCTCGACGAACAGGACACGCTCGCCGCCCGAGACCACGCGGGCGCTGCAGGTGAGCCGGGAGCCCGGGCGCACGGGGCGGTAGAAGCTCGTCTTCATCTCGGCGTTCGCCGAGAACACCTTGATCGATCCGCCCCTCGTGGCGTAGGTGACCGCCGACGCACCCATGGCCGAGTCGCAGAGCGCCCCGATGAAGCCACCCTGGACGATCCCGGCGGGGTTGCAGAAGCGCTCGTCCGCCTCCATCTCCCACGTGGTGTGCCCCGGCTCGCCCTTTTCGGTCAACCTGAGTCCGAGCGTGAGGTCGCAGTTCGGCGGCACTTGCATCGTCATGCTCCGAGAGCCGCCTTGAAGAACTCCCGCAGGTGCGAGAGCCGTTTGTCGAGCGACGCCTCGCCGAGCGGGTCGCGCTCGAGGAGCGCCTCGAGGAAGGGGACGTCGGAGAAGTACGTCGACAGGGCGGCGTATCCGGTGATCACGAGCTGCTCGGGGTCGTGCGGGCGGAAGCGGCCGAGACGTATCTGGCGCTCGAAGAAGGCCACGGCTCGCTCGAGCATCGGGCGGACGGCCACGCCGATCTCCTGGGCGAGCAACCCACCGCCTTCAAGGGCCTCACGGCGCACCAAGTTGACGAAAGAGGTGTTCTCCGCGAAGAAACGGAACCCGCTCGTGAGCACCCGGTCGACTTGCTCCCATCCGTCACGGGGACGGTCGGTCGCCTCTTCGACGCGGCGCACCCAGTCGTAGAAGGCGAGCCCGATGACCTCCCGGTAGAGCGCCTCTTTCGTCGCGAAGTGGTGGAGCAGGCTGGAGCGGCGGATGCCCACCGACTCTGCGATCTCGTTGAGCGACGTGCCCTCGTAGCCGTGCTCGGCGAAACGGTGCAGAGCTGACTCGAGGATCGCCGAGCGCGTGGGGCTCGGCCTGTCCCTCGGCAGTGGTGGTCTCGTCTCGGCCACGGTCACCGCACGACCCTACTAAAAGCCGGTCGGAGTCCCTACCGACCGGACGGTAGTGGGGCGGCACCGACTGCTAAGGTGCCCCCCGATGCCCACCGTGTTGCTCGCTTTCATCATCGCCTTCGTCGTGTCCCAGGTGGCGCTGCTCTGCACCACCGTCTATCTGCACAGGGCGCTCTCGCACAAGGCGATCTCCCTCGCGCCGCCGGCGAAGGCTGTCTTCCGCGTTCTCATCTGGCTCATGACGGGCATCCGCCCGAGGCAGTGGGCAGCCGTCCACCGCAAGCATCACGCCTTCACCGACGTGGAGGGCGACCCGCACTCCCCGATTCTCGAGGGCTTCTGGAAGGTGCAGCTCGGGAACGCGGCGCTCTACCGGAAGGTCGCCCGCGACGGCGAGACCGTGCGGAAGTACGCGAAGGACATCCCTCAGGATCGCTGGGACCGCTACCTGTTCGACCACGCCCTTCTCGGCCTCGGCCTCGGCGTCGTCATGCTCTACCTCGCCTTCGGCTGGGAGGTGGCCCTCATCGCCGCCGGGATGCACGCGGCTCTCTACCTCCTCGTGAACGCGGCGATCAATGCCGTCGGGCACACCTTCGGCAAGCAGGTCTACGACAACACGGCGAGGAACAACCGCTGGCTCGCCTGGCTCGCCGCCGGCGAGGGTTGGCACAACAACCACCACGCCGCGCCGACATCGGCGAAGCTCGGCCTGGCCAGGCACGAGACAGATCCCGGCTACTGGGTGGTCCGCCTCCTCGTCGCCTTGGGTCAGGCGAAGGTCCGCCTCAGCGAAGTCCGCCTCACCCAGCGCAGCTCGAAGCCGCTCGAAGCAGTCGGCCGCTGAAGCCCGGGCCGAGGTGCCCGATGCTTCGGACCCACCCTAGGCTCCGCCCATGGCCCTCGTAGGAGACCTGAAGCTGGAGCAGCGTTGCATCGCCGTCGTGCGCGGTCTCGCCATGGACGCGCCGGAGAAGGCGCACTCGGGGCATCCGGGGACCGCCATGGCGCTCGCCCCTCTCGCCCACGTCCTCTTCACGAGGATCATGCGCTACGACGCGGCGGACCCGGGCTGGCCCGACCGCGACCGCTTCGTCCTCTCAAACGGGCACGCCTCGATACTGCAGTACTCGCTCCTCTACCTCACCGGCTTCGGACTCGAGCTCGACGACCTGCGTGCGTTCCGCCAGTTCGGATCACGCACGCCAGGCCATCCCGAGGCCCACCACCTGCCCGGGATAGAGGTGACGACCGGACCGCTCGGGCAGGGTTTCGCCCAGAGCGTCGGCCTCGCCCTCGCGGAGCGCTACCTCCGGCACTCCTTCGGCCCGGGGCTCTTCGACCACCACACCTTCGGCATCTGCGGAGACGGCGACCTCATGGAAGGAGTGAGCCACGAGGCCGCCTCGCTCGCGGGCCACCTCGGTCTCGGCCGCCTCGTCTTCGTCTTCGACGACAACCACATAACGATAGACGGCCCGACCGAGCTCGCCACGGGAGACGACGTCGGCAAGCGGTTCGAGGCCTACGGCTGGCAGGTCATACATCTCGGCGAGGTGGCGAACGACCTCGACGCCATCGAGGCCGGCCTCAGGCAGGCGATGGCCGAGGCGGACAGGCCGAGCCTCGTCGTGCTGCGCTCTCACATCGGTTGGCCGTCGCCGCACCGCACCGACACGAAAGAGGCTCACGGCGACCCGCTCGGGGCGGACGAGGTCCGCGAGACGAAGCAGCTGCTCGGCCTCCCGCCGGAGGAGGACTTCTACGTCCCCGAGGACGTGCTCGCGTACTACCGGGCGGCCGGCGCCGGCGGGCGGGAGGCACGCCTCGCATGGGAGCGGCGCCTCGGCACGCTCGGAGACACCGACCGGGCGCGCTACGAGGCAGGCCGGTCCGGGAAGGGGCTACCGGGCTGGGCGGACGCCCTGCCGAGCTTCGAGCCCGGCACCGGCCTCGCCACGCGCAAGGCGATCAACCAGGTCCTCAACGCGACCGCGCCGAAGCTGCCCGGTCTCGTAGTCGGAGCAGCCGACCTCACGGGGAACACGGGCGTCGCCCTCAAGGGAGCGGGCGACCAGTCGAGCGGAGACCCTACGGGCCAGC
This sequence comes from Actinomycetes bacterium, assembly GCA_021791795.1. Classification (GTDB taxonomy): domain Bacteria; phylum Actinomycetota; class Acidimicrobiia; order Acidimicrobiales; family Bog-793; genus JAKATT01. The sequence continues at coordinate 8,021 of JAJYVX010000093.1, read as the reverse complement.
AGGTCCACTACGGGATCCGGGAGTTCGGCATGGCGTCGGTCATGAACGGCATGGCGATGCACAACGGCGTCCTGCCCGTCGGCGGCACGTTCTTCGTCTTCAGCGACTACGCCCGCCCGGCCGTCCGTCTCGCTGCCATGTCGCAGGCACACGTCGTCTACTTCTTCACCCACGACTCCATCGGCCTCGGCGAGGACGGCCCGACGCACCAACCGATCGAGCAGCTGGCCTCGCTGCGCGCCATGCCCCACCTCTCGGTCATACGCCCGGCCGACGCGAACGAGTGCTCCGCCGCCTGGCAGGTCGCCGTGGAGCGGGACGGCGCCACTGCTCTCGTCCTCAGCCGCCAAGACGTGCCGGTGCTCGAAGGCACCCGCGAGCGGGCAGCAGACGGGCTCCGGCGCGGCGGGTACGTGCTGGCGGAGCTCCGACCCCGCGGCGGCGCCGGTGTCCGCGGCGACGGCTCGACGCGAGCCGGCGAGGGGCCCGACCTCGTTCTCGTCGGCACGGGGAGCGAGGTGCAGCACTGCCTCGCGGCCGCACGTGCGCTCGCCGAGGAGGACGGCCTCGTGGTTCGGGTCGTATCGCTGCCCTCGTGGGACCTCTTCGGGGCCGAGGACACCGCCTACCGGGAAGAGGTGCTGCCGCCGGGAGTGCCGAGGCTCGCGGTCGAGGCCGCCTCCTCGTTCGGCTGGGAACGCTACTCGGACGCCACCGTGACGATCGACCATTTCGGGGCGTCTGCTCCCGGGTACGTGAACATGGAGCGCTTCGGCTTCACCGCGGAGAACGTGGCGGAAAGAGCCCGCGGGCTGCTCGAGCGGTCCGGCCGCTAGAGGAGAGCGACACGAGATCGCGGCCCCCGACCGGCGTGGCCGAAGGACGACAAGACCGACGAGACCTGGAAGAGAGGCGCCAATGACCCGGCTGCACGACCTGTTCGACACCGGTGGCCAGAGCCCGTGGATCGACAACCTGAAGCGGGGCTATCTGACCGGCGGCCGTCTCGAGGAGCTGATCGCCGAGGGCGTGCGCGGGCTCACCTCGAACCCGACGATCATGGCCAAGGCGATCGAGGGAGGCGACGAGTACGACGACCAATTCCGCGAGTCGATCCGTCGGCACGGCGACGTGCTCGATGCCTACTGGGACCTCGTCGTCACAGACGTCTCGGACGCCCTCGACCTGTTCAGGCCGCTTTACGACTCGAGCGGCAGAGGGGACGGCTTCGTCTCGATCGAGGTCGCCCCGAACCTCGCCCGTGACACGGAGGGGACGATCGAGGCCGCAAGGAGCCTGCACGCGAGGATCGACCGCCCGAACCTCCTCGTGAAGATCCCGGCGTCCGCCGAAGGTGTTCCCGCGATCCGCCGGATGATCTCCGAGGGCCGCAACATCAACGTCACGCTGATCTTCTCGATCGAGCGCTACGACGACGTGATGGAGGCCTACATGGGAGGCCTCGAAGAGCTCGTCGCGCAAGGCGGCGACCCGGCGGGCGTCTCGTCGGTGGCCTCGTTCTTCGTGAGCCGGGTGGACACCGAGGCCGACAGGCGGCTCCAGTGGGTCGCCAAGTCGGGCGGTGCCGCGGCCGAGCGTGCCCGGGGGCTCGAGGGCAAGGCGGCCGTGGCACAAGCACGCCTCGCCTACCAGCACTTCCTCGCGCGATTCTCCGGTCCTCGCTGGGACGCGCTCGCCGCAAAGGGTGCGAGGGTGCAGCGGCCTCTCTGGGCGTCCACCTCGACGAAGAACCCCGCATATCCCGATCTCGCTTACGTCGACACCCTGATCGGACCGGACACCGTCAACACGATGCCCGAGGAGACGCTCGAGAAGTTCGTCGACCACGGCGACGTCGGCCGGACGCTCGTCGGAGACGTGGAGGGAGCTCGGCAGGTCCTCGCCGCGCTCGAGAGCGTCGGCGTCAGCATCTCCGACGTCGCCGTCACGCTCGAGGAGGAAGGCATCGCGGCCTTCGAGAAGTCCTTCGACGAAGTCGTCGACCGGCTGAAGGAGAAGGCCGCCCAGCTCGGCGAGGAGGCTCACGACCGTGCGTGATCGGCTCGATCCGAAGGACTTCGTCACCGCCTTGGAGGCCCGGGACGCGACCCTCTGGGCCGAGGGGAACGTCTCGAAGACGCGCCTCGGCTGGCTCACCGTGCCCCGCGACATGGAGAAGGAGGCTCAGCGCCTCCGTTCCTTCGCGGAGGCCGTCGACCAGGACACCGTCGTTCTCCTCGGCATGGGCGGCTCCTCCCTCGGGCCGGCCGTCCTCGCCGCCGTGCGCGATGCGCTCGGCGAGTGGTCCGGGCGCCGCATCGTCGTCTGCGACACGACCGACCCGAAGACGGTCGAAGGGCTGCCCCTCGAGGACGCTTTCATCCTCGTCTCCTCGAAGTCCGGCACGACCCTCGAGCCGAACGTGCTCTTCGACTACGCCCGCACGAGGGTGCGCGACCCGCGTCGCTACGCGGTCGTCACCGACCCAGGCACGCCGCTCGAGAGCGCGGCCACCGACTTCGGCGCCCTCGAGGTGTTCGCCAACCCGAGCGACATAGGCGGCCGGTATTCGGTGCTCTCTTACTTCGGCCTCGTGCCGGCCGCCTTGGCCGGCTACGACGTGGCCGAGCTGTGCGGGCGGGCGCTCGACGCCGATCGCCTGGCGGCGGCCGAGCTCGGGCAGGAGATGGGTTTCGCCGCTCTCGAGGGCCGCGACAAGGTGACCGTGAAGGTGCGCGAAAAAGTCGCCGCTTTCGGGCTGTGGGTGGAGCAGCTCATCGCCGAGTCGACCGGGAAGGAGGGGCGCGGCTGCGTCCCGGTCCCTACGACCGAGGAGGAGCCGGGCGACGACCGCTTCGGCGTCGACGTCTCGCTCTCGGCCGCGCACGAACTCGGCGAGCTCTTCTTCCGTTTCGAGGTTGCCATCGCCGCTGCGGGCTACGCCCTCGAGATCGACCCCTTCGACGAGCCGAACGTCGCCGAGTCGAAGCAGAACACGACCCGCGTGCTCTCCTCCCTCCCGCTCCCCTCTGTCGCGGCCGAGCCGCCCGAGTCTGTGTTCGCCTGGGTGGCCGAGAACGCCCGGCCCGGCGACTACGTGTCGGTGCAGGCCTACCTGCCCTTCGGGCGCGACGACTCACTCGAGTCGCTCCGGCGGCGCCTGCGGGATGCGAACGGCGGCATGGCCACGACGGCCGGCTACGGGCCGCGGTTCCTGCACTCGACCGGCCAGCTGCACAAGGGAGGACCGAACACCATCCTCGCAGTACAGGTCGTGCCGCCGGCTCGGTCTGCCGAAGTCCCCATCCCGACAAAGCCGTACGACTTCGGGACCCTCATCGCCGCCCAGGCGATCGGCGACCACGAGAGCCTGCTCGCGCACGACCGGCGGGTCATCCGGGTCGCCACGACCGATCTTGACGCGATCTCGTAGTCGGGACGGGTAGGAACACCGCCGGGATCGCCCTGGCGGGAGAGCAAGAGGGAGACGTCAATGAGAGTCGGCATGATCGGCCTCGGGAAGATGGGCGCCAACATGACGCGCCGGCTGATCGAGCAGGGTCACGGGGTGGTCGGCTTCGACCTCGGGGCCGAGGCCCGCGAATCGGTGGCGAAGTACGGCGCCGCCACGGCGGACACCCTCGAGGGGCTCGTCGGCCAGCTCGAGGCGCCACGGGTGGCTTGGGTCATGGTGCCGGCCGGAGGGCCGACCGACGAGACGATCGACGCGCTGGCCGAGCTCATGTCGCCTGGCGACCTCATCATCGACGGGGGCAACTCCAACTACAAGGACGCCGCGGCCACCGCCGCGCGCCTCGACCCGAAGGGGATCCACTTCGTCGACGCCGGCACCTCGGGCGGGATCTGGGGACTCGCCAACGGCTACTGCCTGATGGTCGGCGGCTCGAAGGAGGCCGTGGGCCTCGCCGAACCGATCTTCCTCGCCCTCGCCCCCGAGGGGGGCTATGCCCACGTCGGCCCGGTCGGGGCAGGGCACTTCGTGAAGATGGTCCACAACGGCATCGAGTACGGCCTGATGGAGGCCTACGCCGAAGGCTTCGAGATCATGAATGCCGCAAGCGAGTTCGACCTCGACCTGCACGAGATCGCCTCGATCTGGCGCTACGGGTCGGTCGTGCGCTCCTGGCTCCTCGAGCTGGCCGAGCGGGCACTCGCCCCCGGATCGGACTTCGACAAGATCGAACCCTACGTCGTCGACTCCGGCGAGGGCCGCTGGACCGTCCTCGAATCGATCGACCGCGGGGTGCCCGCCTACGTCATCTCCGCTTCGCTCTACCGGCGCTTCGAGAGCCAGGAGGAGGCCTCCTTCGCCGACCGCATGGTGGCAGCGCTGCGCAACCAATTCGGCGGGCACGCCGTCCGCCTCGATCCGGAGGGCGACGGAGGCGGGAACGGCGGTGGCGGGGCCGCGGCGGGGACGAGCGCGTGAAACCGGACCCGCTGACGTTCGTCCTCTTCGGGGCGTCGGGCGACCTCACGTCACGCAAGATCCTCCCGGCTCTCGCGCGCCTCGCCGACCTCGGGGCACTGCCGGAACCGTTCGTGCTCGTCGGGGTCGCCCGCACGAAGTGGTCGGACGACGAGTTCCGCCAGCAGTGCCGTGAGGCAGCTGCGGCTGCCGTCCCCGAGCAGCAACAGGAGACTTCGCTCGACGACTCCGAGGCCCCCCGGGAGGCGGCGGGTACATCCGGGTCGTCGGGCAGTTGGGAGGCACTCGTCCCGCGCTTTCGCTACGTGACGGGCGACTACGACTCCGACGACACCTTTGGCGAGCTCGAGTCGGTGCTGCGAGATCTCGACGACGAGAGCGGCACGAGCGGCAACCGGGTCTTCTACCTCGCGACGATCCCGTCGCTCTTCGGCGAGGTGGCCGCAGGGCTCGGCCGCCACAGCCTCAACAAGCCGGGGACGGGCGGCAGCTTCGCCCGGCTCGTGGTCGAGAAGCCCTTCGGGACGGACCTCGACTCGTCCAAGGCGCTCGACGCCTCGCTGCACGAGGTGTTCGACGAGCGGTCCATCTACCGGATCGACCACTACATGGGCAAAGAGACCGTGCAGAACGTGCTCGCGCTGCGATTCGCGAACGCCATCTTCGAGCCGATCTGGAACCGGCGCTACGTGGACCAGGTGCAGGTCACCGTCGCCGAGTCGATCGGTGTCGAGCACCGCGGCTCCTTCTACGAGGGCGCCGGGGCGCTGCGCGACATCGTGCAGAACCACGTCATGCAGGTGCTGGCGCTCACCCTCATGGAGCCACCCTCGACGGTGGACCCCATCGCCATACGCGACGAGAAGGTGAAGCTTCTGCGCTCGATCGTGGCGCCGGACCGGAGCGCGGTCGAACGGGACGTCGTGCGGGCGCAGTACGACAGGGGGACCATCGACGGTGTGGCCGTGCCGGCCTACCGAGAGGAAGAGGGCGTCGCCCCTCGCTCGACGACCGAGACGTTCGTCGCCATGAGGCTCAGCGTCGAGAACTGGCGCTGGGCCGGCGTGCCCGTCTACGTGCGCACGGGCAAGCGACTCGCGAAGCGGACGACGGAGGTCGCCATGCTCTTCCAGCGGGCACCCCATCTGCCGTTCCAGGGCCAGCTCACGAGCGAGCTGCGGCCGGACGCCCTCATCCTGCGGATCCAGCCGGACGAGGGCATCTCCCTCTGCTTCGGCGCGAAGGTGCCGGGGCAGAGCTTCCGGGTACGGACTGTGAGGATGGACTTCTCGTACCAGGAAGAGTTCGGCGGGCGGCCGGCCGAGGCGTACGAGCGGCTGCTGCTCGACGCCATGCTCGGTGACCCGACGCTCTTCATCCGCACAGACGAGGTGGAGCAGGCCTGGGCGATCCTCCATCCCGTCCAGCAGGCCTTCTCCGATGACTCCCTCGCCCTCGCCCACTACGCGGCGGGGACCTGGGGTCCGGCTTCGGCGACGGTTCTTCTCGAGTCGAGCGGTCACCATTGGAACAACCCGTGACACCCGAGCGATACGCCGGCGCTGGCCAGTGACTGAGAGCCGCCCATTCGGCGAGGTCCGTCTCGTCGAGGACGTCGCAGCGGAATTCGCACGGCTCTTCTCGGGGCTCCTCGCCGAAGCGGCCGGAAGGCCCGACGGCCGCTTCCGGATCGCGCTCTCGGGCGGACAGACGGCGCGGCTCTGCTACGAGCGTCTCGCCACAGGCGACCTCGCGTGGTCGGACATCGAGTGCTTCTTCGGGGACGAGCGATGCGTGGATCCCCGAAGCGGCGACGCCAACCAGCAACTCGTGCGGGAAGCCCTCGGGGTGCACACGGCTGAGCTGGGGGCGTTCCGGCCGATGGACTGCGACGACCCCGACGGCTACGAGAGGCTGCTCGCGAGCGCGCCTACCCTCGACCTCATCCATCTCGGCCTCGGGCCCGACGGTCACACCGCTTCCCTCTTCGCCCATTCGACCGGGCTCGAAGCTCCAAAAGGCCATCTCGTGGTGCGCAACACCGACCCGGCCGGCCGCAACCCCCATGACCGCCTCACCCTCACGCTCGCCGCCATCGCCCGCTTCGCGACGGCGGTCTTCACGGTCGCAGGAGTTGAGAAGCACGAGGCCTTCCGCAGGATCTGCGCAGGTGAGGATCTCCCGGCGTCGCGGGTGAGAGCCGGCCGGGTGATCTGGTTGTGCGACCACAGGGCGCTCACCGGCGGCTCCGATAGCATCGGGTGAGGTGGGAGCTAGCAGCGGGTCCCCGTCACCCAAGTGCCAAATTCCGCCTCCGGCACCCGACGTCGTGGTGGAAGCCGTGGCGCCCGTGGTGAACGCCGGTCGCTTCCCGGCAAAGGCGATCGTCGGCCGCCCGCTTCGTGTCGAGGCGGACGTCTACACCCACGGGCACGATCTCGTGCGCGCCCTGTTGCGCTCGCGCCAGGCCGGCACCCGCCGCTGGGACACCTCACCGATGCGACCCGTCGCGAACGACCGCTTCGAGGGCGTCGTCGTCCCCGAAACCCTCGGCACACTCGAGATCGAGATAGTCGGGGCACCCGACCATCTGGCGAGCTGGGCGCGCGACGCCAAGCGGCGCCTCGTAGCCGGCGCCCGCGACCGCCTCGAGGGCGCCGTCGGCTCCGACCTCGTGGGCGGGGCGGCGGAGGCTCTCTCAGGCGTCGCCGGGCCGGCCGAGCTCGACCGGCTCCGGGCACTCGGGGGGAGCCTCGCAGGTGGAGTCTCACCGGGGCTGCTCGACGAGCTGGACGGCATGACGCCGCTGCTGGCACACCGCGCGGTCGATCCGGCCGAAGCGTCGACCACCCGCCTCAAGGTGACGGCGCAGCGGGAGAGGGCCGCCTTCTCGAGCTGGTACGAGATGTTCCCGCGCTCGGCGAGCGACGACCCGCTCCGGCCCGGAACCCTCGCCGACGTCGCGGAGCGCCTCGACTACGTGAAGGAGCTCGGTTTCGACGTCCTCTACCTGCCGCCGATACATCCGATAGGCCACACGGCGAGGAAGGGCAGGGGGAACACGACGGTCGCCCGGCTGGACGACGTGGGGAGTCCCTGGGCCATCGGCTCGGAGCGAGGTGGTCACACGTCGATCGCGCCCGAGCTCGGCAACTTCGACGACTTCGCCGCCCTGCTCTCGAAGGCGGAGTCGCTCGGCATCGAGGTCGCTCTCGACCTGGCGTTCCAGGCGAGCCCCGACCACCCTTGGGTGCGGGAGCACGAGGGATGGTTCCGCCACCGTGCAGACGGGACGATCGCCTGCGCGGAGAACCCGCCGAAGCGCTACGAGGACATCTACCCGCTCGACTTCCGCACCGATGACCGCGAGGGGCTGTGGAACGAGCTGCTCGGAGTCGTCCGGTTCTGGATCACGAAGGGCGTGCGCATCTTCCGGGTCGACAATCCCCACACGAAGCCCTTCGCGCTGTGGGAGTGGCTCATCGCCGAGGTGAGGAAGGACCACCCGGAGGTGATCTTCCTGTCGGAGGCCTTCACCCGGCCGAAGGTCATGCACCGCCTCGCGAAGCTC
>JAJYVX010000092.1 GCA_021791795.1 Actinomycetes bacterium | reverse complement strand
TCGCCCAGGCGGCGAAAGCGGTCTCGACGTCCGCGTCGGAGAGGGAAGAGGCGAAGTAGAGCTGCTCGTTCTCCACCTTCGGCGACATGCCGGTCGACGCCTGGGTGTCGAGGTCCCACTCGATCTGCCCGCTGTCGTCGGTGAACGGACCCTTCCCCACGTCGTGCACGATGACGGGTACTTGGGGGAGATGCATCGCCTTCTCGAACAGCCTCAGGTTGGCGATCACGTCCGAGCTCCTGCCCTCGCCGAAAACGCCCATCGTCATGCCCTGGCCGCTCGAGGCCTTGGCGGATGTCGTCCCTGCGCAACGCTCTCCTGCGATTCGACTCCGACCCGCGTACATCAGTCTGGCGGCGAGCCCACTCGCCTCGTCCCGGCGCACGGTCGAGCCCCTGCTCGTCCCCCGCCCGAGCGTCGTCGGGGAGTCGCGTAACAGCCGCCACCCGGCGTCGAGACCGTTCGTCCTCGCTTCGCTGCGGGCGCTGCGTCTTGACCCCAGGGCCCCCGTCGCCTGCTCATCGTGCAGTCATGCGCCAAACCTCTGGTTCGACGCGCCCAAAGACCCACTCGCGAAACCTCCGCGGACGCGCTTGACAAGCCGTTCCACATCAGTCGAAAGGGTGAGCCAGCGGCTGGCCGTGCGCGGCCTCGAGGATGAGGTGCGCCAAGGCAGCGTGCTCGACATCCCCTGGCCGGATGACAGCTTCGACGTCGTCTTCAGCCACGGCGTCCTGCACCACGCCCCGGACATCCGACGCGCCGCCGCCGAGATCCACAGGGTGCTCGAGCCTCGCGGTCAGCTGACCGTGATGCTCTACGCCCGCCGATCGCTCGACTACCAGGTCGAGCGTCCGGTTCATCCGCCGCGCGGCGCTTCTTGCCGCCTATCCATTCGCGAGCCTTGGATGGGCGCCATCGGGCAAGCTCGGGGCCGACTTTGCCAACGCCCGTTCCAGGGGGCTGCGCCACTACCTCCGCATGGAGAACTTCCTCGGGCCGAACACCGACGGCCCCGAGAACCCCTCTTCGCGCGTCTACGACCTCGCGGACGTGCGCCCCGACTTCAGGGGCTTCGAGGTGATCAGCTGGCAGAAGCGCTTCATGCACGCTCCACCGCTGCCTGTGCACGGGCTACCAGGCGAGTCCCGCTTCGGATGGAACCTATGGGTGGACCTTCGACGCGGCAAATGAGAAGCGGATGTACCCGACAAATCTAACCCCGCCCGCATGCCGAGCGGCGGGTCCGCCGCTCGGCGTCTCAGTCAGCGACAGCGCTCCCGGGGTGATCGGCGCGAAGTGTGAACGTCTGGTCGTCTCCCCCGGGACGTCAGGGCCGGGTCGCCTGTGCCGCGAGGACGATGAAGCCCATCACAGCGGCGCCGGTCATCAACATCCCGAGGACGACCGAGCCGATCAGTCCGACCGCGCGATGAAGCATGTTCGGACTTCTCATCAGCCGCATGACTGCCTCCGGGAGCGCTCGGGAGTGATCCTACCGGCAACCTATAGAAGACCCTCGAAGATGACAACGACCGCGCGCCGTTTCGCGACGCATCGTGTCGACACGACTGCCGAGGGTGGCTGACAGCGCATGACGGAGCCAGCTTTCGGTGGTTTCCAAGCGACCTGATCTTGTCGTACGCGGCTCCACAGGTGCCGACCTCCGAAGTCCTTTGGCTGGGCGCGTGTTGACTGGGCGAAGCCTCACTGCTAGCTTTGCGCGAAGCGGAACCCGATTCCGCTCAGCGGAACAGCCCATCAGGGGATCCGACGGTGAAGCAAGGGGGTAGGTGCTGATGCGGGTTCGTCGTGCGCAGGTCCGGTCCGTGCCTGTGGCAATCGTCCTATTGAGCAGTCTCGCCTTGCTTCTTGCAGCCTGCGGGACGGGCCCTTCTTCGTCCTCCGGCGGGACACACAAGGCGACACCTGTGACGGTCGGCGTGGTGGCGCCGTTCACTGGCAACCAGGCCTTCATCGGCACGTTCTTCGGAGCCGCGTGCTCAGCAGCCGCCTACGTGGTGGATCAGGCCGGCGGCGTTCTTGGGGGCAAGATGACTTGCGCCCACGTCGACAACACGGGCGACCCCGCGGATGCGGAGCCCAATGTCGCCCGAGCGATAGCCACTCTGTCCAATTTCGATCTCGCCGTGGGCCTGGACTCAGCGACTGCAGCCGTCACCGTGCCGTTGGTGGAGAACGCGCACATACCACTCGTCACGCTGAACGGCCTCAGCCAGTACGACAACAACACAAACCAGTACTTCTGGCGGGTCGAGCCGGACGACACGAACCAGGGCGCGGCACTCGCGGCCTACACGCTCCAGCGTGGATTGCACAACGTGGCCGTCGTCTTTGCCAACCTCGGCAGTTCGGAGTCCGAGGTCAGCGGCACCATTACGGGTCTCAAGAACCTCGGTGTACACACCACCATCACTCTCAACATTCCGAGCGATGCGACCAGCTACGCGAGCGAGGTGACGAGAGTCATCAGCTCCCATCCTCAGGCGATCATCATGGACGGCGACCCACAGACCGAGACGACCTTCTTCACGCAGTACAAGCAGCTGTCCAACGGTCATGTTCCTCCCCTTATTACGACCACGGACCTGTTGAGCACCTCGTTCACGTCAGCCATGACGAAGAACCTGGGAGCGTCCTTTGTCCAACACGACATTGCGTTCCTCGGCTACTACTTCTCTAACAACGCCACCGCAATGTCCCAGTACAAGAACGCACTCGAAAAGCTGCTTCCCAAAAAAGAGGCTGAGACCGATCTGACACTCAGCGGGCTGCCGACGGAGTATGACGGCATAATTGTGGCCGCCCTGGCAATGACGATGGCGCATTCGACGAATGGGCCGACCTACAACGCCGATATTTTGAAGGTGAGTGAGGGCGGGCCAGGTGCAGTGGTAGTACATACGTATGCCGCCGGACTCGCCGCGCTAAAGGCCGGCAAGAGCATTCAATATGTCGGAGTCGACGGTGCGTTCCACTTCAACGCGTCACACAATGTCTCTGGCCAGTTCCAGGTGTTCGACCAGACATCATCGAGTGGCAGCAGCACGATCGCGACCGTGACGCCGGCACTTGTGACTCAGGCACTCGGCTGACCACTCGTGGCAGCGTGAGAGATCGAAAGGCCAACTTCCTATGAAGGTCGGTACGGCGAGCATTCGTGGCGGCGCTCCGTGCGCCGTGGGCTACCTGGAAGGGCGCGACACAGTCGTCGACATCGCTCGTGCGGCGGAGTGGCTGGGACTCGTCGGCGAGGCTTGCCCGACGACGACCCTTGGGCTGTTGCAGCTGGGGAGGTACGGCCAAGACCTCATTGCAGATGTTGGCGCAGAGCTGCAGGGCGTGGACCTCGAGGGAGTTCCCTGGGCTGCTCAGCGCGCGGACGTGCAGCTGCTCGCCCCGGTCAAGCGACCGGGCAAGCTGGTCTGCATCACTTCCAACCGCGGGCATCGACCGCTTGAGGCCACAACTCCGGAGTCGCAGGACGAGTGGCCACACCCGCTGTTCTTCCTCAAGGCGCCGAACGCAGTCGCGCCGACAGGGGTCACAGTCGCGGCGACCGAGTCGATGCGTCCACTCGAGGTCGAGGGCGAGATAGCGCTCGTGATCGGGCGCCGAGCCAAGGCAGTTTCCGTCGCCGATGCGGCCGCATACGTCGCCGGCGTGACTCTGCTCATCGACATGGCGTCCGGCCGCTTCATGGACCAGGACGCTTCCATCTACCACATCGCCCGCGGGAAGGGTCTCGAGCCGGAGCTCATGTACACCCGTCCCGTGGCCCGAGGCAAAGGTGTCGACGGGTTCTGCCCGATGGGTCCTTGGATCACGCCCCTGTCGGATCTGAGCGGCACACTTGACGACGTCCGGCTCACGACGCGGGTGGACGAGGACGTGGTGCAGGACGGCAAGATGAGCAGCCACCGCTTCACCGCCGAGTACTGCTTGTCCTACGTCTCTCGATGGCTGACGTTCGAGCCCGGCGACATCCTCTCGCTCGGTGCCGTGGATCAGTCGCCTGAGTTTCCGATGCGTGACGTAGACCTCGTCGCCGACGGCGGCAGGACGGTTTATGTCGACGGCGGCGAGTTGGGCGAACTCGTAGCCGCCGGCCGGCTGGCAACGGAGAGCTAGAGCAAGTATGTCCGGCCTCATGGAGGCGATTGGCTTCGGCCTCGCCTCCGGCGCCGTGTTGTCCATCGGCTCTGTCGGCCTCACGGTCCAGTTCGGTGTCAGCGGCGTGTTCAATCTCGCCTACGGCTCGCTGCTCACCGTCAGCGCCTTCATCGGGTACTGGCTGGTCGAGCAGGGCCTCAACCTCTGGGTCGCCATGGTCGTCGTGTCGGTGGCGACCGGCGTGCTCAGCCTCATGCTCAACAGGGGCATCTACGTTCCTCTTCAGCGGCGAGGTGCCTCTCCGCTCACGCTCATCGTCGCCACCTTGTACGTTGCGACCTTCATCCAGTACCTGGTGGCGCTCATTGCAGGTGACCAGCAGGTGAGCTTCGCCTTGCAGGCTGGCAGCGAGCGATCCTTCATCGGCTTTCGCCTCACCACTCTGCAGATCGAGTTCATCGCGCTCGCTGTGGCTCTGATGCTGGCATTTCACCTGCTGCTCACGGCAACCAAGCTCGGGCGGGCTCTCAGGGCGACGGCAGGCAATCGCACCCTCGCTCGTGCGTGTGGGATCCGAACGGCCCGTGTCGTCGACTTCACATGGCTGGTGACCGGGATGATGTGCGGGGCTGCCGGGTTAGCGCTCGCGGCCACGACCGTCGCGTTCGACTTCAATCTCGGAAGCTTGTTCCTCTTCTACATGGTTGCGGCCCTCCTCCTCGGCGGCGCCGGGCACCCGTACGGGGCGATGCTCGGAGCGATCGTCATCGGGGTGAGCAGCCAGGTGGCCGCCTTCTACGGCAACCCTCAACTATCAGACGTGGTTGCCTTCGGCATAATGGTCGTGATCCTCCTCGTCCGGCCCCGCGGGATCTTCAGCCACAGCGGCGCAACGAGCGGTCTCGAGGCCTGATCATGCGTTACTACGTCATCCTGCTGACCGTCTACCTCGGGATCGACACGATCGCGGCATGGGGCTTGAACCTCGAGTACGGCGTGGCCGGTGTCGCCAATCTCGGCTACATCCTTCTCATCGCGGCAGGTGGCTACACGTACGCAGTGCTGCGCCTGCCTCATGCAGTGAATCTCGGCACCGGAGCGAGCTATATCGGCGGTCTCAGCTGGCCGGGCTGGGCCTCGATTCTCGGCGCGCTCGTGATCGGGGCTCTGCTCGGGGGCCTGCTCGGGCTCGTGGCCGTGAGGCGCATCCGACTTGACTACTTCGCCCTCGTCATGTTCGGCTTCGAGATTCTCGCCTGGACGCTCGTCGGAGCGTTCCCGAACTTCCTCGGTGGCCAGCAAGGGCTGTTCTTCATCAGTGATCCCGGCGTCAGCAACGCCAGCTGGGACTACGTGATCCTCGTGGCCGTCGTCTGCGTCGTCGTCTGGCTCGTACTCCGCCGCTTCAGTGGCGGTCCGGTCGGACGCACCCTTCGCGCCATTCGCGACGCTCCGGCCGCAGCGGCCGGGCTCGGGAAGAATCTCTTTGCCTGGAGAATTGTCGTCCAGGTGGTAGGCGGCGCGATGGCGGCCGTGTCCGGCGCGCTGCTCGTGGGCTTCATAGGCGCCTGGTCGCCGCCGGCATGGACGTCACTCGAGACGCTGCTGTTCCTGACCGCCGTAATCGTGGGTGGTCTCGGAAGCGATGCCGGAACCTTCGTGGGCACCGCCGTCGTGCCCGTGCTCATCGTCCAGGGTGTGCAGTTCCTTCCCGCCGTGTCGTCGATCCCTCAGCTGTCGTCGGACGGCACGATGATGCTCTTCTCTCTCGCCACATTGGGCTTTCTCTTCTGGAGGTCACAGGGCATCGTGCCTGAGCGGCGCCCCAAGGTCAGCCTCGCCAACGTCGCCCCGATTCAGAGAACTCGAATCGGCTCGTCGGCCCCGAGCGAGTACCACGAGCGTGTGAATGGAGTCGTATCACCTAACAGCTCACCTAACAGCGAGTTCGACACCTTTGAGCAGCTTCCGCGTCGCCGTGGAGGAGCAGGACCCGTCATCCTTCGCGCGGAGCACGTGATCGTGTCCTACGGAGGCGTGAAAGCGGTCGCCGATGTGGGCTTCGAGGCGGCGGAAGGTGAGGTAACCGGCTTGATCGGGCCGAACGGCGCCGGCAAGTCCACACTGCTGAGGGTCCTGCGCGGAACCCAGCCACCCGACAGCGGCCGGGTCGAGCTGGCGGGCACCGACCTCACCCGAGTTCCGGTCCACCGCAGGGTCCGCCAAGGGCTGGTCGGCACCTCGCAGCTTGCCGAACCCTTTGCCCGTCTGACGGTCATCGAGAACCTCTTGGTCGCCGCTCAGGACCAGCGCGCCGAGACGCTTCGAGGCCTTGTGGCCGGCCGCCCGTCATGGCGGAGAGAGGAGTCGGAGTTCGTCACGCGAGCGCATGAACTCCTAGACCGCTTCCGGCTCGCGGGCAAGGCGAACGATCGCGCCGGCACGCTCAGCGGTGGCGAACGGAAGATGCTCGATGTCATGCGCGCATTCATGGCTCGTCCCCGCGTCTTGCTCATGGACGAGCCCATGGCCGGTGTGACGCCGGCCATCTGTGACCGCATTGAGACCGCTCTCCTCGAGCTCGCCGATACCGGTGTGGCGATCGTCGTAGTGGAACACGATCTCGCCTCTATCGGACGGATCTGCGGCCGAGTGGTGGTTATGGCGGTGGGCAAGGTGATCGAGACGGGCCGCATGTCGGAGCTCCGGGCGTCTGAGGCCGTTCAGCAGGCGTATCTGAATGGCTGACGAGGGCTGTCACGACGACATGGCTGGCGAGGTTCTCCTCGAGGTGCAGTCCCTGTCGGCGGGTTACGGCAACGTCGAGATCGTGTCCGGCGTCAGCCTCAAGGTTTCGGAGGGCGAGATGGTCGCGCTCGTCGGACCGAACGGCGCCGGCAAGAGTACGGTGCTCCGCGGTCTCGCCGGCGTGATCCGCGTCTTCGACGGAACGGTCAAGTTCCTCGGCAAAGAGGTCACACGCCATCCGCTCGAGAGTTTGGTGAGACAGGGGATTGGATACATACCGCAGGGAGACGACACCTTCCCCCATCTGACCGTCAAAGAGAACCTCGAGATGGGCGGCTACCTCCTCGCAACGAACGAGCGTCGCCAGGCGATGAGTCACGTGCTCGACCGCTGGCCGCAGCTCGTGCCGATGCTGAAGCGCCGTGCCAGCACTCTGAGCGGCGGGCAACAGAAGATGGTCGCCCTCGGCCGGGCCATGATGTTGCGCCCCAGGCTGATAATGCTCGACGAGCCCACCGCCGGCTTGAGCGACGAACTGACCAGGATGGTCATCACGGACATCGCCCTGGGGCTCGCCCGCGCCGGCACATCCGTCCTCCTCGTGGAGCAGAAGGCCCGGGTTGCACTCGAGACGGCGGATCGCGCATATGTACTCGTCAACGGACGTGTGGCCATGGACGCGCCGGCGACGGAGATCCTCGCCGACGAGTCCATGGCCGAGGTGTTCCTCGGCGGCCGGAGCGGGGCAGAGCGGGCGGGATAGCGGGGATGGCGGCTTCAGTGGGCATCGACTCGTCGGTTGATTTCGGGGCACCCCGGGCGATCGCGGCTCTCGACGGCCTCCGCGTGATCGACGCCTCGTCCCTCATAGCGGGACCGATCTGCTGCCAGATCCTCGGTGATTTCGGTGCCGAGGTCATTAAGATCGAGCATCCCGTGACCGGCGACGCCCTACGGGGTCACGGCCACCAGAAGGGTGGCCAGGGACTGTGGTGGAAGGAGATCAGCCGCAACAAGCGGCTAATCGGTCTCAACCTGAGCACGACGGATGGAGCTGTCGCCTTCATGAGGCTCTTGGCGACAGCGGACGTTCTGGTCGAGAGCTTCAGACCGGGAACGCTCGAGCGTTGGGGTCTCGACCCCGATCGCCTCCTCGCCGAACGACCTGAGTTGGTGGTCCTTCGCTTGACCGGGCAGCACGGGCCGTACGCGGATCGACCGGGCTTCGGCACTCTGGCCGAGGCCATGAGCGGGTTCGCCCATCTCACAGGAAGCCCGGACGGGCCTCCGACACTGCCGCCTTTCGGGCTGGCCGACAGCATCTGTGGCATAGCCGCCTCATCTGCCGTGATGATGGCCCTCTGGCACCGCGACGTCCACGGTGGCGCCGGGCAGGTCATCGACATCAGCATCCTCGAGCCGATGATGGCCGCGACGGGTCCTGGACCGATCGTCTACGACCAGCTCGGAATCGTCGAGACGCGGCACGGAAATCGTTCTACGAACAATGCCCCGCGCAACACCTATCGCACCTCTGACGGCCATTGGGTGGCCGTGTCGACGAGCACGCTCAGCGTGGCAAGGAGGGTGCTCGCGCTGGTCGGTCACCCTGAAGTGGTCGACGAGCCGTGGTTCCAGTCCGGTGCGGGGCGAGCGGAACATGCGGACCTCCTTGACGGCTTCGTCGCTCTTTGGATCTCGGAGAGGACACGGGCCGAGGTACTCGAGCTCTTTGCCGAGGCGAACGGCGCGATCGCTCCCGTGTACTCGGCTGAGGACCTGGTGGCGGACGAGCACGTTCGTGCCGCGCGCATGCTTGTCGAGGTGAACGATCCGGAGCTCGGCCCTGTGCTCATGCACAACGTGATGTGGAGGATGTCTGCGACACCGGGAAGGATCGCCTCCACCGGTGGGGAGGCCGGAGCCGATACCCACTCGATCCTCGTCGAAGAGCTCGGGTACAGCGAGGACGAGCTCCTTCGTCTTCGCGAGACAGGTGCCGTAGGGTGATCGACGCCTTGTTGGCGGCCATCCGCCGTGGCGTGAGGGTGTACGACCTCGGCCGCCCGATGTTCCCGGGGATGCCTCAGTCACCCAATCATCCGCCCTTCGCACACTCGCTTCCTCGCCGGCACGGGGACGTGACTCGAGCCGACGGCGGATCAGCTGCAAACGACCTCATCGTCACGGGCACTCATGTCGGAACTCACATCGACGCCCTGGCTCACGTCTCGCAGGACGGCCGGCTGCACGGAGGAGCCGATGCGCGAGAAGCCTGTGTCGGCGGACGCTACCCCGACCACGGTGTCCATCTCATCGAGCCGATCGTGTGCAGAGGAGTGCTGCTCGACGTGGCGCGGACCCTGGGCGTCGATTGCTGCCCTGCGGCCTCCGAGATAACCGACGACGATCTCGCCACTTGCGTGAAGACAACCGGCGTCGCTCCCGCGCGCGGCGATGTCGCGCTCGTCCGGACCGGTTGGGGTCCTCGGTTTGACGACGGGGCGGAAGCCTATCTCGGTCATAGGTCCGGAGTGCCCGGGGCGGGGGCGAGCGCAGCCGCCTGGCTCGTCGATCATGGCGTGGTGGCCGCCGGCTCCGACACGATCGCCTTCGAGCGGATTCGTCCTGGGAACGGCCACGCGGTGCTGCCTGTCCACAGCGTGCTCCTAGTTGAGCACGGCATTCACATCATCGAGGCACTAGACTTGGAGTCGCTCTCGAGCGAAGAGATATACGAATTCACGTTTGTGGTGGCGCCCCTCAAACTGGTTGGTGCCACGGGTTCGCCGGTCCGACCGATCGCCCTGGTGGGCCGTGGCTGAGGACGCGGGCCTGACGCTCGCCGAGGCCATAGGTCGCTTCGCTGCCGAGAGCACCTTCGACGAGCTACCGGAGTCGGTGGCCGAGAGCGTCTGCTTACGCATCCTCGACATCCTCGGTATCTGTGTGGCGGCCGTCTCGATGAACACGAGTCAGGCGGCGAGGGAGTGGGTGCTCGAGCAAGGTGGCTCTGAGCAAGCCCATGCGATCGGGCTAGGGGTCAGGGTTCCGGCGGTACAGGCTGCCTTCGTCAACGGCGTCCTCGCCCACTCGCTCGACTACGACGACACGCACCTCCCCTCCGTCGTGCACCCGAGCGCGTCCGTGATACCCGCGGCGCTCGCCACGGCCGAGTTGGTCGGCGTAAGCGGTGCGGCGACCATCGCCGCTGCAGCGGCCGGGCTCGAGATCTGTGTCAGGTTGGGCATGGCGGGCTATGACGAACGAGCTCGGACATCCATCTTCTTCCGCCACGGCCAACATGCGACCTCCATCTGCGGGGCGATCGGAGGAGCCGTGTCATCGGGCCTGCTGCTCGGCCTCGGGGCGGAGGGCATCACGAACGCGGTGGCTGTAGCCGCCTCGATGGGTTCTGGCCTCATCGAGGCGAACCGGACAGGCGGGACAGTGAAGCGCATGCACTGCGGCTGGGCGGCCCATGCTGCCGTCTCGGCCGCACAACTCGTCGCGCGGGGCTTCACGGGTCCACCGACCGTGTTGGAAGGCAGATTCGGATTCTTCCAGGCATGGTTGCGGGGCGAGTTCGACGGCTCCGCCGTCACCGAGGGCCTAGGGACCTCCTGGCTGGTGCCGGACATCGTGTTCAAGCCGTATCCTGCCAACCACTTCACGCACGCCGCCATCGACGCGGCTCTCGAGCTCCGCAAGAGGGGGATTCGTCCCGACGACGTAGACCGAGCGGTCGTCGGCGTCCCGGCCCCGACGCTGCCGACGGTCGGAGAGCCGATCGACGTCAAGCGGCGTCCCGAGACGGGCTACATGGCCCAGTTCAGCGCTCCGTATGCCGTGACGGCGGCGCTGTTCGGCGGGCGGGGTCTCGGCGTTTCTCTGGCCGACTTTTCGGACGAGCTCGTACGCGATCCGAAGCGGCGCGCACTGATGGAACGGATCGACGTCGTCGCCGATGAGCACTGCACGGACATCTTCCCTCGCCAGTTCCCGGCGGTCTTGTGGGTGCTCACCCGCGACGGTCGAGAGCTATCCGTCGAGGTGATGGAGAATCGAGGCGGGCCGGCGCGACCGCTCGCGGCCGCGGACATAGCGACCAAGTTCCGCGAGAACGTTGCCGGCCTGCTCGACTCCGAAGCGATGGCGCAAGTAGAGGCGACGGTGGCGAACCTTGCCGAGGAGCCGGACATCGGCATCGTGCTCTCACCAATCGTGCCGGCCGGGACGGACGGCAGGTGAAGTGGACGGTCAGGGCGCAGGCGGCAACGAAGAGAGGAACATGTACACGATCGAACTCCTGGTGAAAGATGTCCGCGTTGTGAGCGCGGAGGGTCCCCTCTCCGATGTGACCGACATATCGGTGGCCGGGGGACGGATAGTGGAAGTCGCACCAGGTATCGACCCGACGTCGGCTGCGAGGGTGGTTGACGGCCGCGGAAAGCTGGCGTTCCCGGGAGTCGTGGACGCTCATCAGCATTGGGGCATCTACAACCCTCTCGCCGACGACGCCCGATCCGAGAGCCGCGCCTGCGCCCAAGGTGGCGTCACAACCGCAATCAGCTATATGCGCACAGGGCAGTACTATCTCAACAAGAGCGGGGACTATATCGAGCTATTTCAGGAAATTCTGGAGGCTACTGAAGGCAACGCCTTCGTCGACTACGCGTTCCATCTGGCGCCGATGACACGTCGCCACATCGACGAGCTGCCAGCCGTGATCGAGAACCTCGGAGTGACGTCGTTCAAGATCTTCATGTTCTATGGCGGCTTTGGCCTGCACGGTGCCTCGGACAGCCAGCGGGAATTCCTCATGCTGCCCGATGGAGAGTGGTACGACAATGCCCACTTCGAGTTCGTCATGCGGGGGATACAAGCGGCGCGCGAGGCGCTGCCAGCGCTTGCCGACGACATCTCCCTGTCGCTTCACTGTGAGACCGCAGAGATCATGCGCGCTTACACCGACATCGTCCTCCGCGAGGGCCGCCTGACCGGCTTGGAGGCCTACAGCGCCAGCAGACCGCCGCACTCCGAAGGGTTGGCGGTGGCAGTCGCCTCCTATCTGGCACACGAGACAGGCCTCCCGAAGATCAACCTCCTCCACCTGTCGTCTGCCAAGGCCATGGACGCCGCACTCATCATGTCGCGTGCTTTCCCGACGCTCGACATTCGTCGTGAGGTCACCATCGGACATCTGCTCGTGGACTTCCGCGGCGCGGACGTCGGTGGAAAGGTCAATCCGCCACTGCGCGGGCGGAGCGATGTCGAGGCGCTGTGGCGCCACGTCCTGTCGGGGGACGTCGACTGGGTCGTGAGCGACCACGCCTGCTGCCGAGAGGAGAAGAAGTTCGGTGCCGACAGAAAAGACGTCTTCGGAGCGAAGTCGGGCTTCGGCGGTACCGAGTACCTTCTGTCCGGGCTGATCACCGAGGGCACGAAACGCGGCCTCGGCTATGAGGACGTCGCCAGACTGACGGCGCGCAACCCGGCCGAACGCTACGGCCTCCGCTCCAAGGGAAGAGTTGCTCCCGGCTACGACGCCGACATCGCTCTCGTGGATCCGTCACGCTCCTGGACGGTCGCGGCGGGTGAGTCGGAGTCGACGCAGGGGTATTCCCCTTTTGAAGGCTTCGAGATGAC
>JAJYVX010000091.1 GCA_021791795.1 Actinomycetes bacterium | reverse complement strand
CCATCGTCGGCATCGCGCTCGCCACGGTGAGCCGGCTCCCGCCGAACGGCTACCCGGCCGGAGCGATCGGCTTCGACATCAACTGGCCGCAGTGCTCCGGCGCGAAGGCGGGCAAGTTGCCCGCCGGGCCGTACTCGGTAGCGATACTCGGGGTCGACGGTTGGGCCTTCGGCAGCGACAACCCGTGCCTGGCGGCCGAAGTCAAGTGGGCGGAGCAGGCCACAGAGCCCGCCGGCCATGGCAGTGCGACGCCGCCGTACGAGATGTACCTCTTCCTCAACTCGCCCCCCGAGGGTTCGACAGCCGACGAGAGCGGCCCGGCCGGCGACTGCGCCAGCATGGGCGGGCGAGCGAAGAAGGTGTGCCTCACGTACAACTACGGGTACAACGCGGCCGCCAGCGCCATGAGCTACGCCGCGAGCAACGGAGCCGGGGCGAAGATGTGGTGGCTCGACATCGAGAACGACGCCTGTGCACCCGGCATGTACAACAACGCGGCGAACGGGGAGTTCTGGTCCTGCGACAAGGCGCTCAACTCGGAGACCATCCAGGGCGCGCTCGACGCGCTGCGCAAGGCCGGCCACATCGCAGGGATCTACTCGACCTCGCTCCAGTACGGCGGGATCACGGGCAACTACACGCCGACCGGTGGCAACGGTCCGCTCCCGTTGTGGGTGGCGGGCGCCTACTGGACCTCGCCCCCCTATCCGTCGAGCTACGGATACCCCTCGCCTTCGGTCAACGCGCCCTACTGCGCAGGGGGGAAGTACGCCTTCGCCGGCGGCATCCCCGTCCTCCTGCAGGAGACACCCGGGTCGAACGGCTATCCGTACGACCCCGATCTCGCCTGCTGAGCTTGCCCTTCGGTCCACTCCTCTCGCCGAGTCTGCCCGCGTCCGCCGGGTCCGCCGGGTCTGCCCGGGTTCAGGCCTCGGTGTCCTCCGTCTCGTAGCCGACCCAGCTCGGGGGAGGCAGCCGCAGTCCATGGCCCGCCCCCCAGGCCTCCTTGTCGAGATGAGCCGCGTCGTTGTAGCGGACGAACCAGAAGCGCCTCCCCGTGAACCACCACTCGGT
The DNA here is from genome assembly GCA_021791795.1 of Actinomycetes bacterium. Classification (GTDB taxonomy): domain Bacteria; phylum Actinomycetota; class Acidimicrobiia; order Acidimicrobiales; family Bog-793; genus JAKATT01. The sequence continues at coordinate 11,478 of JAJYVX010000091.1, read as the reverse complement.
CATCGACGAGTTGTCGGCGAAGCCGCGGAATGCCGCACCGTTCCCGGGGATGCCGAGGAAACGGATCACCGACGCGCCGACGAGACCGCCGTGGCCTGCCACGACGACCAGCTGTTCCGGGTGGCTGCGCATCACCTCGACGAGCGCAGCGTCCGCCCGGTCGAGGAACCCTCGCCAGGACTCGGCCCCCGGGACGACGACTCTGTCGTCGTCGACACCGGGTACCTCCCTCCCGTAGGTCTCCTCGAACTCTGCCCAGGTCATGCCGTCGGCCTCACCGACATGGCGCTCGCACAGCGAGCAGGTCGACCTGATCTCGAGGCCGCCGAGGGCCGGGGCGAGGATCTCCGCCGTCTCGACCGCCCGCCGCAGGATGCTCGAGTAGAGGGCCGCCGCACCGTCCAGCTCACCTGTGCGCTTCAAGCGGTCGGCAAGCGCCGCGACCTGCTGGCGACCGTGCTCGGTGAGCCCCTTGCAGGTGTCGTGGCCTCCGAGCGTGTCCTCGGCGTTGCTCACGGCTTCCCCGTGCCGGACGATCACGAGCCGGGTCCCCGGAGCGATCCCGGCATAACGATCCGGGCTGCCCGGCTCTTCGTAGCTCATAGCCCCGAGGCTACGCGGGAGCGGGCGCCATTCCCGCGAGGTCTCACTCTGCTCACCCGACCCCTCGTGCGGGACAGCGTGCGAGGCGGTCAGACCAGGTGCTCGACAAAGCTCTCCAGCTGCCTGAGCGTCCTGCACTCGTACACCCCGTCGCAGAACGGGGCGTACTTGTCCACGATCGAGTCGCCGCTTCCCCAATAGGCTTTCGGCTCGGGGTTCAGCCAGTAGACACGCCGCGCCCGCTCGCTCAGCTCGCGCATCACCCACGACTCGGAGGAGTGGTAGTTGGAGCGAGCGTCCCCGAGCACGAGGACGGTGGTCTTCGGCCCCACCTCCTTCCCCCAACGCTGCCAGAAGACCGACAGGGCGTGGCCGTAGTCGGAGTGCCCATCGATCCAGATCACGTCAGCCTCGAGGTTCACCCGGTGGACCGCCTCACCGACCGTCTCGGACCGCTCGAATATCGAGGTCACCTCGTCGATGCCGTCGACGAAGACGAAGCTGCGCACCTTCGAGAACTGCGAGGCGATCGAGTAGACGAGATGCATGGTGAAGCGGGCGAACGCCGCCACCGATCCGGAGACGTCCGCCACGACGAATATCTCAGGCTTGGTCGGCTTGGGATGCCTGAAGCGGGGCTCTGCGGGGACGCCGCCGAAGGAGAGGGAGTGGCGCATGGTCGAGCGGAAGTCGAGTGCTCCGCGGCGCAGGTGGCGCCGTTTGCGGGCAAGACGGGCCTGGAGCTTGCGCGCGAGGGGATGGATCGCCTTTCGCATCTGGGCGATCTCGTCCCTCGATGCGTGCATGAAGTCGACGTCTTCGGGCAGCGGCCTTCGCAGCGACTTGGCGAGCGCCTCCGCGCCGCGGTCGGCCACGAGCCTCCGGCGGATCTCCGCCTCTATCTCGCGCTGCAGCTGTGCGATCCGGAAGCGGTACTCGTCGGCGAGCAACCGCTCCTCGAGCGGTGTCAGGCGGGCGGACTCCGCATCGCGCTGCAGGATCCCCTCGAGGTAGCCACCCGTGCCGTCGGAAGCGCCGGCTGGCGCCGGAGCGGCGAAGTCCCCGCCCGAGCCGGCGCGGGCGGCGCCGAGCAGCCTCTGGAGGACGCCGTCGAGGTCCAGGTTGCGGAGGGTTCGGTAGAGGTAGTACGTGCCGCCGACAGGCCTCCCCGACTCCATGCCGGCGAAGAGTGCGACGGCGAGGCGAGCGACGGCGGCGAGCATCCCCGTGTCGCCGTTCTGGAGCGCTCTGTAGAGCATGGCGGCGAGCTCCTCGGGCGACACGAGGTCCCCGCCTCCGCCCTCGCCCGCACCGCGCATCGCCTCGCGGCCGAGAGAACCCGTCTCTTGCTCCCCGGCTCGCTCACCGCGGGCACCGGCAGGACCGAGCGAGTCCTCCTCGAGGGCGAACTGCGGCCCGCGCATGGAGAAGTAGACCTCGAAGGCGGTCTCGAAGGCACGCCAGTGAGCCGAGGACTTGACGAGGGTGGCACCGAGGGCGTACTTCACCGCCTGCCGGTCCTCGAGCGGGATGTGCCTCACCGCCTCCGCCGCGTCGGCCGCCTCGGTGACCGATACGGGAAGACCCGCCCGGCGCAACTCGGAGACGAACCCCGTGAGGACCTCGAGCACGGGTCCGCCTGCCCTCAGGCGCTGTCCCGAGCGGTCGCCGCCGCCAGCTCCTTCGCCGCGAGCTCGATGTCCGTGCGGTACTTGAGGAGAAGGTGCAGCGTCTCGCGCGCCGTCGCCTCGTCCACCGACTCGATGCCGAGGAGGACGAGCGTACGGGCCCAGTCGAGCGTCTCGGAGATGGACGGGTGCTTCTTCAGCTCGAGAGCCCTGAGCGACCGGACGATCCGGGCGACCTGATCGGCCAGCTGCTCGGTGACGTCGGGCACCTTGGCGAGCACGATCGCCCGTTCCCGCTCGAGCGACGGGTAGTCGAGGTGGAGGTAGAGGCACCGCCTCTTCAGCGCCTCGGACAGCTCGCGCGTGTTGTTCGAGGTGAGGAAGACGAGAGGGATCTGGGTCGCAACCACCGTGCCGAGCTCGGGAATCGACACCTGGTAGTCCGAGAGGACCTCGAGCAGGAGCGCCTCGGTCTCGACCTCTACCCTATCCACCTCGTCGATGAGGAGGACGACGGGCTCGCTCGCCCTGATGGCCTCGAGCAGGGGACGCTCGAGGAGGAACTCCTCGGAGAAGATGTCGTCTTCGATCTCGTTCCAGCGCCCGGCGCTCTCGTCGTCCGGCGCCGCGTTCTCGACCTGGATCCGCAGGAGCTGCTTCTTGTAGTTCCACTCGTAGAGAGCCTTCGACTCGTCGAGTCCCTCGTAGCACTGGAGGCGGATGAGGCGAGCCCCGGTGAGGCGGGCCACAGACTTCGCCAGCTCGGTCTTCCCCGTGCCGGCCGGACCCTCGACGAGGACCGGTTTGCCGAGCCGGTCGGCGAGGAACACCACGCCTGCGAGACCGTCGTCCGCCAGGTAGCCGACCATCCCGAGCCCTTCTCTGAGAGCCGGGACAGAAGCGAACCGCACCGCCTCTCCCGCACCTTCCTCCCCCACCACGACGGGCCGGCCGGCGGACGCGGCGATCCCGCGGGCCGTTCGCGGTGCGGCTCCGGCTGCAGCTGGCCTCGTCACCGGGTGTGTCCGTTGCCCTCGATTACCCACTTCACCGTCGTCAGCTCGCGCAGGCCCATCGGACCGCGGGCGTGCAGCTTCTGAGTCGATATCCCCACCTCCGCCCCGAGGCCGAGCTCGCCGCCGTCGACGAAACGGGTGGAGGCGTTGACGAGCACCGCGGCGGCGTCCACCTCCCGGGTGAAGCGAGTCGCTGCGGAGAGGTCCTGGGTGACTATCGCCTCGGAGTGGCCCGACGAGTAGCGGCCGATGTGCTCGATCGCGGCGTCGAGCCCGTCGACCACGGCGACCGAGCAGCAGAGGTCGAGGAACTCGCGGCCGAAGTCCTCCGGCGTCGCAGGTTCGGCCATGTCCCCGAGCTCGGCCGACGCCGCCTCGTCGGCGAGGAGCTTCACCCCGCGCTCCGCGAGCGCACGGCCGACGAGAGGAAGGAAGACCTGGGCGATCCCCGCGTCGACGAGGAGCGACTCCATCGCGTTGCAGACGCTCGGGCGCGACGTCTTGGCGTTGAGGACGATCCTCACCGCCATCCCGAGATCGGCCGCCTCGTGCACGTAGACGTGGCAGTTGCCGTCCCCGTCGATGACGTAGGGAACCGTGGCCTTCTCGCGCACCATGGCGACGAGCGAGGGTCCACCTCGCGGGATGAGGCAGTCGATGATGCCGGTCAGCCGTACGAATTCCTCTGCGGCTTCCCGCGAGACGTCCTCCACGAGGAGTACCCCGTCGGAGGGGAGGCCGGCTTTCGCGAGAGCCTCCCTCAGCACAGAGGCGATGGCGACGTTCGAGGCCTGGGCAGCCGAAGACCCCCGCAGGAAGGCTGCGTTCCCCGACTTGAGGCACAGTGCGGCGGCGTCGGCCGTGACGTTCGGCCTGTTCTCGTAGATCACGCCGACGACTCCGAGAGGAACCCGGACGCGCCGCACGCTGAGGCCGTTCGGCCGCAGGACCCCGTCGACCACCTCGCCGACCGGATCCTGCAGGCCGGCGACGGCGAAGAGCCCGGCTGACATCTGCTCGAGCCGCCGCTCGTCGAGTTGCAGCCGGTCGATCGCGCTCGCCGGCACGCCCGTAGCTCGGGCGCGATCGAGGTCAGCGTCGTTGGCCGAGAGTACCTCGGGAGCGCGCTGCAAGATCAGCTCGCCTGCCCTCCGCAGCGCCTCGTCCTTCGACGCCGTCGATGCCAGGGCCAGCCGCCTCGAGGCTAGTCTCGCTCGGGCTCCAAGCTCGGGCAGACGCGAATTCAGCGTGACCATGTCACAGGCTATCGGCGAGGCCGAGTGCGGCTCGCAGGCGTTCGAGCTGCCACGACCGCTCAGCTGCACCCGCCTCCGCGCCGTTCGCCTTACTGGCGGCTTCGCGGGCTCGGCCTGCCGCATCGCGGGCCGCGACGTGCGCAGGCACGACACCGGCCCTCCGCCCGCCGATGAAGCTCCCCCACGGTGTGTCGACCGGTTCGGGCAGCGAGTCGAGACCGGTGTTGTCCTCTTCGTAACGGGTGTTCTCGCTCTCGAGCAACTGGGGCGCCGCATCGTGGCGAAGCGCCTCGACGGCGGAGAGCACGGCATCCCGCACCGCCGCCACGGCCTCCCAGTCCGGGTCCTCCATGGCGTCGAGGTCCTCGGACTCGTCCTCCAGCATGATGGCGAAGGCGAGGTCCCCCACCTCGTCGCCCCGGCGGCGCAAGCGCCGCGCCGTTGCGATGCGTGAGACCCGGCCGAGCAGCCCGGTGTCGCCGCCTGAGTTGTCGAGCCAGGATCGTGCGGCCGACATGACCTCCTCGAGGGTCGCCCCACTGTGCAGCTTCAGACCCGTCGGTTCGGCAAGGACGTGCTCGGCGCAGTCGAGAGCGAAATTGGCCGCCTCGTGCACGCTCCAGGCCGTCTCGCGGGCGAGACGGGCCGAGTCTGCCGTCACGACACCCGGCTCATGGTCGGACGTCGTGACGCCGGGACGGACCTCCGCGACGAAGATCCGTTCGCCGAGCTCCTCGAGGAGGCCGTCGAGCGTGAGGAGCGGGAGGGGCCGGCCGGCCTGTGGGCCGGATTCGGCGGGGCCGATCCAGTCTCCCTCCCTGCCGCCGGCGGGCAGTGGCCAGCCGAGGTCGGCCTCGAGGTGGTGCTGGACGCCTTTCGCGTCGGTCGGGACGAAGAGGGCTTGGTTTGCCGTCACGGCGGTGAGCCTTCCACACTCGGAGAGCGGGCTGCGAAGGGGGTCGCTTCGCGCCGATGATTGACACATGGCACGACCGACCGGCTACGACGACGACGCGGATCCGACGGAGCGCTCCTCGACTCCCCTGTGGCTCGAGAAGGCGCTCGAGACCGGCGGAGCGACGGCGCGGTTGGCGTCGCAGCTGCGCTTCGTCTTCGAGCTCGACAAGGCCAAGAGCGTCCTGCGCCGCACATACGTCTCGGACGCCTCGCGTCTCGAGGACGACGCAGGGCACATGTGGCACGCCGCCGTCGCCGCCCTCGTCCTCGCCGAGCACTCCGACGAGCCGGTCGACGTGTCGCGGCTCGTCACGATGCTCGCCATCCACGACATCGTCGAGATCGACGCGGGTGACACCTTCATCTACGACGACACGGCGATGTCGAAGAAGCACGAGAGGGAGCGCGTCGCCGCCGACCGGCTCTTCGGCCTGCTCCCCGACGACCAGAGGGCCCAGCTCCAATCGCTCTGGCTCGAGTTCGAGGAGGGCGAGACCGCCACTGCCAGGATGGCCGCGGCCATCGACCGCCTTCTCCCCATCCTGCTCAACCGTGCCGTCGACGGGCGGACCTGGGCAGAGCACGGAGTCGGCGCCGAAGCCATCTTCGAACGGAACTCCGGCATCGACCTCGGCTCTCACTTTCTCTGGAGCGTCGCCCGATCGGTGCTCGAGCACGCCGAGGCGGACGGCCTGATCGCTTGAGCGCCACCCCGGCGGCGTTGCCGCTCGAGCGAACGGCACGGGCGGCCGCGCAGGCGACCAGCACGGCGGCAGGGCTCAGGCGACGAGCACCACGAGGTCGTCGCGGTGCACCGCTTCCGCCCGCAGGTCCTCGGGAAGATGTGAGCTCCTCCTGCCCACCCAGTCAGCCGCCCGATCCGAAGGAAGCTGGGCGATGCCCTTCGCGAAGACGAGCCCGCTCGCGTCGCAGATCTCGACGGCATCGTCGACCGAGAACCGCCCCTCGATCCGGATGACGCCGGCCGGTAGCAGGCTCGACTGCTGCTCGACCAACGCCCGGCGGGCGCCCTCGTCGACGACGAGGCGGCCGGACGGCCTCAGCGCGAACGCGATCCAGAGCTTTCGCGCGCTGAGCTGCCGGGCGTGCGGCATGAACACCGTGCCGACCGCAGCCTCACCGGGCGCCCGCCGCCCTGTCACGAGATCGACGACGTCCGCGAGCACCTGGGGACGGTCGGCCGCCGCGATGACAGAGGTGACGCCGGACCACGAAGCCATCTTCGCGGCGGCGAGCTTCGACGCCATCCCGCCACGGGCACTCTTCGAGCCCGGCCCGCCGGCGACGCTCTCGAGCTCGTGGTCGACCTCGGCCACCTCCTCGATGAGGGTGGCGTGCTGGTCGGTCCGCGGGTCGGCCGAGAACAGGCCGGCCTGGTCGGTGAGCAGGACCAGCAGATCGGCGCGGAGCAGGTGTGCGACGAGGGCCGCCAGCCTGTCGTTGTCACCGAAGCGGATCTCGTCGTCAGCGATCGCGTCGTTCTCGTTCACGATCGGGACGATCCCGATCTCGGCGAGGCGGAGGAGCGTCGCCCGTGCATGGAGGTAGCGGCCGCGCAGCGCGAAGTCGGTCGGCGCGAGCAGCACCTGACCCACCGTGAGGCCGACGGCGGCGAAGGCGTCGTCGTAGACGCGCATGAGCCTGTGCTGCCCGATGGCCGAGAGGGCCTGGGAGAGCGCCGGGTCGGCCGTCCAAGCCGCTTCTCCGCCCTCCACAGCGCCGCGGGACACGGCGGCGAGCACGGCGGCACCGGCGCTCACGGCTCCTGAGCTGACGACCACCACCTTGTGGTGGAGGGCGAGGCCGGCGAGCTCAGAGGCGAGCTTGGCTATGGCAGAGCTGTCGATCCCGCCGCCTGGAACGGTCACGGAGCTCGTCCCGATCTTGACGACGACGATCACGCTGCGAGCCTCCCACAGGTCTCAGTCGGGCTCGTAGGAGAACGAGAGGTCGCCGATGCGGACCTCGTCACCCTCCCGGGCGCCGGCCCGGCGCAGCGCCCGGTCGACGCCGGCGTGGCGGAGCCTCCGGTGGACGTGGTCGAGGGCGTGGGAGTCCGTCAGATCCGAGACGGCGACGGCACGCAGTGCCTCGCGACCCGTGACCACCCAGGCGCCGCCGCTCCTCGCCACTTCGACCGCCCCTTCGGCCGGACGGTGCACCACCTCCCCGCGGCGCGGCGTCGGTGCCTGCTCCCGTGCCTTCGAGACGAGGCGGCTCGTCAGCTCGGTGACACCCTCCCCCGTCACTCCGGAGATCTCGAGCTCGCCTCCGTAGGAGGAGAGGGCCGGCCTTGACGGGGCGGGAAGGACGTCCGCCCGGGAACCGACGACGAGCCGCGGGCGGTCGAGCAGCTCCGGGCGGTACCGCCGAAGCTCGTCGGTGAGCACCCGAACCTGCTCGGCCGCGCAGGCGCCGTCCGCGTTCGCGAGATCCGCCAGCACGACGAGCACGCGAGCTCGCTCCACGTGGCGGAGGAAGCGATGCCCGAGACCGCGCCCCTCGGCCGCCCCCTCGACGAGTCCGGGGATGTCCGCGATGACGAACTGGGTCGTGCCGCCGGCGTCGACTACGCCCAGGTGAGGCTGGAGGGTCGTGAAGGGATAGTCGGCGATCTTCGGCCGCGCGGCCGAGACCCGCGACACGAGGGTCGACTTGCCGGCGTTCGGGAAGCCGACGAGCGCCACGTCCGCCATGAGCTCCAACTCGAGGTCGAGCCATCGTTCCTCGCCGCGCTCGCCCTGTTCGGCGAAGGCCGGCGCGCGCAGGCGGTTCGAGAGGAAGCGAGCGTTGCCGCGCCCTCCTCTTCCTCCGTGGGCCGCGAGCAGCCTGTCGCCGGCCTCTGCCAGATCCGCCACGAGATCGCCCGAGAGGGTGCGGACAAGGGTGCCCTCCGGAACCGCAACGACGAGGTCGCGGCCTCGCCGCCCGTGCCGGCGGTTGCCACCGCCGTGCGAACCGTGGCCTGCCCTGCGGCGGGGATGGTCCTCGAAGCCGAGGAGGGACGAGACGTCGCGCGAGGCCTCGAGGTAGAGGTTGCCTCCGTCGCCTCCGTCGCCTCCGTCCGGGCCGCCGCGGGAGACGTGCGCCTCACGCCGGAACGAGACGGCGCCGGCGCCTCCGTCGCCGCCCTTCACGTGGACCTGAGCCTCGTCGACGAAACCTGGCATTCCGGCCGATCAGTTGAGTGAGGGGTCGGCCGGATGGCGGGCAAGGACGGCGAGCCAGCCGCCCTGCCGACGGAGCACACGCGCCCAGAGACCTCTCGGATCCTCGCAGAGGACGTCCTCCTCCTCGCTCTCGAGGACGAACCAGGCACCCGCGTCGATCTCCTCCTCGAGCTGGCCCGGTCCCCAGCCGGAGTAGCCGGTGAACACGCGGAGGCCGTCGAAAGCAAGGTCGATCTCGTCGGGGTCCTTGTGCAGATCGACGGTGCCGAGGGCGTTCAAGAGCGGCGAGTAGCCATCGACGTCAAGTTTCCCAGGCCCGTCGAGACCGCCCACGCGCCGAGCCACACAGATCGCGGCGTTCGGCTGCACGGGCCCGCCGTGGAACATGAGAGGTGGCGAGGACACGTGCAGCTTCCAATGAGGCACGATCTCGGCCACAGGTGTCGTGCTCGGCCGGTTGAGAACGACTCCGAGGGCACCGTCCTCGTCGGCGGCAAGGAGGAACACCACGCTGCGGAAGAAGTTCGGGTCCTCGAGTGTCGGAGAGGCTACGAGAAGGCGGCCCCTTTGGGGAGGGGCGTTCACGGCCTTCGCCTAGGAGGCGGACGACCCGAGCGCTCCGCCGGTGCCTGCAGGCACACCGTCAAGGTGCGCGCCGTCGTGCTGGGCGCCGTCGAGCGGCACGATGTCGACGAGTCGTCGACCGCGACGCGTGCCGAACTTCACCCTGCCGTCCGCCTTGGCGAAGAGCGTGTCGTCCTTTCCTCGTCCGACGTTCTCACCGGGATGGAAGCGCGGGCCGCGCTGGCGCACGAATATCGAGCCGGCGGGAACCGCGGTCCCGGCGTATACCTTCACGCCGAGTCGCTGGGCCGCAGAATCACGGCCGTTGCGGGTCGACCCGCCGCCCTTCGTCTTGGACATCTGAGAGCCTCCTCAGCTCTTCTCGCTCGAGCTGTGCTTCGTCTTGGCGGACGGCCCGGTCATCGACTTGATCTCGAGCGTCGTCAGCCGCTGCCGGTGGCCGTAGCGCCGGCTCTGCCTCGTCTTCGACTTGTAGGTGAAGCCGGTGATCTTCGGGCCCTTGGTCTCCCCGAGCACCGTCGCCACGACGGCGCAGCTCGCGAGCTTGTCCGGGGCCGCGACCACGTCGTCGCCATCGACGAGGAGGAGGGGCACGAGCGAGACCTCGTCTCCTGGGTCCGCCCGCAACAGCTCCACGTCGACGCGCTCTCCTACGGACACGCGTTCCTGCTTCCCGCCTGCGTCGATAACCGCATACATAGGGCTCAAAGCCTAGCAAGCTCCGAGATGAGCTCCGGACGGGATCCCGGGGCGCGTCGCGCCCTCACGCGCCTAGGCGTCGCCGTCACGGAAGATGATCCCTCGTCCGCTGCATGTCGGGCAGGTCTCCGAGAGAGTCTCGACGAGGCCCTCCCCGACCCGCTTGCGCGTCATCTCCACGAGGCCGAGGTCGGAGATGTCGAAGACCTGCGTCGGCGTCTTGTCCCGACCGAGCGCGGCCCGGAAGGCTCCCATGACGGCCTGGCGGTTCGCCTTCACCTCCATGTCGATGAAGTCGATGACGATGATGCCGCCGATGTCCCGGAGACGCAGCTGGCGGGCGATCTCGTCGGCGGCCTCGAGGTTGTTCTCGAAGACCGTCTCCTCGAGGCTCGACGAGCCGACGTTCTTGCCCGTGTTGACGTCGATGACGGTGAGCGCCTCGGTCCGCTCGATGATGAGCGAACCGCCCGAGGGGAGCCAGACCTTGCGGTCGAGGGCCTTGTGGAGCTGCTCGTGCACGTGATGTCGCTCGAAGAGCGGGAGCGCTTCCGCCTTGCTGTCGTAGAGCTCGATGCGGTCGGCCAGCTCCGGGTCGAACTCCGCCACGTAGGACTTGACGATGTCGAACAGCTCGGGATCGTCGATCAGCACAGCCCGGTGCTCGTCGGTCAGCTCCTCGCGGATTATCCGCACGGCCATGTGAGGCTCGGCGTGGAGAAGCGCCGGCGCGGGAAGTCGCCGTGCACGGTCGTCGATCTCCTGCCACCTCTCGACGAGCTTCTCAACGTCCCGCCGCAGGTCGTCGACCGACGCACCGGCCGCCGCGGTGCGGACGATCAGGCCGTGGCCCTCGGGCCGCACCTCGTCGAGGACCCGGCGCAGCCGTCGCCGCTCGTTGTCGTCGAGCCTGCGGGATATGCCGTACGTCTCCGACTGCGGGACGAGCACGACGAAGCGCCCGGGGAGCGAGACCTCCTGGGTGAGGCGAGCACCTTTCAGGCCGATCGGGTTCTTCGTGACCTGGCAGATGATCGTCTGCCCGGGCCGCAGCAGATGCTCGATGCGGTCGGCTCCGGGGGCCTTCTCGACGTCGTCCCGATCGTAGGAGACGTCACCCCAGTAAAGGACGGCGTTCTTCGGTGTCCCTATGTCGACGAAGGCAGCCTCCATGCCGGGGAGCACGTTCCTCACGCGTCCCCGGTATATGTTGCCGATTATCTGGTGCGCGTCGTCCTGCGGGCGGGCGACGTAGTGCTCGACGAGCGTGCGGCCCTCGAGGACCGCGATGTGCGTCGCGTCGCCGTCGACGTGGACGCACATGAGGTAGCGCCCGACCATGCGGCCCCCCCGCTTGTCGCGCGAGGGCTTGGAACGCCGCCTGGTGCCTTGGCCTGCCCCGGACGGCGCATCGGCGGCGCCGACCGGCGATGCGGCCCGTCCGCCGGGCGACTTCGCGGCGGGCTGTCCGGCTGCAACCTTGCTGGCCGCACCCTTTTCTACCTCGGCGGGAGTCTCCTCGGCATCGCTGAGCGCGCCAGCC
>JAJYVX010000090.1 GCA_021791795.1 Actinomycetes bacterium | reverse complement strand
TCCGATCTGGGACGTTCGGCAGGTAGTCGAGGGCCAGGAACGCATCGTGGCCGACCAACCACTCACAGTAGGGGTTGGCGGGCGTCGCAGGACCGACCGGGCCGCCGAACTGGCCCTCTATCTCTGCTTGCGAGAGGAGCGTGCATGCTCCCCTGGACGAGCGACTGCCGAGCGACCCGTCGTCGATCCTCCCGGACTTAGCAGTGCGCGCCTTCGGCCTGGTCGTCGTGGTGGGCGCGACTGTGGTGGTCGTCGCTCGCGTCGTCGAAGCCGCTCCCGATGTCGAGGGTGGTGGTCTCTGTGCCGCCGCGCTGCTGCATCCGGCGAGCAGACCAGCCGCGGCGGCGGCGACCAGGATGGTCGCCGTCCGTCTCACTTGCATGACCACAAGACTTCCCCAGATGCGCTCGGCTTGCGCCGCGGCCGGAGCGGCGTGCCGGCCGGCCACGCGACTAGAACGGCGGTGTGGTGACATTCGACTCCGTCAGGCTGGAGCCGCCCGAGCGGGCAGTGGAGGGCCGGCGTTCGTGGTGGCTGCGCGAGGCGCTCGCTGCCGATCCGGGTACCGCCTGCCCACCGCTCGCCGAGGAGGTCAGGGCGGACGTCGCCGTCGTCGGAGGCGGCTACACAGGCATGTGGACCGCCTACCGGCTGAAGGAGGCCGACCCCTCCGCCGACGTCGTGCTCCTCGAGGCGGACATCTGCGGGGGAGGGCCGAGCGGGCGGAACGGCGGCTTCATGTACGGCCTGTGGGAGGACCTTCCTTCGCTCACCGGCCTGTTCGGCCCCGAGCGGGCGCTGCGCCTCTGCCAGACGGCGGACGAGTGCGTGAAGGACGCGGTGCAGATCTTCGAGGACGCCGGGATCGACATCTGGCTGCGCAGAGGTGGCCACCTCACGGTGTCCACCTCGCCCATGTTCGACGCCGTGCTCGACGAATTCCTCACCACCTACGGCAACAACGCCGCCGTTCCCTCTGACGTCTTCGTCCGCCTCTCGCCGGCCGAAGTGGCGGAGAGATGCCGCTCGCCCAGGTTCAGGGCCGGGGCGTTCAATGCCGGAGGGCTGACCGTGCAACCGGCCCGGCTCGCGCGAGGTCTGCGGAAGCTCCTGCTCGACCGAGGTGTGCGCGTGCACGAGGGCACGCCGGTGACGGCGATCGAGCCGGGGAACCTCGTGCGCCTGCGCACACCGAACGGCGCCGTGACAGCCGCTCAGGTCGTGCTCGGGCTGAACGCGTGGAGCCAGGGGATCGCGCAGTTTCGCCGGGCGATCATCCCGCGGGCGAGCCACATCATCCTCACCGAACCGGCTCCGGACCGCCTCCGGGAGATCGGCTGGACGGGCGGTGAGGGGCTCGGGGACTTCCGGGCGACCCTTCACTACCTGCGCACGACACCCGACGGCCGCATCGCCTTCGGCGCCGGAACGGGGACCTCAGCGTCGCACGTCGGCCGGCGTCTCGAGGAGGACCCGTCCTGGCGGCGGAGGCTCGAAGCCGACCTCTGCGCATGGTTCCCGGAGTTCAGGGGGGTCGGCGTCGAGACGATGTGGGGCGGGCCGATCGACGTGAGCGCCCACCATGTGCCCTTCTTCGGCTCCACCTGGGGTGGCAACGTCCACTTCGGCATGGGCTTCACGGGAGGTGGAGTCGGGCCCACGGTGCTCGCAGGCAAGATCCTCGCGGCGCTGGCGCTCGGGAGGAGCGACGACTACACGCGCTCGGCCCTCGTCGGATACAGGCCCCGCAACTTCCCGCCCGAGCCGTTCCTCTCGCTGGGGACGCGCCTCGTGCTCGCGGCAATCGTCCGTACCGACGACGCCTGGGACCGGGGCAAGCGGGCGAACCCGGCACTCGAGTTCGTCTCCCACCTGCCGCGCAAGCTCGGATACCACCTCGGCCACTGAGCGCCGGCCCGCCTCTCCCGGCGCTCACCTCTCCGAGTGCTGGCTTCTTCCGGCTCTCGCCTCTCCCGGCGCCGTCCGCCGGCTCAGGACGGCTGCAGGAACGGCGTCACGAGCGCGGTGCGCCGAGCTTTGCGATCGGTCCGATCCTCGTAGCGGTCGGCCGAGGCGAGCACCCCAACGATGGCCCGCGAGGCGAGGAAGCGCAGCGGCTCCGGCTCCCAGGATCTCGAGCTATGGCCCACCCACGGCAGCGTGACGAGGTCGCTCTCACGCCCGAGCACGAGGTCGGTGAGGGTCCTTCCCGCGATGTTCGCCGCCAAGACACCGTGGCCCGAGTAGCCGCCGGCCCACCCGAACCCCGACCGGACGTCGTAGCCGACGGCCATGCACCAGTCGCGGGGGACAGCCAGAGGTCCGCCCCAGTGGTGCGTGACCGCCGCTCCGGCGGCGGCGGGGAAGTGGCTGCGCAACGTGCGCTCCAAGCGCTCACGCACGCCGCGGTGGCGCTCCGATGCCTCGCTGATCGGGCTGCCGAGGCTGTAAGGCGCACCGCGCCCGCCGATCGCAATGCGCCCGTCGACGGTGCGCTGCGCGTAGAAGAAGAGGAGCCGCCGGTCTCTGATCGTGAGGCCGTCGCGCCAGCCGGTGTCGCTCCAGGCCCTGTCGTCGAGCGGTTCGGTGGCGATCATGAGGCTGTAGAGCGGCAGGTAGCGCATGTGCTCGCCGGGGAGTTGCGTCGTGTACGACTCGGTCGCCCGGATGACGTGAGCGGCCGTCACCGAGCCTTCGCGGCAGCGGACCCGTCCGCGTCCGACCTCCTGCGCCTCGGTGCGCTCGTAGATGGTGACGCCGATTGTCTCGCACGCGTCCGCGAGCCCGCGGGCAAGGCGAGCAGGATCGACCCTCGCGCAGTGCGGTGAGTAGAGAGCGAGGCGGGCGTTCGGGACGTGGACGAGGTCTGCCAGCTCCGCCGCGTCGGGTATCCGGAGGTCCTCCTCGCCGAGGCCCCGCCGCCGGGCGCGCTCCAGATCGGCGGTGAGCCGGGCCGCCTGTGGTGTGCTCGTGGCGACTGCGAGGGTCCCTGCCTTCACGAAACCGCAGTCGATGCCCTCGAGTGCCGTCACCCGGGCGATCTCGTCGACCGTCCGATACGTCTCGCGCTCCGCTCTGAGCGCCGCAGCGGGGCCGTGGCTCTTCGCGTAGACGCTCCAGCTGCCGGCGATGCCTGCCGAGACCCAGCCGCCGTTTCGCCCTGACGGGCCGAAACCGGCGATCTCCCGCTCGAGAACGACGACCTTCAGGTCCGGCAGGAGACGCTTCAAGTAATACGCCGTCCAGAGCCCGGTGAAGCCCGCCCCGACCACTGCGACGTCGCAAGCGACGTCGCCAGGCAGCGGGGGGCGGGGGGTGAGCGAACCTGCCAGGCCGTCGAGCCAGAGGCTCCGGGCCCGGTAGCGGAGCTCCAGCGAGTCGTCCGTGGTCATCGGGCCGCGCGGCAGTACGGTTCGCCGGGTCGGCAGCAGCATGGGCGGTCGCGGCTCAGGAACATGACCCGTGCATTCTGGCCCGGCTAGCAGCTGGCCGACAGCCGGCAAGCGAGCGGGCGCCGCGTCTCGTACGAATCCTGAAGAGTTAGCGCCTGAACGAGGCGCTAACTCTTCAGGATCTTGACCCTGGGCATCGAGCGACATCGATCGTCGGCATCGCGCGATTGCGAGCGTGGGCATCGGCGAGCAAGCGGCGCCCGACCCGAACACCCTGGTCGCACGGGACGGCATCGCCGCCCATAATATTACATAACGGACATTATGGGCGTTTAGTTCCAGTCGCAGGCCACCGATCTCGCGACAGGACCGCCCTCAGCCCGACGCCACCGTCACCTCCACACCCCCCAGCGCCGAGGCTGCACGACGAAGATGGAGAAACGCGGCCTTGTAGTCGCCGGTCTCGCGGACGTCGGCATCCACGTCCTCGAGCGCAGCGTTCAGCTCGTAGACGCCGTCACGCAAGGTCTCGAAGTCGACCTCGCTGATCGGCACCTCACCGGGCCGCAGCTTGCCTTCGCCTTGGCGGCGCCGTAGCTCGTAGGCGCGTTGGCGGCACGACTGCCGGCAGTACAGCCTCGGCCGCCCGCGAGACTCCGAGACAGAGAGCGCTCTCCCGCACCACCGGCACCTCGTGGTCTCGGTGTATTTCGTCACAGTACGAAATTACCGGGGCGCTGATCGGCGTCGCTCACCTTGAAGTGGCTTGTCGAACCAGTAGTCGACGTAGGTGTCGTGGTTGAAGGGCACCGTCTCGAGGTAGCCCGCGGACCGGTAGAGGGCTATCGCCTCGGTGAGCGATTTGTTGGTGTCGAGGCGCGCTCTCTGGCAACCGAGGGACACTGCTCGGCTCTCGAGCTCCTCGAGCAGGCGCCGGCCCAACCCCTCGCCACGGAACGCCGGCGAGACCCACATCCGCTTCAGCTCCGCGACGCCAGGCACCCGGATCACGAGGGCTCCACAGCCGGCAGTCGTCTCCCGCGCCGAGGCGACGAGGAAGAGACCGCGTGGAGGCCGCATCTCTTCGAGCGACACGGCGCAGCCGATGTCCTGGCTGAAGCCGCCCTCGAAGCGCTCCCCGAGCTCGGCGAAGTACCTCTCGAGGCACGCCTGCGCCCGAGCAGAGCCAGGATCGACGGGTTCGATCCCGATCCCGATTCCGACGACCCTGCCCGGCTCCTCCGGCACGTCCCCAACCTACATAAGCACCACGGCACCACAGACCCGGGAGGCCCCATCTGACATCCCCTGTTCACTCCGGCGGGCGGCGCATATGGTGGAACTTGGGACACAGCTGGCAAAGGAGACGCGCCATGGGCGATGTCGTGAGGGCCGCACTCGTGCAGGCGGCCTGGGCTGGCGACAAGGACACGATGGTGAAGAACGCCGTTCGCTCCGTCGGTCAGGCAGCGTCGCAGGGTGCGGACGTCGTCTGCCTGCAGGAGCTCTTCTACGGGCCGTACTTCTGCCAGGTCCAGGACGCCTCATGGTACGAGTGGGCCGAGCCGGTGCCCGACGGCCCGACGCTCCGCCAGATGTCGGACGTCGCCCGAGAGAACGGCGTCGTGCTCGTCGTCCCGGTCTACGAGGTCGAGCAGCCGGGGCTCTTGTACAACACGGCAGCCGTCATCGACGCCGACGGCCGCTACCTCGGCAAGCACCGGAAGAACCACCTGCCGCAGGTGAAGGGGTTCTGGGAGAAGTACTACTTCCGGCCCGGCAACCTCGGATATCCGGTCTTCGACACGGCAGTCGGTCGCATCGGCGTCTACATCTGCTACGAGCGCCACTTCCCCGAGGGCTGGCGTGCCCTCGGGCTCGCCGGCGCCCGCATCGTCTTCAACCCGTCGGCCACGAGTCGCGGTCTGTCCCAGTACCTCTGGAAGCTCGAGCAGCCGGCGGCTGCAGTGGCGAACGAGTACTTCGTCGGGACCATCAACCGCGTCGGAGTCGAGCCCTTCGGCGACGACGACTTCTACGGCCAGAGCTACTTCGTCGACCCGCGGGGCCAGATCATCGGAGAGACGGCATCCGACTCGGAGGAAGAGGTCGTCGTCCGCGACCTCGACATGGGCCTCTTGGAGGAGGTTCGCCAGCTCTGGGCCTTCTACCGGGACCGCCGTCCCGAGACCTACTCGTCAATCGTGGAGGCGTGAGCCGTGCGTAGAGTGATCGCTGGAGGAAGCGTCGTCTCGCCCAAAGGGGCGACGCCTGCGGACGTCCTCGTCGAGGACGAGCAGATAGTCGCCCTCGCGCCGGGCGACTCGGAGATCGTCGCCTCCTTCGCCGCCTCGGCCGACCGGGTGGTCGACGCCCGGGGCTGCTACGTCATCCCGGGCGGGATCGACGCCCACACCCACATGGAGATGCCCTTCGGGAGCACGGTCTCGTCTGACACCTTCGAGACCGGCACCCGGGCGGCAGCCTTCGGCGGGACGACGACCATCATCGACTTCTCGGTGCAGAGAAAGGGCCAGAGCCTGCACGAGTCGCTCGACACCTGGCTCGCGAAGGCGGACGGCGTCTGCTCCGTCGACTACGGCTTCCACGCCATCATGGTCGACGTCAACGACACGACCCTTAAGGAGATGGACGTCCTCATGGCCGAGGGCGTCACGAGCTTCAAGCTCTTCATGGCGTATCCGGGGGTCCTCTACTCGACCGACAAGGACATCTACAGGGCGATGGACCGGGCGAGCGAGAACGGCGCTTTGATCCTCATGCACGCCGAGAACGGCATCGCCATCGACGCCATCGTCGAGGCTGCGCTGCAGAAGGGACAGACCGATCCGATCTACCACGGCCTCACCCGTCCGGCCGAGATGGAGGGAGAGGCCGTGCACCGGGCGATCCGCCTCGCCCAGGTGGCCCACGCTCCCCTCTACGTCGTCCACCTCTCGTCCACCCCGGCGCTCGAAGCCGTCGTCGAAGCACGCGACCGGGGCCAGAACGTCTTTGCCGAGACGTGCCCGCAGTACCTCTTCCTTTCCGAGGACGACATGGCGAGGCCCGACTTCGAGGGGGCGAAGTTCGTCTGCACTCCCCCGCTGCGGCCACGGTCTCACCAGGCCGGCCTTTGGAGAGGCCTTCGCACCGACGACCTCTCGGTCGTCGCCACCGACCACTGCCCGTTCTGCTTCAAAGAGCAAAAGGAGCTCGGCTTGGGTGACTTCACGAAGATCCCGAACGGACTTCCCGGCGTCGAGAACCGGATGGACCTCATCTACCAGGGCGTCATCTCTGGCGAGATCTCGCTCGGCCGCTGGGTCGAGGTGACCTCCACGAACCCGGCGAAGATGTTCGGTCTCTATCCGAGAAAGGGCGTGATCGCGCCCGGGTCCGATGCCGACATCGTCGTCTACGACCCAAACGCCCGCCAGACGATCTCAGCCTCGACCCATCACATGGCGGTCGACTACTCCTGCTACGAAGGCATGCAAATCACCGGCCGGGTCTCCGCCGTGATGTCACGCGGCCGGCTGGTCGTGGACAAGGGCGCCTACGTGGGGGCTCCCGGGCACGGCCGGCTCCTCCGGCGCGGACTGAGCGGACACCTGCGCTGATGGAGCTCGGCGTCGTACTCCAGACCGATCCACCCGCCTCTGCCGTCGTCGACATGGCGGTGCGGGCGGAGAATGCCGGCTTCACCCACGTCTGGTCCTTCGACTCGTCGGTCCTCTGGCAGGAGCCGTTCGTGATCTTCCCCGAGATCCTCCGGGCAACCTCGGAGATCAGGCTCGGGCCGATGGTCACGAACCCGGCGGGCCGGGACTGGACCGTGACTGCTTCGATGTTCGCCACGCTCAACGACATGTACGGGAATCGCATGGTCTGCGGGATCGGCCGCGGCGACTCCGCCCTGCGGGTCATCGGTCGGCGGCCGGTCACTGTCGAGCACTTCGCCGAGGCGATCACATGCATCAAGGAGCTGGCTGAGGGGCGGCCGGTCGTCTTGAACGGTCGGGAGATCCACCTCGCATGGGCAGGTTCGAGCCGCCTCCCGGTCCTCGGGGCGGCGTACGGCCCCCGGGCGCTCAAGGCCGTCGGTGAGCGCGCCGACGGGTTCATCCTGCAGGTGGCGGACCCGGAAGTCGCACGATGGACGATCGGGTCTGTGAGGGAGGCGGCCCGTCTTGCCGGGCGGGAGCCTGACGCGCTCTACATCTGCGTGGCCGCACCTGCTTACATCGGCACCGACCTTCCTCGACAGCGTGACCAGTTGCGCTGGTTCGGCGGGATGGTCGGCAACCATGTCGCCGATCTCGTCGCACGTTACGGAGAGTCCTCCGAAGTGCCCCGTGCCTTGACGGACTACGTGGAGGGTCGCATCGGCTACGACTACAGCCACCACGGCAGGCCGGACAACCCCTCCGTCCAGTTCGTTCCCGACGAGATAGTCGAGCGGTTCTGCCTGCTCGGCCCGCCCGAAGCGCACGTAGCCCGCCTGCGCGAGCTGGCAGCCCTCGGCGTCGATCAGTTCGCCGTGTACCTCATGCACGACTCGCCGGACGAGACTCTGCGGGCGTACGCGCAAACGGTCATCCCGGCGGTCGCCTCGCCCTGAGGACGGACCCGTCCTGCGATGCAAAGTGGCGCCGGCGCGCCTCGCCCAACCGGCGATACGCCGGCGCCGGCTCCTTGGCACCGCGGGTCTGAGGACGAGTTGTCGCCGCCGTGCGACTGCGCGACCTGCAGCGGGACCGGGGTGGTCTACCGTCCACCAATTGCAGTGATTCAGATCGCCGGCCTCTCCCACCGGTATCGAGCCCGCTCGACAGGCGACGTGCCGGTGCTGAGAGACGTGTCCCTCCTCATCCACGAGGGTGATCACGTCACGCTGCTCGGGCCGTCGGGGTCGGGCAAGACCACGCTGCTCTCGATCGTCGGCGGACTCGAACGACCGCAGCGCGGCGCCGTCGCGGTGGCCGGTCACGACCTCACGAAACTGACCGGGAACGAGATGGCGGAGTTCCGGCGCCGCGAGGTGGGCTTCGTCTTCCAGCACTTCGGGCTGCTCGAGGCCCTGACCTCGCTCGAGAACGTCGAGCTCCCCCTCATGCTCGCAGGGGTCGGCATCCGACCTCGCCGGGCGCGTGCCCAGGAGCTTCTCGGGCTCGTAGGTCTCGGTCATCGCATGAGCCACAGGCCGGCTCAACTGTCGGGCGGGGAACGGCAGCGGGTGGCGATCGCCCGCGCACTCGCCAATCGGCCCGGTCTGCTGCTGGCGGACGAGCCGACCGGGAACCTCGACGAGGACTCGGCCGAGCTCGTGGGCCACCTGCTCGAGTCGCTCCGCCGGGAGCTCGGCTGCACGCTTCTCGTCGTCACGCACCACCACGCGCTGGCAGCCCGTGCTGAGCGCCGGTACGTGATCAAAGACGGTCGGCTGGATCCCGCCGGACAGAGCCATTCGGAGGGCACGACTGTGGCCGGTCCAGCCAAAGAAACCGCTCACGTTGCCGGCACCGAGCGCGCCTGGCCGGCCGGGGAGGCGCTGTGAACTGGGCCGACGCCCTGACCGTCGCCGGGCGGGAGCTGCGCCGCCGCACGGGCCGGGCCGTCCTCACAGTGCTCGCCATAGCCCTCGCCGCGGCTCTCCTCTCCGCACTGCTCACGATCGCCGGCACGGCGAGGACACGGGTCCTGTCGCAGCTCTCCCACGGCGGCGCTCTTGCGGGCATCACGGTCGAGCCGAACTCGCCGAATCCCTCCCAGGAGACGCTGGACAATCCCATTCCCGGTCCCCCTCGGGCCATCACGGCCCGGGCGGTATCGGAGATGTCGCGCCTACCGGGCGTCCTTCATGTGTACACGGTCACGGCGGAGCAGACGACAGTCGTTCCTCCAGCCAAGGCTCCCCCGGGCAGCACTCTCTGTCCTCCGGCGGTCGGCGGCACCGGCGCAGGCAGCGTGGCCGGCTCTGGCGGCGGTTCGGCGTCCGGGCAGCCGGGATGCTCGGCGCAACCCTTCGGCACGACCCTCGTGTCGGCCGATCTCACCAACGTGAGCGAGCTGCCGATCACCCTCCTCGCCGGCCGCCTTCCCGCGACGAACTCGACCGTCGAGGTCGACGCCACGCTCGAGTACCTGCAGCATCTCGGCCTCAGCCGGTCGCGGGCGAGCGAGGTGGTCGGCTCGAGGGTCACGCTCGTCGATGTCGCCGCCGGGAGTGGCCTTCTTTTCTCACAGCGGCTCAACGTCGAGATCGTCGGCGTCGTCGACGAAGAGGCGGGGTCGGGATCGCTCGTCGTGTGGCCGGCGCTGATCGGCCGCGAGGAGCTGTTCGCAGGCGCGGCTGCTGCTGTCGCGGGTGCAGGCGCAGGTCCGGGCAGCGCTGCAGGCTTCTCGGGCATAGACGCTCCGGGGCAGTCACCGGCGACGCCCAGCTACACGGCGGCAGTCGTCATCGCGAAGCAGCTCGGCGACGTCGCCGGCGTACGTGCGGGGATTGCCGCCATCGGTTACTCGAGCACGGCACCGGTCGGGCTCATCGTGTCGGTGGGCCGGTACCTCCACGTGGTCGAGCTGGTCCTCTCGGGCATCGGTTTCGTAGCTCTTGCGATCGCCGCTCTCGGCATTGCCAACGCCCTTCTCGCGGCGATCCGCGAGCGGAGGCGTGAGATAGGCGTCATGAAGGCGATCGGTGCACGTGATCGCGACGTGTTGAGAGTCTTCCTCGTCGAGGCACTGTTCCTCGGCCTCGTCGGTGGAGTGATCGGGACGATCCTCGGAATTGCCATGGCCGCCGCCATCGCCGCGAACGCCAACGCGTATCTTCACTCGGAGGGGCTCGCCGGCGTCGCTCTCTCCGTACCGTGGCTGCTGCCCATCGGCGGCATTGCCGGATCGGCCGTTGTGGCGCTCTTGGCGGGCATCTTCCCCGCACTTCGGGCCGCGCGCCTGCCGGCGAGAGCGGCGGTGGACATCTGATGTCGCGCACCCGGCAAGCGGCGGCAGCTCTGACTGCCACACTGGCGATCGCCTTCTTGTCCTCGGCCTGCGGGGCCTCCGGCGCCGGACTGGGCGGACCGCCTCCGAGCCGTGTCGGTGCACCGGTGACCTATCTCGACATAGCCGACCAGGCGACACTTGCCGCCACCCGCCTGGGCTCGGAGCCGGGCTCACCGGAGAGCGCCGCCGGCGCCGCCCAGCTGCCCCTCGAAGCGCCGGGCGACCAGGCTCTCCCGGACTGGACGGTTTCCTACTCCGCCCTTGCCTACGACCCGGGGGGCGCCGGCGGGGACGGCCAGGCGGCTGCGCCGATCGGAGCAGCCGAGACGCTCGCCGCCCGCGTCAAGCCGTCGGTCGTCTCGGTCGAGCTCGGACTCGGACCGGCCCTCGCGGGCGGCGCGCCTGCGAGCTTTGGGACCGAGCTGCACTCTCTCCTCGCCGATCTCCGCCACGACGGCGCCGTGACGATCCTCGTCGCCAACCTCCCGCCGGTGAACCTGGCGCCTTACGCGTGGCTCTGCAGCGCGAACAACGGCTGCCCGGCGATCGCCACGACAGCACACGCCATCGCCGCGGCGCTCGCCGCCTACGACGCCGTGATCGCGTCGGCGGCATCGGCCGCGCACGCGACGGTCGTCGACGTTCGCTCGGCACTCCTACGGGCGATCGCTCGCCACGGCGAGGCCTACGTCTTCGGCGGTGGCACGGAAGCCGGGCTGACATCGGCGGGAGCGCGGGTGGTGGAGGCACAGTATCGCTCCGCCGTCGAGCACCGCGCCTTGAACAGGGCCGGCACCGGGGCCTTCTGAGGGGAGCAGACAACCCTCGAGAAGCCGTACGCTCGGTGCGATGGGTGCTGGTTCGAACGACTCACGGATCCTCGACGACCCGCATGATTCGGGTCGCTCGCAGGAGGTGGACAGCTCACCTGGCTCGGGGCAACCCCCCGGCGCGGATCACTCCGGGAGAGCCGAGGGTAGGCGCAGGTTCCTAAAGGGCGTGCTGGCGGCCGGGGGTCTCGTCGTCGCCGGTGCTGCGACCGGCGCAGCTGCCGCAGCCGCCGGGGCCAACCGGCCAACGGGCGGACGGTCAGGGGTCGGCACAGAAGGAGGCGGCGGATCCCTGCGCAACGCCGCTCTTACGCCGGCAACGGCCCGGCTCACACCCAAGCCCAGGCAGCCCGGCCAGCTCTTCTTCCCCGACCGGCCCATGGGAACCGACCAGATTCCCGAGATCGAGCACATCGTCGTCGTGATGATGGAGAACCACTCCTTCGACAACATCCTCGGCATGCTCGGCCGGGGCGACGGCTTCACTCTCGGCCCGCAGGGCAGGCCGACGAACTGGAACCCGAACGGACACGGCGGCCGCCTGCGGGCGTTTCACATGCCGACGCCGTGCCAGCTTCAGCACAAGCCGAGCCAGAGCTGGAACGCCTCCCACGCCCAGTTCGAGGGCGGAAAGCTCGAAGGCTTCGTCACGTCGGCCTCCGGCCCGGTCGCCATGGGCTACTTCACGCCGAAGGACATGCCGTTCACGAACTCCCTCGCCCGGACCTTCCCTCTCGCCGACAGGTGGTTCTGCTCGCTCCTCGGCCAGACGTACCCGAACCGCCGCTACCTGCTCGCCGGCACCTCCCTCGGCATGATCAACGACACGTTCGACATGGCGCTCCCGCCGAACGGCACGATCCTCGAGCACTTCCATGCGAACAGGATCTCCTGGAAGAACTACTTCTTCTCCCCCAAGGGCACGCCGAGCGTGTACGTGTGGATGGGGCTGCTCGGCAAGAAGTGGGTGGTCGACGGCACGGTCCCCATCGGCAGGTTCTTCAGCGACGCGAACAAGGGAGCCCTTCCCGCCTTCTCGCTCGTCGACCCCAACTTCACGAAGAGCTCGGAGGAGAACCCGCAGGACGTCCAGTTCGGAGACGTGTTCCTGTCAAAGGTCGTGCAGGCGGTGATGCACGGCCCGAAATGGCGGGAGACGCTGCTCATCTGGTGCTACGACGAGCACGGCGGCTACTACGACCACGTGGTCCCGCCGCCGGCGCCCGTCCCCGACGACGTGCCGCCCGATCTGACGAAGGGCGACGTGAAGGCGAGCTTCGACCAGTACGGCTTCCGGGTACCTGCGGGTGTGGTGAGCGCGTATGCGAAGAAGGGCTACGTTTCGCCCGTCGTCTTCGACCACACCTCGATCCTCGCCCTCGTCGAGCAGAAGTGGAACCTGCCCGCCCTGACGAAGCGCGACGCCGCGGCGAAAGCACCCCTCGACATGCTCGCCTTCAGCGCGCCCGCCTTCGCCCAGCCGCCCCGCCTCGCCGCCCCGGCCGACCCGGCGAGACGGGCGGGCTGCCTCCTGACCGGGCCGGGCAAGATCCCCTAGCCCAGCCCGCTACACCCGACTCGCCGAGGCATCGGGCCACGCGTCGCCCCAGGCCG
>JAJYVX010000089.1:12175-12895 GCA_021791795.1 Actinomycetes bacterium | reverse complement strand
GCCGAGAGCGAGCTTCATGCCAGAGAGCACGGAGCGGTTCCAGCAGTGCGAGACAAGCAACGGCCCGCGCTCGCCGGCCGCCTCGGTGGCGAAGGCTTCGCCGTCGACCAACCTCACGCTCTCCGCCACGGGGTCGACGCCGAGGCGCGCCCAGGCGAGGTCGAGGAACGACAGGCCGGGGACGAGCTCGACCACGACGGATCGCTCGCCTGCGAGCCGCCGCAGCACCGCGACGCTGCGCTCGGCGACGAGCGGGGAGCCGGGCACGGCGTAGGCGACACGGGAGCCCGGCGCGCTTGCGCAGGTGGCGACGGCGGCGTCGACGAGAAACTCGGCGATCTGCTCGTAGACCGAGGCGCGCTCGGCTGCCGACTCGTAGAGGTGGTCGAACGTCCGGGCGCCGGGGAAGGCGGCCATGGCCGGGTGCCGGCCAGTCCTGAAGAACACCGGCCCGTGGCCGGACTCGAGCGCGCGGAGCGCCTTCGCGCTCATGAGGTCGGTCCCGGCGGGACCCAGCCCGACCACGACGATCCGAGCTAGGCTCACCCCGGCCGAGCGGACCGTCGAACTTGAGATCTTCGTCCCTCTCGTCCCGCGCGCCGGCCCCGCATGGCTCTAGGGCCTCGCCGGAAGCGAGGGCGTCCCCGCGGTCGTGGTGCCGGTGACGGCCCCCAGGTTGGGTACGAATCTGGCGGCCGGGGCCTTCGGCGCGGCCACCTG
>JAJYVX010000089.1:0-12165 GCA_021791795.1 Actinomycetes bacterium | reverse complement strand
CACCTGACCCGACTTCGGTGACCAGGTACCGTACTGCGGGTCGACGACGATCTGGTACGTCTTCGCCGCCTCGGCCACGATGTTGGCGTACTGCTGGTGGGCCGCGACGAAGATGGCCGAGACGAGAGCGGTGTCCGAAAGCCTGCTGCTCGACGTCACGAGCAGGAGCAGGTAGGTGTTGCGGAACGGCTCGGGGCTGCTCACGGTGCCGGGACTGAGCGCCCCGACGACGGGTCCGAGCGGGCTCACGAGCTGGCTCGTCGTGAGGCAGCCGATGGCGCCGCCGGCGCCGGCCGAAGTGGAGTCGATCGAGTGCTTCTTCGCCTCGCTCGCGAAGCTCGCCTTGCGACCGGCGATGGCAGTCCGCAGGCTGGCGGCCTCCGCCTTCGACCGGACCTCGATGACGGAGAGGCAAACCTGCTCGGAGAGGGACGGGTGCGCCGCGGCGAACTTTGCGAGCCCCGCGGGCGAGAGGGACGCTTTCTCGGCCGAGCCGGCGAGGACGTCCTCGGCCACCTGGTAGCGCACGAGATTGGCCTTGTAGGCCGCGTCGAGCCCGGCCCAGACGGCCTGCGCAGTGCCGCAGGACGGCGCCTGCGTGAGGCCTTGGGCGATGCTCTGCTGCAGCTGGACGGTGGCGGCCCCCTCGAGCCAGGCCGGCTCGGAGAGGTGCCGGGCGGCGGCCGCCTGCTCGGCTATCTCCGCCTGGATGAGGTTCGTCAGGACGAAACGCGCATAGGTGGCGGACCAGGTATCCGTACCGACTCCCGTCAGCTTCGTCCCTCCGGTGAAGAGGCAGCGGTAGCCGCGACTCGCCTGGATGCCCGAGAGCATGGCGTCGAGCGTCCCGCGGCTGATCGTCGCGCTGCCCACCCGAGCCGCGTAGGGCGACGCGCTCGCGTTGCAGCCCGAGAGGAGGCTCGCCGCGAGCGCCACGGCCGCGAGGGCGGCGGCAGGGGCGAGTCGTTTGGTGACTGTTCGCTTCACGACGCGTGGATGGTAGGGGAGAAGGAGCACCCAGCCGGTTCGGGCGGCTTCAGGCGGCTGTGGCCGTGGCAGGGAGCAGCTCCTGCAGCAGTGCAGCCAGGCGCGCGGGGAGGTCGACACCCGCGGCCAGCGGGACGACGAGCTGGTGGCCGTCCTCCTTCACGATCGCCCGGGGATGGAGCCTTTTCAGCCGTACCTCGCCTGACACGGCGAGGCGGACCGGCGACAGGCGGACGATGACCTCGCCCGGCCGCCCCATGCCCGCGGCGCCCGGCCTCACCGTCGCGCCGGTGACCTCCGTCACGCCTGTTCTCGCACATTCCGCCCGGAGCCGGCCGATGGTGAGGAGAGCCTCGGCCTCTGCCGGTGGCACCCCGAACCGGTCGACCCACTCGGCTCGCAAGTCGTCGACCGCGTCGGCCGTGCGCACCTCGACGAGGCGTCGGTACGCCTCCAGCCGGAGGTCCTCCCGGCCCACGTATGCCTCGGGCAGAGACGCCTTCACGGGCAGGTCGACCGTGATCTCGATCGGAGCCCTCACCGGCTCGCCCTTCAGCTCGGCTACGGCCTCCGAGACCATCCGGACGTAGAGGTCGTAGCCGACGGCCGCGATGTGGCCGGACTGGTCGTTCCCGAGCAGGTTCCCGGCTCCCCGGATCTCGAGGTCGCGCATGGCGATCTTGAAGCCCGAGCCGAGCTCCGTGTGCTCTCCTATCGTGCGCAGCCGCTCGTAGGCCTGCTCGGTCACGACATGGTCCGGCGGGTAGAGCAGGTAGGCGTACGCCCGGCGATCGCCGCGGCCGACCCTGCCCCGGAGCTGGTGCAGCTGGCCGAGGCCGAGCCGGTCGGCCCGGTCGACGACAAGGGTGTTCACGGCCGGCATGTCGATGCCCGACTCGATGATGGTCGTGCAGACGAGGACGTCGAGGCGCCCCTCCCAGAAGTCGAGCACGACCTGCTCGAGGCTTCCCTCGTCCATCTGGCCGTGCGCCACGCCGATCCTCGCGTCGGGCACCATCTCGCGGAGCTCGCCGGCGACACGCTCGATGTCCCGCACGCGGTTGTGCACGTAGAAGACCTGCCCCTCGCGCAACAGCTCGCGGCGGATCGCCTCGGCGGCAGCTCGCTCGTCGTGCTCGCCGACATAGGTGAGGATCGGTTGCCGCTCGGAGGGCGGGGTGTTGATGAGAGAGAGGTCGCGTATGCCCGTAAGGCTCAGCTCGAGCGTGCGGGGGATCGGCCGCGAAGTGAGAGTGAGCACGTCGACACCTGCCGTCACCTGCTTGATGAGCTCCTTGTGGGCGACGCCGAATCGCTGCTCCTCGTCGACCACGAGGAGGCCGAGCTTCTTGAAGGAGACGTCAGAGGCGAGGAGGCGGTGAGTCCCGATGACCACGTCGACCGTCCCGTCCCTGAGCCCGCTCCCCACCTCGCGCGCCTCTGCCGGTGTGAGGAAGCGGGAGAGCATCTCCACCCGGACCGGGTAGGGGGTATACCGCTCGGCGAACGTCTGGAAGTGCTGCTGTGCGAGGAGCGTCGTCGGGACCAGCACGGCTGCCTGATAGCCGTCCTGCACGGCCTTGAAGACCGCCCGTATCGCCACCTCGGTCTTGCCGAACCCGACGTCACCGCAGACGAGGCGGTCCATCGGCACTGGCAGCTCCATGTCCGCCTTCACGTCGGCTATCGCTCTCAGCTGGTCCGGCGTCTCGGGAAAGGGGAACGACTGCTCGAGCTCGCGCTGCCACGGGGTGTCCTCGGCGAAGGCGTGCCCGGGCTCGGTCGCCCGCCTGCGGTACAACGACACGAGCTCGCGTGCGACCTCGCGGACGGCGGCCCGCACTCTCGCCTTCTGCTTCTGCCAGTCGCTCCCGTTCAGCCGGTTGAGGCTCGGGCTGTCGCCGCCCGTGTACGGCGTGATGGCGTCTATCTGGTCCGACGGCACGTAGAGCTTGTCGCCTCCCCGGTACTCGAGGAGGAGGTAGTCGCGCTCCGAACCGCCGATCGCCCGCCGCACGAGCCCGGCGAAACGGGCCACCCCGTGCACGTGGTGGACGACGAAGTCGCCCGGCTTCAGGTCGTCGAAGAAGCCCTCCACCGCACGTGGCCTGGGCCGCGCCACACGGTGGGGCCGGCGGCGGCCGGTGATGTCGGGCTCGGCGAGGATGGCGAGACGGGAGCCGGGAAGGTGGGCGCCCCGGTCGAGCGGCGCGACGACGACGTGGACGCCAGGTCGGCGCAGTCGCGCATCCTCGCCGCCGTCCGCCCCGGGGGGACCGACGAGATCGGGCTGCAGGCCCTCCGCCTCGAGCACCGTCCGCAGGCGCTCGGCGCTGCCGGCGCCGTCGGCGCAGACCACCACCGTGTTGCCCGAGCGGGCAAGCTCGCCGAGCCGCCTGGCGAGCCCGGAGGCGTCGCCGAGGACCGGCGGCCAGCCGACGGCCTGCAGGCTGCAGGTGGACGGGCGGTCCGCCGCGGACAGCACGGAGGCGACCTTGGCCGGCGTACGGGCGAGCAGCCTCTCGAACGGCAGGTGCAAGCGGGGTGCGGAGGCCGCGCCGGAGGCCGCATCGCCTCCCGCCACCCAAGTCTGCCAGAGGGTCTCGGCGAGCGACGCCTCCTCCTCGACGAGGTCGTTCGCGCGGTCCCTGAGCCGCCGCGGGTCGAGCAGGACGACGCGGGCGTCCTCAGGCAGGAGGTCGGTGAAGAGGCGCTCTTCGCCCGCCAGCCACGGCAGCCAGGACTCCATGCCGTCGAACTGCAGGCCCTCGGCGAGCCGCTCGAAGACGTCGCGTGCGACCGGAGCCTCGCGGGCGAGCACTGCGGCGCGGCGGCGCACGTCCTCGGTGAGCACGACCTCGCGGCAGCCGAAGATCTCGGCTCGCGCGACCTCCTCCACCGAGCGCTGGTCGCTCACGTCGAAGAGCGTGAGCCGCTCCACCTCGTCGCCCCAGAGGTCGATGCGGACGCCTTCGTCCGCGGTAGACGGGAAGACGTCGACTATCCCCCCGCGAACAGCCATCTCGCCCCGGTGCTCCACCTGGTACTCGCGGCGGTAACCGGCGTGCACCAGCCGGCCGACGAGATCGTCCCTCTCGACCTGCCCGCCCGCCTGCACCACCATCGGCTCCACGTCCTCCACCCGCGGCCCGAGTCGCTGGAGCATCGACCGCACCGGCGAGATGACGATGGAGGCGCGTCGGCTCGCCGGCTCGCCGGCGTGCCTCAGGTGCCACATCGCCCTGAGCCGCCGGCCCATCGTCTCGCTCGACGGCGACACCCGCTCGAAGGGAAGGGTCTCCCAGGCCGGCAGCAGCTCCACGCAGTCCGGCTCGACGAACGAGGCGAGGTCGTGCGAGAGCTGTTCGGCTTCGCGCGCCGTCGGCGTGACGACGATGGTGACGGGAGCGGCGCCGAGCTCCGAGACGGCCGCGAGCGCGACGGAGCGCGCCGCCTCGGGTATGGCGACTACGGCGTCGTCGGCGCCGAGGAGCTCGGCGATGGCTGACTCTCCGGCGAGGAGGCCCGGGAGCGACGAGAGGGTCACGGCCTCGAATTGAAGCGGTTCATAGCGACAGCCACACCCTCGGCGAGAACCGTCTCGACGGCGTCGGCCGCGAGCTCGGTCGCCACCTCGAGCGCCTCGCGGTCGGCCTTCTGTGGGCGCCGCAGCACATGGTCCACACCGGCTGCGCGCGACGGCGGCTTGCCCACACCGATACGGACACGCCCGAAGGCGTTCGTGTGCAGGTGGGACTGGATCGACTTGAGGCCGTTGTGACCGGCGGTACCGCCACCCTCCTTCACGCGGACCGTGCCGGGAGGCAGGTCGAGCTCGTCGTGCACGACGATGACCTGGCCCGGGGACGCTTCCTTGCCGAGGTAGCGCCGCCAGAGCGCGCCCACGGCCATGCCGGAGTCGTTCATGTACGTCCGCGGGACAGCGAGGAGGAGGACGTGGCCGCCGCTGCGCACCATGGCCGTCTCGGCCATCGTGCCCTTCTCGTGCTTCAACGTCACGCCGTGACGGCGTGCGAGCAGCCGGACGGTCTCGGCTCCGTAGTTGTGACGCGACCCGGCGAATTCCGGCCCGGGATTGCCGAGACCGACCACCAGCAGCTCGACGCGTGAACTCTCTCCCCTCACCGGCCGATCAGGACGGGAGATGTCGCCGGGTGGTCGTCCGGAGCGCCTGGAGATGCCGGGCAGTCGGAGGTTCCTCAGCTGGCGCCGCCACCGCCGCGAGAGGAGGTGCCCTCGTCCCGGCCCTTATCGGCGGCACCTTCGGCCGCAGCAGCGGCCTCCTCACCCTCTACTGTCGCCGCTTCTTCACCGAGAGCGGTGATCTGCCGCGGTCGGCCGGCGACGACGGCATGCTCGCCGTCGACGTCGGTCTCGACGCCACGGGGGAGCGCGAGGTCGGACACTCGGATCGTGCCACCGATCTCGAGCGCCGAGACGTCCACTTCGATCGCGGGAGGCAGATCTGCCGGCTTGGCCTTGATGGCGAGCGCCTGCAGCTCCTGGCCCACGACACCGTCGCCCTGGTGGACCGCGACGGCGTCGCCGACGAGCACGATCGGGACCTCTGCGGTCACCACCTCGTCCCTGCTCACGACCTGGAAGTCGACGTGCGTCACGGTGCGCCGCACGGGGTGGCGCTGCAGCTGGCGGGCCATGGCGAGATGCCGGTCCGCGCCGATCTCGATCTGCAGGAGAGCCCGGGTGCCCGCGTCGGTGCTGAGGGCGCTCCGGAGCTCTCGGGCGTCGACGGAGACGGCGATCGGAGCGATGCCGTGGCCGTAGACGACTGCCGGGATGCGCCCCGCGGCGCGTAGACGACGGCTCACTCGGCTGCCCGCCTCACGGCCGGGCTCCGCGACGAGGTTGATCTCTGCCATTGGACGCGCTCCTCAAGCGGGGTCTAGAGCTTGGGTCAGCAACTCATAGGGACAAGTCTTGATATCCGGACGAGAGGCGTTTGCAGCCGTCCTGTCCAGCGGCGAACGATTCTATGCCATGACGGCGGGCCTTCCGCCCGCCGGGCCCGGTGCGGATCGCCGAGCGCTCAGAGCAGGTTCTGGCCCCCGAAGATCTCCGAGACCGACGTGTCCTCGAAGACGGCGTCGATGGCGTCGGCGATGATCCTCGCCACCGAGATCACCTCCATCTTGTCTATCCGACGGTCCTCGGAGATGGGAAGGGTGTTCGTCACCACCACCCTCGAGATTGGCGCCGAATTCAGGCGGTCGAGGGCGGGACCGGCGAGGATGGCGTGCGTCGCCATGGCCCAGACGTCCGTGGCCCCTTGCTCGAGCAGGCGCTCGGCTGCGGCCACGACGGTGCCGGCAGTGCCGATCTGGTCGTCGATGATCACGCAACAGCGGCCTTCGACTTCGCCGACGACGTGCAGCGCCTCGACCTGGTCGCTCGCGCCACCCGGGGGCCGTCTCTTGTGGACGAGCGCAAGGTCCATGCCTAGCTGCTGGGAGAACCGCTCGGCGACCTTCACCCGACCCGCGTCAGGCGCCACGACGACCATGTTCGCGACGGCCTCCCGCCGCAGGTAGTCGACGAGGACGGGCGTCGCCGTGAGGTGGTCGACCGGTCCGTCGAAGAACCCCTGGATCTGCCCCGAGTGGAGGTCGACGCTCACTATGCGGTCGGCGCCGGCGGCCGACACGAGGTCGGCGATCAGCTTGGCGGTGATCGGCTCCCGCCCGGTCGCCTTGCGATCCTGGCGCGAGTACCCGTAGTAGGGACACACCGCGGTGATCCGCTTCGCCGAGGCGCGCTTGGCGGCGTCGATCATGATGAGCATCTCCATGATCGAGTCGTTCACGGGCGCTGCGTGGGTCTGCACGATGAAGAGATCGACTCCCCTTATGGAGTTGCCGTAGCGGCAGTGGAGCTCGCCGTCGGGGAATTCGCGCAGGTTCGCCTCGGCGAGCTTCACGTCGAGGCAGTCAGCGATCTCCTCGGCAAGTGAGGGATGGGCCCGACCCGAGACGATCTCCAAGCGGTGCCTCGGTGTCAGCTCCATCCTCTCCCTCTCCCGAAGAATGGGCCGACCCGCTCGCCCGCCTCGAGACGTGTCCCGGGCTCGAGCACCGAGAACGGTCCCACCTGCACTTGGTCTTCGAGAATGGCGCGCTCGCCTGTCGACTGGGTGATGCGGACGCCCTCGCCGAGCTCGCAGTCGACCAGGTGGACCTGCGGTCCGAGGACCGAGCCGCTCCCCACCGTCGTGCGGCCCTCGAGCACGACACCGGGCAGGAGAGTCACGTCGGGGGCCAGCTCGACGGTCGTGTCGAGATAGGTCGCCTCGGCGTCGACCATCGTCACCCCGCGCCTCATCCAGCGGTCGTTGAGGCGTACACGCATCTCCGCCTCGGCGGCCGCCAGCTGCGCACGGTCGTTCACGCCCGCACCCTCCACCGGGTCGCCCGAGAGCACCGAGACGACGCCGTAGCCGGCGTCGTGGAGCACCTCGATCGTGTCGGTGAGGTAGTACTCGCCGAGCGTGTTGTCGGGCGACAGCCTGCGCAACACCGGGGCGAGGACGCCGCGCCGGAAGCAGTAGATCTGCGTCGCGACCTCGTCCACGCCGAGCTCGTCTGGTGTGGCCTCGCCGTCGTCGACGATGCGGCGCACGCGCCCGTCCTTCGCCCGCAGCACCCTCGAGTAGCCGAACGGGTCCTCGAGCTTCGCCGTGAGGATCGACGCCGCGGCGTCGTCGTCGCGGTGCCTCGTCACGAGATGGGCGAGGGTGGCCGGCCGTACGAGCGGCGTGTCTCCCGGCAGGATGAGCACGTCGTCGTCGTCACCGGCATCGGGGAAGCCCGTCAAGGCGACGGACACGGCATCACCTGTTCCCCTCGGCTCGGGCTGCTCGACGAATTCGAGGGCGAACCGCGCCGGCGCCTCCGACTGCACCGTCTTCGTCACCTCGTTCGCACCGTGGCCGACGACGACCACGACCCTGTCGACGGCGAGCTCGGCGAGGGCGTCGAGCACGTGGAGGATCATTGGCCTCCCGCAGAGGCGGTGGAGGGGCTTCGGGGTGAGAGACCGCATCCTCGTGCCTTCTCCGGCGGCGAGCACTATGGCGGAGAGAGGTCTGCGCGGGGGGCTCACGAACCTGACCATACCCGGCGCGTACCCCCCGTGCTCGGGCCCTATTGTGCTCTGCGATGGACTTCCGGCCGACGCCTGAGCAAGAGCTCTTGCGCTCCTCGGCGGCGAAGATCGCGGCCGGGTACGGCCATGCCTACTTCATGGATCGTGCCTCCGCCGGGCTGAAACAGGACGAGCTCTGGGCCGAGCTGGGCAGCGCGGGGTTCCTCGGTGTTCACCTGCCGGAGGAGTACGGGGGCGGCGGCATGGGCATCGCCGAGCTCTCGATCGTGTGTGAGGAGGTCGCAGCCGCCGGCTGCCCGCTCCTCCTCATGCTCGTCTCGCCTGCCATCTGCGGGACGCTCGTCGCGAAGTTCGGCACCGGCGACCAGAAAGAGACGTTCCTGCCGCTCATGGCGAGCGGAGAGACGAAGATGGCGTTCGCCATCACCGAGCCTGACGCCGGCTCGAACTCCCATCGCATATCCACGACCGGCCGGGCGGACAGAGACGGGTGGCGCCTCAACGGCACGAAGTACTACATCTCCGGCGTCGACGAAGCAGACCAGGTGCTGGTCGTGGCACGCACCGGCACCGACGAGTCGAGCGGGAAAGCCCTCCTCTCGCTCTTCATCGTCGACACGGCCACCGAAGGACTCGAGCGGACGCCCATCCCCGTCGAGATCTCGGCGCCCGAGAAGCAGTTCACCCTCTTCTTCGACGATGCGATCGTCCCGGCGGATCGCCTCCTCGGGACTGAGGGCGACGGCCTGCGCCAGGTCTTCGCGGGCCTCAATCCCGAGCGTCTCATGTCGGCGGCGGTCGGCTGCGGCATCGGCCGCTACGCCCTCGACAAGGCGGCTTCCTACGCCCGAGAGCGAACCGTCTGGGACCGGCCGATCGGCAGCCACCAGGGGGTCGCCCACCCGCTCGCCGAAGCGAAGATCTCCCTCGAGTTGGCCCGGCTGATGCTCGAGAAGGCGGCCTGGTGCTACGACAACGCCGTGAACGCCGGCGAGACCGCCAACATGGCGAAATTCGCCGCGGCCGAGGCCTCTCTCCAGGCGCTCGACGCCGCGATCCAGGCGCACGGTGGGAACGGTCTCGCGTCCGAGTACGGCCTCGCCGACCTGTGGGGAACGGCGCGGCTCTTGCGGACTGCTCCCATCAGCCGCGAGATGATCCTCAACTTCGTCGCGCAGCACTCCCTCGGCCTGCCGAAGTCGTACTGAGGCCGATCGTGCCCACCGACGCCTTGAGCGACCCGGGACTGCTGCAGGAGGCGGACGAGCTGTTCGAGCGCGACGCCCTCGGCTGGCTCGAGGAGTACACCCGTATCGAGTGCCTCTCCCCCGCCTTCGACGAGCACTGGAGCGAGAACGGCCACATCCGGCGGGCGGCGGCGCTGCTGGCCGACTGGGCGCGGCAGAGGCCCCTCGCCGAGGGCCTCCGGCCAGGCGCGACCGTCGAGGTGCTGGAGACGGGCGGCCTCACCCCGGTCGTCCTCGTCGACGTGCCCGCGACCCCCGCGCGGCGTGGGGGCGGCGAAGGGCGCCCCACTCTCCTCTACGGCCACCTCGACAAGCAGCCGCCTCTCGGCGAGTGGCGCGAGGGCCTCGGCCCGTACCTCCCCGTGAGGGAGGGAGACCGCCTCTACGGGCGGGGCATCGCCGACGACGGCTATTCGATCTTCGCCGCCCTCGGCGCGATAGAGATCGCCGAGCGGACCGGAGTCGGCCACGGTCGCTGCCTGGTGGTCGTCGAAGCGAGCGAGGAGAGCGGCAGCCCGCACCTTCCGGCATATCTCGGCGAGCTCCGAGACCGGCTCGGAGAAGCCGGGCCATCGCTCGTCGTCTGCCTCGACTCCGGTTGCCTCACGTACGACCGCCTCTGGGCGACCACATCGCTCAGGGGTCTCGTCGGCGCGACCGTCCGGGTCGACGTCCTCACCGAGGGCGTGCACAGCGGCGGCGCCGGGGGGGTGGTGCCCGACTCCTTCCGCCTCCTGCGCCGGCTCCTCTCGCGCGTGGAGGACGAGCGGACCGGCGAGCTTCTGCTCGAGGCGTTCCACGTCGAGATACCCCGCAACCGCAGGGCCGAGGCCGAGGATCTCGCCGAGCTTCTCGGCGACGATGCGCTCGGGCACTTCCCGGCGGTTGCCGGTCTGCGGCTCGGCGGCGAGACTCTGGGCGAACGAATACTCCGCCGGACCTGGAGGCCCTCGGTCGCCTACGTGGGCACTGACGGCCTGCCCTCAGTGCGAGACGGCGGCAACGTGCTGCGCCCCTACACCGCCATGCACCTCGCCATCCGCCTGCCACCATCGGCCGACGCCAAGGCTGCCGCGGAGCAGCTCCGCGAGAGGCTCCTCGCCGAGCCGCCTGAAGGCGCCCGCGTGGGGGTCGAAGTCACCGGAGAGCGAGGCTTCGACGCGCCGCCGACGGAAGGATGGTTGGCGCAGGCGACCGACGACGCCTCGCTCGCGTTCTTCGGGCAGCCGAGCGCCAAGATGGGCGAGGGCGGCACGATCCCCTTCCTCTCGATGCTGCTCGAGAGCTATCCGGAGGCACAGTTCCTCGTCACCGGCCTCCTCGGACCCGACTCGAACGCCCACGGGGTGAACGAGATGATGCACATCCCGACTGTGAAGCGGCTCACCGCTTCGGTCGCCCACGTCCTCTCGCAGGTGCCCTGAGCCCCTCAGCCGGCTCCCAGGGTGTGCCCAGCATCACACGCGGCACCCGCGCGATCCTCGCGCGTGTGAGCGAGTCCGCCCGCATACTCGTCGTCGACGACGAGGCGTCGATAATCGACGCCGTGGGCACCGTCCTCCGCTACGAGGGATACGACGTGTCGGAGGCGATGAACGGGCGGGCGGCGCTCGCGCTCGCCCAAGAGCAGCAGTTCGACCTCCTCGTCCTCGACGTCATGTTGCCGGACCTCGACGGGTTCGAGGTGACGAGGCGGCTCAGGGAGGACGGGATCGGCGTGCCGGTCCTCTTCCTCACGGCGAAGAACGAGGTGTCCGACCTCGTGGCCGGGCTGAGCGTCGGCGGCGACGACTACGTGGCGAAACCCTTCTCCCTCGCCGAGATCGTCGCCCGCACAAAGGCGATCCTCCGGCGGGTGCGGGGGACGGAGGACGAGGACCGCCGGCTGCGTTTCGCCGATCTCGTCATGGACGAGGAGACCCATGAGGTCTGGCGTGGGTCCGAGCCCGTGAGGCTCACCGCCACGGAGTTCAACCTTCTCCGCCTGTTCCTGCTGAACCCCCGTCGCGTGCTCTCGAAGGACCAGATAATCGACCACGTCTGGCACTACGACTTCGGCGGCAACCAGAACATCGTCGAGACCTACGTCCGCTACCTGCGAAAGAAGCTGGACGTACTCGGACCGCCGCTCATCCATACCATCAGGCTCGTGGGGTACGTGCTGCGCGAACCGGGTGAGTAGGGGTTGTCGCTCCGCCTCAGGCTGCTCATAGCGGCCGGGCTGGTGGCGTTCGTCGCGCTCCTGGCAGCCGACGCGGTCACCTACGACTCGCTCGACTCTTACCTGAACGGGCAGGTCGAGTCGAGCATCGAGCAGGCGCGCCCCATGGTCGAGGCCTGCCTCGACTCGGGCTTCAAGCCGAACGTGCGGATGGTGGAGGACAACGCTCCCGGGATGTTCCTCGAGGAGAGGACGCGGGGCGGGACGGTCGTCGGGTCCGTGCAGGCGCGCTCGGTGTCCGAAGGGGGCGCTCTCCTTCCTCCGCCGAAGCTGCCCGCCACCGTCCCCGGCCTGAAGCTCGAGACCCCGAGCGGGAGCAAGCTGCCGCTCATAGACGGTGACGAGGACTGCGGCCAGCTGGCGGGCATAGGCGGCCTTCCCGGATCCAGCCCGACGACATCTCGTGGGTCGGCTCTCGGTGCGAACCTGAAGCTGCCGCGGGGGCCGTACGTGTACTTCACGGCCGGGCCGTCGAAGGACTCGGGCCCCTCGTACCGCGTGCGGGCATCGGTGCTGTCGAACGGGAACATCATGTTCCTCGCTTCGCCGCTCTCTGCCACCGAGAGCACC
>JAJYVX010000088.1 GCA_021791795.1 Actinomycetes bacterium | reverse complement strand
CCGAGTGTCCGGGCAAGCTCACCTCTTCGGTGCAGGAGAGGTTCGCCGAGCTGCTCGAAGAGGGGACCGACTGAGCGGCTTGTGCGCCCCGGGCCCCGGGCGCCGAACGAGACCCTTGGACAAAGGGTCCGAATCGTCAGCCATGCCGGACGGTGACCTACGATCGCTGCCGCAACGTGACCGAGGAGGTACTGCAGTGGCATTGGGCATTCCCCGGGGTGAGAGGCTGAGGCCATGCGCGTAGGTATCCCAACCGAAGTGAAGACGGCCGAGAACCGCGTCGCGATGACTCCCGACGGAGTCCGCGAGCTCACGTCGCTCGGCCACCAAGTCGTCGTCCAGTCGGGCGCCGGCCAGGGATCGTCGTTCGCAGACGAGGACTTCACCGCCGCCGGCGCGACGCTCGGATCCGCCGGGGACGCCTGGGAGGCCGACCTTGTCTGCAAGGTGAAGGAACCACAGGAGTCCGAGTTCGGCTTCCTCCGCGAAGATCTCGTGCTCTTCACTTACCTGCACCTCGCGGCCTACCCGGCCGTTGCCAAGGCGCTGCTCGAGACCGGCTGCACCGGCATCGCCTACGAAACGGTCCAGGCACCGAGCGGCGAGCTGCCGCTGCTTGCTCCCATGAGCGAGGTGGCCGGTCGCATCGCCACGCAGGTGGGGGCGAGCCTCCTCGAGAAGAGGAACGGGACCCGCGGGATACTGCTCGGTGGCGCGCCTGGCGTTCGTCCGGCGCGGGTCGTGGTCATCGGAGCAGGACACGTCGGCTGGAACGCCGCCTGGATCGCTCAGGGGATGGAGGCCGAGGTCCTCCTTCTCGATCGGAACATCGACCGTCTTCGTTGGGTCGACCAGATCCACCGCGGGCGCATCATGACGCTCGCCTCCAACCGGGGATCGATCGAGCGGGCCATCTCCGACGCCGACCTGCTCATCGGCGCCGTACTGGTGGCAGGCGGGCGAGCACCCGTCGTCGTGACCAAGGACATGGTCGCGACCATGAGGCCGGGCTCGGTTGTCGTGGACGTGGCCGTGGACCAGGGTGGCTGCATAGAGACGACGCACGAGACGACGCACTCCGACCCGACCTACTTCGTCGACGGCGTTCTTCACTACGCCGTCGGCAACATGCCGGCTGCCGTGCCCCACACATCCACCTACGCCCTCACGAACGCGACCTTCCCGTTCGTCGTCGCTCTGGCCGAGCAGGGCGTCGCAGGGGCGATTCGGAGCGACGCTGTCCTGCGGGGCGGGGTCAACACCGTGGCCGGCTCCTACGCCAATGCCGTCGTGGCAGAGGCGCTCGGGGCCGATGCGGTGGACCCGCTGGAGCTGCTCGCCGGCTGATCGACCGTCGGCGACCCGTACCGGCTCCGCCGAACGCGGCCGCGCGATCGCGGCCGCAGGAGGGCGGGCGTCGATGCCCGCTCTCGACCCGCTCTCGACCCGCTCTCGACCCGCCCTCGGCCCGCCCTCGGCCCGCCTCGGCCCGCTGAGCTCGTTCAAGCCCGCACCCAGCCGGCCCCGCACCGCCGTGCGGCACCGGCTTCGTCGAGCTCCTCGAGGGCCATAACGACTTCGCCCAGGCGAGCTCGGACCCGCTCGCAGATGTCGTCCACGTGCACGGCATCGGAACCGAGCAGGTCGTGGACTGTTCGTGCCAGGACGCTCAGCTGCGCCGTGCGGGCGACCGGATCAGCCCGCGCCGGTCCGCCGCCGAAGAGGCTCCTCGCCCCGCGGCCCGCTTCGCCGACCCGGCCGAGTGCAACAAGGACGTCCTCGACGTCTTGCAGCAGAAGCGCTCCGTCGGCGATCAGCCGGTTCGTACCTTCGGACTGCGGGCTCCGTATCGAGCCCGGCACGGCGAAGAGCGGTACCCCGATCACGTTCGCCGCCT
The DNA here is from genome assembly GCA_021791795.1 of Actinomycetes bacterium. Lineage (GTDB taxonomy): Bacteria > Actinomycetota > Acidimicrobiia > Acidimicrobiales > Bog-793 > JAKATT01. Next base: position 11,316 of record JAJYVX010000088.1, on the reverse strand, counting down.
CGGCTGTGTGCATGGATCCTCCGTGCAAGGGCGACTCGACTATGACGACGACGTCGGACAGCGCCGCGATGATGCGATTCCGCTGAGGAAAGCGCCAGGGTAGCGGCCGAGCCCCGGGCGGGGCTTCTGACAGGAGGACTCCTGCCTCGGCCACCCGCTCCCAAAGGCGACGGTGCCGCTCGGGATAGACCACGTCGACGCCCCCTCCCACGACTGCGATGGGCCCGGAGCCGTGCGCCGCCCTCGCGAGGGTCGCCTCGTGGCCCGCACCGTCAATGCCTGCCGCCAAGCCCGAGACGATCGAGACCCCGCGGTCGGCCAGCGCACCCGCGAGCTCCTGTGCCACGGAGAGGCCGTAGTGGGTCGCTCGACGCGTCCCGACGATTCCGACCGACGCGGCGCCGGCGCCGCGGAGCAAGGAGAGGTCGCCGCGGACGTAGAGCAGTTCGGGAGGGTGCGGCGAGCGCAGCAGGCGGCTCGGGTACGCGTTCTCCTCCAGTCGCACGACCTCGATCCGGGCTCGGGCAAGAGATCTCGCTACCTGAGCGGGGTCCATCCTGGCCAGCTCTTTCGACCAGGACCACACGAGCGCCTCGAAGGACGGTCGCCCACCTCCGGGCCGAGTCGGCGCGAGGTCGCTCTCGTCGTCGCCACGCTCGGAGCCTCGGGCGCCGGCGCGCCTCTCGGCGGATGTGCCCGACGAGCTCCTCTCTTCGAAGCCCCCAGCTCCGCGGAGTAGTCGGACGATGCCCGGATCCTTCGCCTGGATGCGCCGCGAGACCTCGGCGGCAGGCCGTCCGTTGAGAAGCCGGGTGAGTCGTACCGGCGTCATGTCGGGCAGCATCCCTATGCAAGCTGCATGAGCTCCATCTCGGCTCGTCATCGCATCATCCGCCCGCACAGTCCAGCGCGACCCTCGTACCGGCACCGTCGACCGCCTCGCCGAACGCGCCGTCGACGCCCGGCCTGCCCTTGCCATGCCCGCCAGTGCCCAACGAGAGGAGGGTGGAGACAGGCTTCATGCCGCGGAACCCGCATCGCCGAGCAGGGCGCGCCGGCCCGCCCGGAGCTCCAGCGCGGTGGCGACCGCCTCGACAGAGACTGCTCCGCTGTCACCATCGAGGTCGGACAGCGTGCGGGCGACCCGCCGCACACGGTCGAGCCCCCTCGCGCTCAGCTCGCTCGCTTCGACGCGTCGCCTGAGAAGCGACCTCGCCCTCGGCGTGAGCGGCGCCAGCTCGTCGAGCCGGTGACTCGGGATGCCTGCGCTGCTGCGCATGCCGCGGTCGCGGCTGATGGCCCTTGCTTCGGCAACGCGGAGAGCCACCGTGGCCGAGCACTCGCCGGCCACGGGCGCGAAGAGCTCGCCCGCCCTCGGCCGCGAGACCGAGACGTGCAGGTCGAAGCGGTCGAGCAGGGGGCCGGACAGCCTGCGGGCGTACCGGTCGATCTGAGCGGGTCCGCAGGAGCAGGCGGTTGCATCGCGACCTTCCCCGCAAGGACAGGGGTTCATCGCCGCGACGAGGAGGAAAGACGCCGGGAGCGTCACACAGGCCCGTGCCCGGGCGACACGCACGACTCCCTCCTCGAGCGGCTGTCGCAGCGAGTCGAGCACTGCCGCCGGGAACTCCGCCAACTCGTCGAGGAAGAGGACGCCGTTCGTGGCGAGGCTCACCTCGCCGGGCCGCAGCCAGCCAGAGCCGCCACCCAACAGCGCAACCGCCGAGCTGCTGTGGTGAGGAGCCCTGAACGGAGGCCTGCCGTCGAGCACCTCGGCACGAAAGGGCATGCCGGCGGCCGAGTGCACGCGACACGTCGCGAGGATCTCGTCCGGCGTCAGCGACGGGAGGATCCCGGCCAGGCGCTCGGCGAGCATCGTCTTTCCCGAGCCCGGTGGCCCGGACATGAGCAGGTGGTGCCCGCCGGCGGCGGCAACCTCCAGTGCTCGCCGACCGACCGCCTGGCCGCGGATGTCGGCCAGGTCCGGGGGACGCTCGCTGCCGCCTGGCCGGGTGTCTCCGGTGGCCGACGTCGTGGCCAGTTCCGGCCACTCACCGGTCCCCTTCAATACGGCGACGAGCTCAGCGAGGGTTCGTGCCGCGCGAACTCTTCTGGCGGTGGCAAGCCGCGCCTCCCTCAAGCCTGCCGGCGGCACGACGACGGTCTCGCAGGCGACAGCCGCCACGAGCGGGAGGACCCCGGGAACCCCGCGGATGCTGCCGTCCAGGCCGAGCTCGCCGACGAAGCCGCAACCGGCGACCGAGCCCTCGCCCACCTCCCCGATCGCGACCAGCAGGCCGACGGCGATCGGAAGGTCCAGGCCGGAGCCAGTCTTTCGCAGCCCCGACGGCGCCAGGTTGACCGTCACCCTGCGAAGCGGCCACGGCAGTCCGCTCGACAGCAGCGCGGCCCTCACCCTGTCTCTTGCCTCCCGACAGGCCGCGTCCGGCAGCCCGACGACGGTGAAGCCGGGCAGGCCGTTGCTCACGTGAACCTCGACGACCACGCGGCGTCCGTCGACTCCGAGCAGCGACGCGGACGGTATGGAGGCGATCACTGGCTAGCTCCTTCGCTCTGGCAGGAAACCAAACGGAGGGGCGCTCACCAGGACCGGCCGCTGGGCCAGCGCTGACAGTCGCCTCTCGATCGAACGAAGGATCCGTACGGCGAAACCGACCGTACATCGCGGGTGTGACACTCATGATTTGCTTCTGGCGTCCCGGTCGTGGCGCGACCTGACCCGAAGCGTGTAACTGGCGTCGTGCCTTTCAACTGACCTGTCGGTCGCGTCGCGATCGGGGCTTTCGCACCAGCCGGTCGGACGGACGTGACCTGATAGGAGCCTTGACGAGCACCCTGAGTGTCCTGTCCGCCCGTCCCGGCCGGTGGTGCCTCCATCGGTTGAGACAGAAAGGCAGGTACCAGCATGACGGATGGGGAGCAGCTCGTGGTCGGCGGGGTCGACACGCACAAGGACGTGCACGTCGCGGCGGTGATCGACGGCATTGGCCGCATCGTCGCGACGTCGTCGTTTCCGACGACACGGCTCGGTGAGCGCGCGCTTTGTCGCTGGATGCGATCGCAGGGGCGGCTCGAGCGCGTGGGCGTCGAGGGGACCGGCACCTACGGGGCTGGCCTCTGCCGCTATCTCGAGAGCGAGGGGGTCACCGTCGTCGAGGTGAACCGTCCCAACCGCCAGATGCGCCGCCGGCGGGGGAAGTCCGACACCGTCGACGCCGAGGCAGCAGCTCGAGCTGTCTTGAACGGCGAGGCGACGGTCGTCCCGAAAGACCGCACCGGAGTCGTCGAGTCGATCCGGATGGTGCGGGTGGCATTCTGTTCTGCCCGCGAGGCGCGCACGAAGGTGGCCAATCAGATCCGAGACCTCGTGCTGACCGCACCGGCCGACCTGCGAGCCCAGCTCGGAGGCCTCACGACGGCCGAACGCGTGAAGCGGTGCGCTCGCCTGATCCCCGGCGACGGCCTCGACGCGACGAACGGCGCCAAGGTGGCGCTCCGGCACCTGGCGAGGCGCTACCAGTCGCTCACCGAGGAGATGGACGAGCTGCACGCTCAGCTCGACCGCCTCACAGCAGACGCCAACCCGGCCCTTCGCTCCGCGAAGGGCGTCGGTGTCGATGTCGCCTCCATCCTGCTCGTCGCCGCCGGCGAGAACCCCGAACGACTGAAGAGCGACGCCGCCTTCTCGGCCATGTGCGGGGTATCCCCGGTGCCGGCCTCCTCTGGGAAGATCCAGCGTCACCGCCTGAACCGCAGCGGGAACCGCCAGGCGAACCACGCCCTCTGGCGAATCGCGATGGTGCGCCTCGTGCACGACGACCGGACGCGGGACTACGTCGAGCGCCGGATGAAGGAGGGACGCTCGAAGCGAGAGGCGCTGCGCTGTCTGAAGCGCTACATCGCGAGAGAGATCTATGCGCTGCTCGTCCGACCGGGAGTGGCCGTTCGAGGAGCCGAGCTCCGGGCCGAGCGGGTCACGAGCGGCAGGACCCTCGCGGACGCAGCGAGCGCCCTCGGCACGTGGCCCATCGCGCTCTCCCGCCTTGAGCGCGGTCTCACCTACGACGGCGAGCTCGCGGCGAGGTACAGAGCATGGCTTGAAGCGAGCTAGTTGACATAGGAGCGAGTTAGTTGACATAGGAGCGTCAGGTGTTGGTCCAAAGTTGGTCTGCATAGATCGTCTGCGAGTACTCGCTGCAGGACTCTGGCCGTATAACCAGGACTTTTGTGGCAGCCCCAACGGGATTCGAACCCGTGTCTCCACCTTGAGAGGGTGGTGTCCTTGGCCTCTAGACGATGGGGCCGTGCAGCAGTGGCTGGCTCCGGGCGGCGACGCCGGCTCTCGTGCCACGACCAACGGCCCGTTCATGCTAGCCCGAAGTTCCCCCCGGCTGGTTGAGCGATCTGGCTGGCTACCTGGTCGTTCGTGGTGTTGGGGGAAAGCGTGCTGACTACGCGTGGCCGAGGCGGTGGCTGACGCCGAGCAACTCGAAGGCGCGGCGCTGCAGCGGGGTGAGGGTGGTGATGATGGTGAAGCCGGCCAGGCCCGAGTCGGTTGGTTGGACGCGGTTGGCGCAGACGGTGGCCAGGTCGGCGAGCAGGCTGGCGAAGCTGTGGGTGGGTTGGCCGTCGGCGGTGCGCTTGGTGCGGACCTTGGCCAGCGCCCGCCCGGAACGCTGTGCGGGGGCGACAGGGCTGGTGCCTTGGGCCTCGGCGGCGGGGTCGTCGTCTTTGAAGAGCATCGGTGCCAGCCGCTCGGCCATGTGCCAGCTGACGTAGTAGCTCAGCATGCGTAGGAACACGTGCGCCCGGACCCGCTCGGCGGTGCGGTGGCGGATGGGGCGGATGTCGAGGTCGGCGTTTAAGCCCCTGAACACCCGCTCTACTTGGGCGAGCGCCTTGTAGGAGGAGACCACCTCGCCGGCCTCGAGCGTGTCGGGGCCGAGGCTGGTGCAGATGACGTAGATCCCGTCGAGGGCGGCCTCGGCTGCGATCTTGGCCTCGTCGCGGCGGAAGGTGAAGCTGTCGTTTGCGAAGTCGAGGATGAAGTGCTTGCCCACCTTGTAGTGGTTGATCAGCTTGCCGACCCGCAGGGCGATCTTGTCCTTGCCCCGCAGCGGGCGGCGCTCGCGCCGGCAGGCGGTGGCGACGGCCTCGAGCTCGGCCTCGGTGGAGGCGAGCAGGGCTTCGCGTTTGCGGGCCCGCTCGGCAGCCAGCAACGGGTTGCGGCAGGCGACGAGGCGCTCGCCCGGGTAGTCGGGGTGCGCGATCTCGACCAGGTCGGCCTCGTCGAACAGCGACAGCTGGATCGCGCCGGCTTCCACCAGGGCAGCGATGGCCGGGGAGCGCAGGGCGGTGATCCAGTCCAGCTCGGCGGGGGCGACGTCCTCGGTGAGCCGCGCCCTGGTCAGCATCCCCCGGTCGCCGACCACGCAGACGTGGCTGATCGCGAACCGCTCCTTGAGCTTGCGGACCTGGGAGGCGACGGTGGCCGGGTCGCCGGTGTTGCCCTTGAAGACCTCGATCGCCACGGGGACTCCCTCGGGCGTGGCCAACAACCCGTAGACGATCTGCAGCCGCCCGTGCACCCCGTCTTTGGCGTGGCCGATCGCCCCGAGGCGGGCACGTGCGCCCCTCGAAGGCCGCCGAGGACACGTCATAGAGCACCAGCGTGCCGCTGTGCAGGTGCCGGGAGGCGAGCGTTTCCTCGACCGCCGCCTGGCGCGAGGCCACCTCGTCCATCGCCTCGTATAGGTCGTCCTCGTCCGCCCGGGTCAACCCGAGGACCTCGCCGAGCGAGCTGGTGTCGCCGTCTCTGACCGCAGCCCCCTCGCCAGCGCCAGTTTGGAGCTCGGGTCGACCACCTGGGCGACCACCATCGCCACCGCCAGGTCACGCCAGCGCGACGGGGTGGGGCTGATCAGCTCGTCGACACCGAGGCCACCCCGCAGTGCCCCCAGCACCGCCGCCACGTGCCCGTGCGGCAAGTTCCGGCTGACCTCGAACGCCCCCTCCAACGCGGCGGAAGGGGGCAGGCCCTTCAGCACCCGGGCGAGGGCGTCGACCTTCTCCTCCGGCCAGCTGCTGAGGTTGGCGAGCGTCCGGTTGCGGACCTTGCCACCTTCCCGGAAGCTCCTCCCGCAACAGCACCGCCGGCGGCGACCCCCGGTTCGGCACCTTCGCCACGTACATGCCGACAATCGAATCGAATCACATCGATGTCGTTACAGTCAAGAATTACAAGAACTGCTGACCATCAAGGAGCACGCCTACACGACTACGCACGCCCTCTCGCACGCTCGCGAAACTCCCGGTCGCCAAGCCAACCTCTGCTCCCCGCCCCGCTCAACGGGGGGAACTTCGGGCTAGCCGCCCCCGCCGCCGCCAGGTCCGGCGGCAGGAGTCCACCAACCGGCGCACGAGGGGCTCGGCTGCTCTGCCTCAGCTCACAGGAGCTCCTGCATCCGCTCGGCGAGAACGCTCAAATTCGTGCCGGCGAACTCGGCGAGCGCTTCGTCGAACGAGAGCCACCGGAGGTCGGCCACCGCATCCTCTGCCACTGCGGACCCCGGCGACGAGGTCGAGAGCACGTAGCGAAGGTCTCCGTGCCTGTGGGCAGGCTCCCCCTTGCCGGGGAGCACGTCGACCACCGCCAAGTGGACGAGGCGGTCGGACAGAGGCTCGAGGTCGGCAAGGCCGGTCTCCTCACGCGCCTCACGCATGGCCACAGCGAGAGCGGACGTCTCACCGGGATCCGCGTGCCCGCCCACCTGCAACCACCGGCCCTGCCTCTCGTGCCAACGCAACAGGAGCCTTCCCGCTCCGTCGACCACGAGAGCCGACGCAGTGAGGTGCAGCGGGAGCGTCCGGTCCCAGGGGTCTGCAACCGTGGACGCGAGCAAGAGGAGCTCTCGCAGGTCGCGCTCCTCCTTCTCGCCTCGCGGGCCGTAGACGGCTAGCTCGCTCGCGACCTCCATGCCGGGCAGACTACGAAACGTGGACCTCACCAACGATCAGCGCATCGCCGCGATCGAGCGAGAGTGTGACCGCATCATCGATCTGGCCACGCCTTCAAACCTCGACCGCCCGGTGCCCAGCTGCCCGGACTGGACATACCTCGACCTCGTGAAACACCTCGCCCGCGTCTACAGCTGGGCCGGCTCGATAGTCGAAGGACAGCTCGGTGAACCTCCTTCACGAGAGGAGCTCGCGCGTCGGCCCGACAACGTCTCTCACGTCGACTGGCTGGCCGATCGGCTCGACTTCGTGACGAGGGCGCTGCGAACGACGCCGGAAACGGCATCGGTCTGGAACTTCGGCCAGGACAGCCCTGGGAACCCTGCCTGGTGGGCGCGCCGCCAGATGAACGAGACGATCATCCATCGCGTCGACGCGGAGTCGGCGGCCGATCACGAGCGGTCCACGGCGGGGGCGGGGGCGACCAGCACACCGGTGGACCCGCAGGTCGCGGCCGACATCGTGGACGAAGTTCTCGAGCTGCTCCGCTTCGAGGAGGTCGAGCCTGACGACATGCACCAGGCGGACGGCATCTGGGTGCATCTCCACGCCACCGATGCCTCCGGAGCCGAGTGGACGGTCGACACGGCTTCCAAGACCTTCACGAGGGCTCACATGAAAGGGGACGTCGCCCTCAGGGGCCCGGCCTGGGCACTCGCACGCTGGACCTGGGGCAGGCTGCCCGAACAGGGCAGCACGGACAAGAGCGGGACTCCGTCGGAGCTCGAGGTGTTCGGCGACGTGGCAGCGGCCGAGACCTGGCGGCGCACTCTCCCCCTCTGATGCGCCTCTGTCGCCCGCGCTCCGAGCGCCGAATCGAACCGGCGACTCCGCCGTGACCGACGACTTCGCGCTCCGGGAGCAGAGGGTTCGCAGGCTCGTCCGCGAACTCCTCCCTCCGCTCGTCTTCCCCCGGGTGCACAAGCTCTCCGTGGAAGCTCACGTCGTGGCGGGCGAGCCCATCCCCGCCGCCCGAGCACTCGCGGGAAAGTACGAGCCTTTCGCTGAGGGCGAGGCATGGGGAGGCGCCTGGTCCACGGTCTGGTTCCACCTCAGCGGCAGGGTGCCCGATGCCTGGGCGGGAAGCAACGTGGTCGTGCGCATCGGCCTCGGATACGACCTCATGCCGGGCTTCGGTGCCGAAGGTCTCCTCTACGAGGGCACGCGTCCGCTCCAGGGCATCAACCCCCGCCACAGCTATGCACCGTTGACGGCTTGGGCGGCGGGCGGTGAGACGGTCGACTGGCACCTCGAAGCCGCTGCCAACCCGTGTCCGCCATGGGGCTCGCCCGAGTGGCCGGACCTTATGCCCGACTACTCGGGGACCCCCCTGTACAGGCTGGACAGAGCCGAGCTTGCGGTCCGGGACGTCGAGCTCGAGGCCGCCCTGTACGACCTCGACGTCCTGCTCGACCTGTCGGTGGCGCTCGGCGCCGGCGAGGGGCGTGCCCGGCGCATCCTCGAGATCCTCGACGACGTGGCGCTCGCCGCCGGCAGCAGCGAGCCCGCCCAAAGGACGCTCGAGGCACGCCCGCTCTGGTCCGGGCTCCTCGAGGAAGCCACCGAAGGCGCTCGGCACAAGGTCACGGCCGTCGGGCACGCGCACATCGACTCCGCCTGGCTCTGGCCGATAAGAGAGACCCGCCGCAAGTGCGCCCGCACCTTCTCCACCGCACTCGGTCTCATGGCGAACAACCCCGACTACGTCTTCGTCTGCTCGCAGGCTCAGCAACACGCATTCGTGGAGGAGGACCACCCTGACCTCTTCGCAGAGATGCAGGGGGCTGCGAGACGGGGCAACTTCGAGCCGGTGGGCTCCATGTGGGTCGAACCCGACACGAACATCCCTTCCGGTGAATCCCTTCTCCGGCAGTTGGTGCACGGCAAGCGCTTCTTCATCGACCGGTACGGCATCGAGACGGAGGACTGCTGGCTGCCGGACGCATTCGGCTACTCGGGGAACCTGCCGCAAATACTCCGCTCAGCCGGCGTCCGCTACTTCCTCACCCAGAAGCTCTCCTGGAACGAGACGGACCGCTTCCCTCACCACACGTTCTACTGGCAGGGCATCGACGGCTCCGAGGTCCTCGCCCACTTTCCGCCGACCGACACCTACAACGGCGAGATGAGAGCCGCCGAGCTGCTGAAGGGGGAGCGGGCATTCGCCGAGCAGGGCGTCTCCGACCGCTCGCTCTATGCGTTCGGCTACGGGGACGGCGGGGGCGGACCGACCGAGCAGATGCTCGAGCGCTACCGGAGACTGCGGCGCTCGGGTGGGTGTGAGGTGGGTTTGGGAACGGCGGTGGGTTTCTTTCGGAGAGTCGAGGCGGAAGCAGACGAGAGGGAAGCACTGGCCGAGGCGGCGCAGCCCGGCACCGTCCGCACAGCGCACGGACCCCGGCGTGGTGGGCTCCCTCGCTGGACCGGCGAGCTGTACCTCGAGCGCCACCGTGCGGTGCAGACCACGCAGGCGGCGCTCAAGCTCGCCAACCGGCGCTGCGAGGCTTTGCTGCGCGAGGCGGAGCTGTGGAGTTTGGCGGCCGGCGTCGACTATCCGGACGAGGAGCTCGTCTCGCTCTGGAAGACACTGCTTCTCCACCAGTTCCACGACATCCTCCCCGGCTCGAGCATCCATTGGGTGAACGTCGAGGCGGTGAAGACGCTGGCGCGTGTGCAAGAAAGGGCGGATGCTCTCGCGCGGCGCTCCTGTTCCCGGCTAGCGAGCGGAGCCGGCACGCAACGTCTCCTGTTCAACCCGGCGACACAGGCTCGGCGCGAGGTGGTCGAGATCGACGGCGAACCGCGGTACGTCGCGCTGCCCGGCCTCGGCTGGTCGCCCTTCGTCGACCGTTCCGATGAGGTGATGCCGGTCGCTCTCGCCGCAGAGGACGGCTCGTGGGTGGTCTCGAACGGACTCGTGACCGCGCGGGTGGACGGCCACGGCGAGGTCATCTCCTTCCTCGACGCCGAGACCGGACGGGACGTAATCGCACCCAGCGGTCGGGGCAACGTGCTCCAGCTTCACGACGACCGCCCTCGGGACACCGATGCCTGGGACGTCGACCGTGGCACGTTCGACCGGGCCCAGGAGCTGTCGGACGTCGACTCCGTCGCGACGCGCCACGACCGCCTCCGCGCCTCAGTCGTCGTCGAGCGAAGTTTCGGGCACTCACGCATCCGCCAGGAGATCCGGCTCGACGCCGGGTCGAGGCGGCTCGACTTCGCGTGCGACGCCGACTGGCACGAGGACCACAAGTTCCTGAAGGTGGCGTTCGCCGTCGACGTGCTGGCGCCGCGAGCCAGCTACGAGATCCAATTCGGGCACATCGCCCGGCCGACGCACGCCAACACGTCCTGGGACGAGGCGCGCTTCGAGGTGCCGGCCCAGCGGTGGGCCGATCTCTCCGAGGCGGGCTTCGGCGCTGCCCTGCTCAACGACTGCAAGTACGGCTACGACGTGCGAGCCAACGTGATGAGGCTCTCCTTGCTGCGCGCCCCCACCTGGCCCGATCCGAAGTCGGACCGTGGGCACCACTCGTTCACGTACTCGCTCCTGGCACACCGCGGGCTCGCTTCGGACCTGCGTACGGTCGTAGCCGAAGCCGAGCGCCTCAACTGGCCCATACGGATCCATTCGGCCGGCGAGCCGTCCGTCGTTGCCGCTGCCACGCCGACTCCGCCTGAGGGCTCGGTCCTCTCTGTCAGCGGAGCGCAGGTCTCCGCCCTGAAGCGGGCCGACTCGGGCGCGGGCACGGTGGTCCGGCTCTACGAGCCGTCCGGTGGAAGGAGCGACGTCGTCCTCCACTCCCCTTCGAGGGAGCTCACCCGCCTCGTACGGCTCGACACGCTCGAACGACCGCTCGAGGGCTGCGAGCCGATCCCGGCCGACGGTGACGGCGTGGCGCGCTTCTCGATGCGGCCCTTCGAGCTCGTCACTCTTCGTCTCGACTACCGGGACTGAGTGACTTCTCCTCGCCGGCCTCGCCCGACGCCACGAGTACGAAGCTCACGTATCCATCTCTCGCGAGATCGTCGAGCTGGGCGCGGAGCCGTGCGCGGCGCGGCACGAGCGTCGCACACCTACCGCTCGAACGGAGGCGGCGCGCGGTCGAGACCACGAGCTCCTGGCCCGCGTCGCGGTCGTAGACCACCGCCGTTCCGCGGCTCGGCTCCTCCGGCAGGACGAGGTCGACTATTCGCTCGAAGCCGATGGAGATGCCGCAAGCAGGGACTTGCCGCCCTAGCGAACGCCCGACCAGTCCGTCGTAGCGGCCTCCG
>JAJYVX010000087.1 GCA_021791795.1 Actinomycetes bacterium | reverse complement strand
ATGGTAGAGGCCCGTTCCGCCCACGTAGACGACGAGACTCCCCCGCTCACGGGCCTCGGCTACGGCCCGTCGGCTCGCCTCTTGGAAACGGGCGACCGAGAACTCCTCCGCGGGGTCGGCGAGGTCGACGAGGTGCACCCGGAGTCCCTCGCGCGGGGGCAGCTTCGCCGTGCCGACGTCGAGGCCCTTGTAGACGGCCATCGCGTCGACCGAGACGAGCTCCACGCGGCCGAGTCGCGTGGCGAGCCGTGCCGCGAGATCGCTCTTCCCCGTCGCCGTGGCGCCGACGATGGCGAGATCCCGCCCGGGACGTGAGCTCAATCCGGGGCCGCGCCGTGGCGCGGTCGGGACCTGTCCACCAGTCGCTTCTTCAGCCGTGCCATCTGGACAGATGCCCGGCCGACCGCCTCGTCCAAGGCCAAGGCAGGGTCGTGGCCGGAGGCGGACGCGCGCACGACGTGGCCCTTGCCCTCGAGCTTCACCTCACAGCCGACGGGAGCGCGGTGCCCGTTACCGTCGGTGAAGATCACCTCGCCGTGGTCCATACCGGTCAGGTACTTGTCGAGCTGGGTGACTTTGCGAACAGCCGCGTTCCGTAGCTGCTCCGGCACCTCTACCCGCCTCCCGATGACCTCTACCTGCATGTCTGCCTCCTCCCGAGAAGTGGAAACGAAGCTGGCGTCGTCGTGTCTCCCCGCGCCGCGAAGGTCTTGGCAGGACCTCGCGCGTAGATGGGCCCCGAGCGGCTGACCTGGTCTTTGACCCCACACTCGCCTGCTGAGGAGATTCCCGCGCCCAGCCGGGGCAGCCGGCTCGATGCCCGGCTCGACCACGGCGCCAAATGCGCGGTTGACTCCTTCTCCCGTGCCCCCGACGACCGGGGGCCCACAGGGCAGGGCTTACTTCTAAGCCGCACCATGCTCAGCGACCACAAGTCGCCTTACGTGGGTCGTTTCGCCTGCGACTGGCATCGACTCGCAACCACAGACCCGTACGGGCGCCCATCCACATACAGCTTACCCTCGGACCCCGGGTATCAGCGGCCCCAGGACTCCAGATACGCGGACTGCTCGGCTGTCAGGCGGTCGAGGGAGACGCCGAGTGCTCCCAGCTTGAGCCGGGCGACCGCTGTGTCGATCTCCCCGGGGACGTCGTACACGCCGGCGCCCAGCTCGGGCGCCTGCCGAGCCAGCCACTCGCACGAGAGGGCCTGCACCGCGAAAGCCAGGTCCATGACGTCGGGGGGATTGCCCTCACCCGCGGCGAGGTTGACCACCCGTCCCTCCGCCAGGAGAAGCAGCCGCTTGTCGGCCCCGGGAACGCGGATGGCGTACTCGTCGACCATCGGCCGCACCCGTCGGGGTCGTGCCCCGGCGCTCTCAAGCCCCTCCAGGTCGATCTCGAGGTCGAACTGCCCGGCGTTGGCGAGCACGGCACCGTCTCGCATCGCCTTGAAGTGACGCTCCGAGAGCACGTCACGGTTCCCCGTGGCCGTGATGAAGATGTCGCCCTTCGGTGCGGCCTCGTCCATGGAGACGACTCGGTGCCCGTCGAGGATCGCGGCGAGAGCCTGCAGGGGCTGCACCTCCGTCACGAGAACGGTGGCGCCTATGCCCCGGGCGATGTCGGCTATGGCCTTGCCGCAGTTGCCGTAGCCGGCGACTACGACCGTCGAGCCTGCGACGAGGGTGTTCGTGGTGCGAAGGATGGCGGCGATCGTCGACTGGGCGGCACCGTGGCGGTTGTCGGCGAGAAGCCTGACGGTGGAGTTGCTCACAGCGAGGACCGGGTACTCGAGAGCGCCGGCTGCGACGAGGCCGCGGAGGCGCAGCGCACCTGTGGTCGTGTCCTCCGTGCCGCCGAGGACGCACTCCAGCCGGTCGCGCCGATCGACGTGGAGGCGGGCGAGCAGATCGCAGCCATCGTCGACCGTGAGCGCCGGCCTCGAGTCGAGAACGGCGTCGACGTTCGCCAGCAGATCGGTGGGTCCTTCGCCGTGCCGGGCGTACGTCGCCACGCCGAGATCCGAGAGGTGCCTTGCCACCGCGTCGTTCGTGGAGAGCGGATTGGACGCCGCGAGGAAGACCTCTGCCCCACCGGCGAGGAGCGCGCCTATGAGAACGGCCGTCTCGGCGGTGACATGGAGGCAGCAGCCGATCCGCATGTCCCGAAACGGCCTCTCGCGCGAGAAGCGCTCGCGGACCGAGCCGAGCACCGGCATCCGGGACTCGGCCCAGGCGACCTGGTCACCGCCACTCCAGACCTGGCGGTCGTGTCGCTCGGCACCCTCAGAAGAGCGCAAGGCGATGCTTCACCGAAGAGCCCCTGCCGGCATGATCGGTCAATCGCCGGCGGCTTGATCGTCGAAGTTCGGCTCGACCCCGCAGACTCGCGCCTTCTCCTCGAGGCGTGCATGCTCCTCGTCGGTGACGGTCTCGGCTTCGTCGACGAGGAGCACGGGGATGTCGTCGACGATGCGGTACCGCCTCTTGAGTCGCGGGTTGTAGAGAGTGTCCTCGTCCTCGAAGTAGAGCAGCGGCCCCTTGTCCTCGGGGCACGCGAGGATCTCGAGCAACATCGGGTCGAGCGCCATGTCAGAAACCTCTATCCAATGGTCGTCGCGTTCCCCCTGCACGAACGGTCGTCGCGCCGCCGGGACCGTTCGTCATCTTGCGCCCTCGGAGCCTTCGGCGTCGAGGGCGGCGACGAACGCCAGCACCTCGTCGACGTGAGCCGCGCAGGCGTCGCCGTCCTCCGCCTCGAGGTTGAGCCTGAGGAGCGGCTCGGTGTTCGAGGGCCTCAGGTTGAACCACCAGTCGCCCATGTCGATCGTGAGGCCGTCGAGCTTGTCGATCGACGCAGCCGTACCCGCGAAGCGAGCCTCCACCGCGTCGAGCACCTGCGCGCTGTCGGTCACCTCCGTGTTGATCTCACCCGAGTCGGCATAGCGCTCGAATCGGCGGCGGAGGTGCGACAAGGGTTCACCCGACCTCGACATCACGCCCAGGATCACCATCGCGGCGATGATGCCGGAGTCCGCCCGGAAGTTGTCCCTGAAGTAGTAGTGACCCGAGTGCTCTCCTCCGAACACCGCGCCGGTCTCGGCCATCCGCGCCTTGATGAAGGAGTGGCCCACCCTCGTGCGCACCGGCACTCCTCCTATCTCGGCTATCACCTCGGGCACGGCCTTCGAACAGATCAAGTTGTAGAGGATCGTGGCTCCCGGGTCGGACTCGAGCATCGCGGCCGCGACGATCGCCGTGGTGAGCGACCCGGACAGTGGCTGGGCCTTCTCATCGACGAGGAAGACGCGGTCGGCGTCGCCATCGAAGGCGAGACCCACGTCCGCGCCCGTCTCGACGACCCGTCGCCTCAGATCGGCCAGGTTCTCGATCTGGATCGGGTCGGCCGGGTGGTTCGGGAACGTGCCGTCCAGCTCGGCATAGAGGACCTCGAGCTCGACGGGGAGCGCCTCGAACACCTTCGGTGCGACGAGGCCTCCCATCCCGTTGGCCGTGTCGGCCACCACCTTCAGGTGGCGGAGCTCACCGCGGGCGAATCGCCGGACGTGGGAAGCGAACTCGTCGAGCAGGTCGATGCGCTCGTAGCGCCCGGAGAGACCCTCGCCTTCGGGGTGCCGGCTCCCGACTGCACCCATCCCGGCGGCGCCTCCTGCTCGTCTGCCTGCACGGCCTGCCGGGGATTCCTCGCCGTACGACTCCTCGGCGAGCGAGCGGATCTCCCGGAGGCCGCTCTCCTGGCCGATCGGGCGCGCACCGCT
The DNA here is from genome assembly GCA_021791795.1 of Actinomycetes bacterium. GTDB lineage: Bacteria > Actinomycetota > Acidimicrobiia > Acidimicrobiales > Bog-793 > JAKATT01. Next base: position 9,463 of record JAJYVX010000087.1, on the reverse strand, counting down.
CAAGCACAGCTTGATGCCGTTGTACTCCGCCGGGTTGTGAGACGCCGTCAACATCGCTCCCGGCAGGCCCAGATGTCCCGACGCGAAATAGAGGAGGTCGGTCGAGACGAGCCCCACGTCGACGACGCCGAGCCCTACCGACATCACCCCTTCGGCGAGCGCTCGCGAGAGAGCGACGCCGGAATGCCGCATATCCCGCCCCACGACGACCCGATCGGGCCGCCCGTCGTCCTCCCCGCGAGCGAACCGGGCGAACGCCGACCCGATTGCAAGAGCCATCGGCTCGTCGAGCTGCTCGGGGACCGTCCCGCGGATGTCGTACGCCTTGAACACTTCCGAGAACCGCGAGCGACATGACATGGGGTTCGGGAGCCTACCCGGCCGGCGGTCGCGGCCCCTGTCCGCACCGACGCGCGCCGGCTCTCAGTGGTGCCAGACGAACCAGATGACGGTCGTCGAGTTGAACGCCACGTGCGCCACGATCGACGGTCCGAGGCGGCCGGTGCGGTACGCGAGATAGCACAGGACGGCACCGAAGCCGGCGAGGCCGAGGAACTGCAGCGCCTCGAAGTGCACGAGACCGAACACGAGGGCGGTGACGACGATCGCGCTCGCCGGGCCGAGGCGGGCTCCGAGAGGAGCGAACCGCCCGAGCAGGGAGCGCAGGAGGAGCCCGCGAAAGAAGATCTCCTCGACGAGCGGGCTGCCGACGCACACGAGCAGGGCGATGACGACGAGGCGAGCACCCGAGATCCCACCGAGCAGCTGGGTGGTCGGCTGTCCGAGCTTCTCGCTCAGCTGTGGTACGAACGGCCTGAGCGGGGCCTCGAGGGCGGGCACGAGCAGAAGCTGCGATGCCACGCCGACTACTACGCCGAGAGCCAGGTCCGGCCACGGCCGCAGCCGGAGGCCGAAGTCGCGCACGAAAGACCCCGTGCCGCTGTTGAGCTCGACCGCTACCGGAGAGACCCGCGCTGACGACAAGGCAGCTGCCGGCCCCGGGGGAACGCCCTTTAGGGTTCGGTTCGCGCCTGACGCCGCGCCGCCGGGCCGGCCGTCCGGCGCCGGGGCGTGCAACTTCGTCGCCGCGAGCGCACCTCCAAGAAAGCCGGCCCAGAGCGCGACGAGGCTCAGCACGATGGTGGCAAAGGTCGTCCGACCGGACGGGACGTGCGCGGCGCTCGTGTACGCGCCGAGGACGAGGATCGAGAGCAGGAAGCCCGCGAGCAGCCCTACGACCGCCTCGAAGAGGCCGAAGGCGTTTCCCGGCGCACGCACGCGGGGGCGCCCTGTGCGCTCGTTCACGCAGCGAGCGTTCCGCGAACCGACCCGACGGGTCAAGCCGCTCCGGTCTCCGCGCGGAACTTGGGCGCCTGATGACTGCGCCAAACCCGAGCACGCCTACGATATGTGGCGTGAGTCGCGGCCCGCAGGACCTGCGTCCCCAGGGACCTGGTCGACAAGGCCCGGGATCTGCCGGGCCCGAACAGCCATGGCGTTGGGTCTTCGCGCTCGTCCTGGTCGTCGTCCTCGTGCTCGCGCTCTCTTCGGTCTTCCACACGAGCAGTTCCAAAGAGCTGACGTTCTCCCAGTTCACGAGCCTCGCGAACCAGAAGCAGGTCAAGACCGCCACGGTGAACAACACGAACGGGGCCATCACCGGACAGCTGACCAACGGCCAGTCGTACACGACGACCGGTCCCGCGGCGATGTCGCAGACGATGATCACCACGTTGCAGAAGACCGACGGGGTCCAACTCAATTTCTCCTCGCCGTCGAGCAGCCTCCTCGAGACCGCCCTCTTCTACCTCCTGCCCGTCGCCCTCATCATCGTCTTCTTCCTGTGGTTGCAGCGCCGTGCTCAGGGCCAGATGTCAGGGATCATGTCGATCGGACGGTCGCGGGCCAAGGTCTACACGACCGAACGGCCGAGGACGACCTTCAACGACGTGGCCGGCTATCAGGGGGTCAAGCAGGAGATCAGCGAGGTCGTGGACTTCCTCAAGTCGTCGGCACGGTTCCGCGACATCGGCGCCCGCGTGCCGAAGGGCGTGCTGCTCGTCGGTCCACCTGGAACCGGAAAGACCCTGCTCGCACGGGCAGTCGCCGGTGAGGCCGGCGTACCGTTCCTCTCGGTCAGCGGCTCGGACTTCATGGAGATGTTCGTCGGCGTCGGTGCGAGTCGGGTGAGGGACTTGTTCCAGACGGCTCGCAAGCAGGCCCCCGCGATCATCTTCGTGGACGAGATCGACTCCATCGGGCGCAAGCGAGGCGCAGGCCTCGGCGGCGGGCACGACGAGCGCGAGCAGACGCTCAACCAGATGCTCTCGGAGATGGACGGCTTCGATCCGGCTGAAGGAGTCGTCATCATGGCGGCGACCAACCGGCCGGACATCCTCGACCCCGCCCTCCTCCGACCCGGTCGTTTCGACCGCCAGATAGTCGTCCCGCTTCCGGACCTCGAGGAGCGGCTGCCGATACTGCAGGTGCACTGCAGGGACAAGCGGGTTAGCGACGACGTCGACCTCTCCATCGTCGCGAGAGGCACGCCTGGCATGAGCGGCGCCGAGCTGGCGAACCTCGTCAACGAGGCTGCGCTCCACGCGGTCCGCCGCGGGAGCCAATGGATCCAGATGCGGGACTTCGACGCCGCAAGGGACCGCGTGCTCATGGGCCAGCCGAGGGAGTCGATGGCGCTCTCCGACGACGAGAAGGAGCGGGTGGCCTTCCACGAAGGCGGCCACGCCGTGCTCGCCTACGTGCTGCCCCACGCCGATCCGCTCCTCAAGGTGAGCATCATCCCGACCGGCATGGCGCTCGGTGTCACCCAGCAGCTGCCGGCCGAGGAGCGCCACATCTACCCTCGGGAGTACATCGAGGACTCACTCGCAGTGCGGATGGGCGGCCGCGTCGCCGAGAAGATCATGTACAACGGTCTCTCGACCGGGGCGAGCGACGACCTCCAGCGCAACACCGAGCTCGCCCGGAAGATGGTCCGGGAGTGGGGCATGTCCGAGCGGATCGGCCCCATGGCTTGGGGATCACAGGGCACGGTCTTCCTCGGCGAGGACCTGATGCACACCCGCGACTACTCCGAGGACACGAGCCGGGTCGTCGACCAGGAGATCGAGCGCATCCTGCGCGAGGCGGAGGACTACGCCGAGCGGACGCTCCGCGAGCACGAGGGCGGCCTCGAAGCCGTCGCGAAGGCGCTGCTCGAGCACGAGACGATCGACGGCAGGGAGATCGCACGGCTGGTCGACGAGGCCTACGGCCGTCCGGTGCACGGCACCGTCGAGGAGCTCGGCGTCGGCACGGCTCGCTACGCCACTTCGCTCGCGGGGGCCGGAGGAGCTGCTCCGGCGCCTGTCGTCCCTCCGGCGAACGGCAACGCCTCGGCCACACAGCAACCGGGACTGCTCGACCAGTAGACCGACGGCCCGCGGCCGCGTCCCCGGGCGGCCGCGCTCGCGGCAGCAGCAGCCTTTGAGCCCCTTAGCGGGTGCCTGGTACTGCCACGGCCACGCTCGCCACGTTCCCGATCGCGAACACCTGGTCGACGACCATCGGGCCGGAGGAACTGACCTCCAAGCCGACCGCGAGGCTCTCGGCGATGCTGGCGCTGAGCGGTACCGACCAGCAGGCGCCCGGCGAGACCTGGAAGTTGGCGAGCGTCGGTGCCGACTGTGCCGTCACGCCGACGACCTCCAACGATGCCTGCTCGAGCCGGTTTCCCGTGTTGCATCCGACGACGTCGTCCTCGAGGCCGGGCGTCGTGGCGGCTGCCGGCACGAGCCAGTCCGAAGCCTGCTCGAGCGGTGGCATCGACACGGTGGCTACCTTCGGGGCGGTCGAGCCCGAGGTGCCCGACCCGGAACCACTCGAGCCGGTGCTGCTCGCGCCGGGACTGCTCACGACGGGGAGCTGCTCCGCCTCGGCCACGAGGATCGGCACGCCACCGGACGCCCTCACCGAGACCGGCCCCTCCGATACGGTCCCCGGCACCGCCGTGGTCGCCCATCGCGAGCCGTCGGCCACCGGGACGGAGACAGAGACGTCGGTCTGCGGAGGCACCTGGGCGCTCATCTGCGACGTCGGCTTGCCGTAGAGCGGAGTCGCAACGGTGACGGTCGTGGCGTGGCTCGTCGGGTCGAGGATGTTCACGACGAGCGTACGGCCGGCCTGCGCCGATCCCGGCGGGAGCTGCCATTGTGCTTCGGGCACTCCACTTCCCACCACGAAGCCGCCGCCTGACGTACCGCTCGCCGAGACGAGGTCGAAAGCTCCGCCAGCGATGCGGCCGCTCACCGACGTGACCGACACGGCGAATGCGCCCTGCTGCACGACGTAGCGACCGAGGTCGACGGTGACGGCGCCGTCGGGCGGGACGGCGATGCCCTGGAGTGGTGCCGGCGAGACCGCGGCTGTTTGGCCGAACACCGTGACGTCGGTGACCGCAGGCGTGGCCGTGGGGTTCGAGATGGTGAGAGTCGAGGCGGAGGCGCCGAGAGTCGAGTTGGCGAGCAGGTAGGCCTTAGTCGAGGTGCCCGACTCACACGGAGCCTCCAATGGGGCCTCTCTGTTGCTGCCCGAGAAGGGGATGGTGAGCTCGGACACCGCAACGGGTGAGCCGGAGGTCACTACCGTGACCGAGGCGAGACCAGCTGGCCCGGTCGTCGGCAGGTCGAAGATCTGCTGGGTGCGGCCGGGGAGGTCGAGGCGCGAGCCGGATCCCTTCGCCGTCCCCGTGGCGACCGGGTTCTTCTGTGACACAGGGGAGACCGTCGTCACCTGAAGCGTCGCCACGAGATTCGCCTCGCCGGCGTTGAGGAGCGCTATCTCCGACTTGTCGTGGCCTGCGCCCACGGGAAGGGGTCCAGGGCAGCTCCATATGCGCGATGCGGACGAGCTGAGGCTCACGACTGGGAGCAGGGCCGTCGCTCCCGTTCCCGTGGAGCCCCGGGGGGCCTTCACCGGGCTGACGAGTGCGCCGACGAGTACAAGACCGACCAGGCCGAGGACGACGAGGACGATGGCCCGCGCCCTCATGTCGTCGCCCCTTCCACCGAGCGGGGGACCCTACGGCTCGCATGCCGGCCGCGCCTCCACCCGAGAAGGTCACCGATGCCGGCTGCGAGGCAGAACAGCGCGACGACGAGTCCGGCGATCCGCCACTGCGGCGAGAGCTGAGAGCTACCGGCACGCTCGCTGCGCGCCGCGCCGGCCGAAAAGAGCGCGCCCCCACTCCCGTCCGACGGCGTCCAGGCTGTGTTCTGGAACACGAGCACGCCTGCTTCCGTCACCCGCTGCTGCAAGTCGGTCTGCGCCTCGAGGGTGGTGACGAGGCTCGACGGCGGCTTCGCGATGAGGGCGGGCGACAGGCCGGGCACCATGGGGGCCAAGGCGGATGGCACGACTATGTACCGGATGCCCTCGGAGGCGAGAGAGGCACCTAGGCTCGCGGTACGACCGGCCTCGGCCTGCGCCAGATCCGCGCTGACGACGGACATGCCCGGCCCGGGCGGCACGGGAAAGAGCTGGTCCGTCGACGGCAGGCCAGACGAGGAGACGAAGGCGGCAAGTCCCGGGGCCACCTGCAGCGATGCTCCGGGCAGGGTCTCGGGTTGGCCGAGCCACAAGGTGCTCGCACCGCGGGGCGCTCCACTCGTCGAGCCCGTCCAACCCATGTACTGGTGGTATCCCGCTTGGGGCAGCTGAGCGCTCCCGGGGAGGAAGGCGCCGAGGCCGGAGACGACGGCCACCGCGAACGACACGACGGCGAGCGCGGCGAGCATCTGGCGCCAACCGAGCCGGTGTCGCCCGAGCTCCTTCTCGAGGGCGGCGACTGTCGCCCCGACCGCCCCAGCAACGGCTGCGGGGACGAAGGACGTGAGGGTGCCGGTCTGGCCGAAGCCGCTCCCGAGCAGACCGCGACCCGCCGCCCACGAGAGGGCGGCGGCACCGAGCGCCACGGCGAGGAAGGCTGTGCCCCACCTGAGCTCGTGGCCCCGCCCGATGACCACAGCGACGACTCCCGCCACGAGGAGGCCGAAGGCTCCCCACCACCCGCCGAAGGGCCCGAGGTGTCCCGTCAGGTAGGCGAGCGGGGCGAGGCCGGAGCCGGCTTCACCACGCGCTCCGGTGAGGAGGCTCCAGTCCCCGCCGCGGAGCAGCCAGCTGAGCGACCAGGGCATCGTGAGGACGATCGCCCCGGCGGCGCCCCCGAGAGAGACGACCGCCGAGCGCACCACCGCCCGCAAGGAGGCGTCAAGGCCGCCCGCCGAGTTCGTGGCCAGCAGGAACACGGCAACGCAGAGCATTGCCGCAGGGAGCGCGACGAGAACGAGCGGGGCGAACGACACGACGAGTCCGAGGAGGAGCGCCATACCGGCTATCTCGGTGGCCAGCCGCCCTCGGGTGCGTCTCGCCTCGGAGTAGGGCTCGAGGCCGGACGCCCTCGCCAGCCGGACGAGCAGGAAGGGGGAGCAGGCGAGAGCGACGGAGGCCGACACGTCACCGCGGGCCACAGCGTTCCAGGTGAAGGGCGCAGCTGCGAACGCCGCCGCCGCGGCGACCCTCGCCCAGGGACCGAAGGGCCGCACGAGTCGCGAGGCTCCGAACGAGCCGACGGCGACGCCGCAGAGGAGGAGCACCCTCAGCGCGAGCGCGGAGCTGTTGCCGAGGACGAGACCGAGCAGCCCGAGCACCGCATAGCCGGGGGCGCTCGTTCCTGTGTGACCGCCCACAGCCGGAGGCGTACCGACGAAGTACCGGCCGAGGAGCACGGTGGCCGGAGGGAGCGGCACCAGCTGGCCGACGAGGGGCAGGTGGCCGAAGAGGAGCCCGCGCAAGCCGGCCACGATGAAAAGGCCGATCACGAGTGCCGCCGTCATCGGCACGGCGTTCACCTGACCCGTCCGGAGCCGCAGCAGGAAGGTGCTGACCGCATCGAGGTCGGCGTGAGCATGAGCACGGAGCTGGGCACGCGAGAGCCGTTCGTGCGTGGCAGGCGCATCCGTGAAGGAGCCCGGTGAGGCGACCCGGCCGACGGCCGCGCTCTGGATCGCGGCGGCGAGCCTCGCCCGGGCGCTCGAAGCGCGGCTCATCCTCATGAGGAGCTCGCCGTCACCCACCTGCCGAATCTCGTGGAGGATCTGCCGTCCTCTCAAAAGGGACGACCGGTGAGCGATGTTCCAGCGGAGCGCCCGGAGGACTCCGAGAGAGTGCCCGTTGCTGCGGCTCAACAAGTTCGCCGTGGATCTGGCGGACAACACCGCGATCATGGACAGCAGGACCATGAGGCGGCGCACGAGGCCGTAGTTCTTGAGGACCGTCCGTATCTCGTGCCTTCGGCGCAGCGCGTCCGCGTCGATGCGGTGCCTCTCGCCCGTGATCGTGGCCTGCCGGTGCCTCACGCGGGCAGCTGGCGCGACGACGACCCTCGCTCCGGCGATCTGCGCCCTCCAACAGAGGTCTACGTCCTCGCCGAAGCCATGCATCTCCTCGTCGAAACCGGACAGGGCCGTGAACAGGTCGGCACGGACCAGCATGCAGGCCGCCGGAGCTGCGAACACCTCGCAGGCCTCGTCTCGCTGCGCCTGGTCGAGCTCTCCCTCGTCGACCCTTGCCACGACCCGGCCGGCTCTCGTCATGCCGAGACCTACGACGAGGAGGCGGGAGGGATCGTCCCAGCCCACGAGCTTCGGCCCCGCCACCGCCGCGTTCGAGCGGAAGCTCTCTTCCACAAGGCGCCTCACGGCGTCCGGATCGAGAGCTATGTCGTCGTGGCAGAACAGGAAGAAGCTGGCGCCCTCCACCCCGACGATGGCCTCGTTGAAGGCGGCCGAGACCCCGCGCCGGGACGGCAGGCGGCGCAGGATCGCGCCGGGAAGGATGGAAGCGACGACTTGAGTCGGGTCGGCCGCACTGGCGTCATCGACGACGAGGACTTCGAGATTCGGGTAATCCTGGTTCCGCAGTGAGACGAGGCACTCCTCGAGGAATGCCCCGCCGTCCGCACTGGCGACGACTGCTACGACCGGCGGTGCTAGTTCCTCCGGCATCAGGCCTCAAAGGCTAGTCGGGCTTTCAGCACATGCAGGGCTGTTGTCTCCGGGCTCATGACCTGAGGCTTTGCAGCGGGGCTGGCGGGGATCGACGTGGAGAAGATCGAGGATCCGGGCCTGGAGCGGCGGGGGTCTCGGCGAGACGGGCGGCTCGCTCGACGAGGGCGAGATGAGCAGCGCCAGGCAGATGACGCTGATGAGCGCTTCGATGCGCCGGTTGTTCTTCAAGAACATGGGGGTGACTGCGAGCGGGCCCTTGAAGTTGTGACGGCGCCGCTCGGGTGCCTCCTTGCCCTTGTAGTGGCGGAACACTCCGGCGGTGTCGACGTCGGGGCCGAGGTTGGTGAGCAGCGCGTACCAGCCGTCGGTGGCGGCCTCGGCGCCGATGGCGCTCTCGTCGAGATGCCACTCCAAGGTGGGCCTGGACGTGGCCGGGTCGGTGCCAACGGCCGCCTTCAGGTAGGCGGTCACCCGGCGCTTGCCGGCGATCACTGCGATGCGGTCGCTGACTTGCTTCTCGGTTCGGCAGTAGCGGCCGCCGAGTCCCCTCCCGAGACGTTCGAGGTCGTCACGGGCTTGGTCGAGCTTCTTGGCTCGAGCCTTTTCGGCGGCGGCGGCCCGGGCGGAGGACCACACGAAGACCCGGCGCAGTTCCAGCGCCGGGTCGTCCTTCTTCTTCCCGGCGAGGACCATGGTGTCTTCGAGCAGCCGGTAGGTCCCTTGCTGCTCGGGCGCCTTGTTGACGTCGCGCTCGGCGACGTAGTCGACGGGCTGGGCAGCTTCGAGGTCACAGGCCCCGAGCACGTCGGCGCCGACGTAGGACTTCGCTGCCGGGGCGATGAAGCTGACCCGGGCGGCGACCAGAGCGGCAAGGTTCGGATACGACACCAACCTGGAGTCGCCGACCAGCAAGAAGCTCCGCTCGCCGGCGAGCTTCGACAGTGCTTCCATGGCGGGGACGACCTGTGCGACCTCACCGGCTCCGCCGTCATAGGCGTGGTGCCAGAGGGGGATGCCGCCATCCCCGCTGACCCCAAGCCCGGCTTGGACCTGTTTCAGGTCCGGGCGCCGGTCCTTCGGGTGCCCAGAGCGCGGCTCGATGTGGTCGGGGTCAGGTGAGAGGTGAGCGCCATACAGGCTGATCGAGGTCGTGTCCCAGTGGATGCGGGCGACATCGACACCGAAGGTGGCGATCGCCTGCGCCCCGACCGAACCGACGACGCCGTCGTGCTGAGGGGCCACGGCATCGAGAGCGCGGCCGATCCGGTCGTCGTTGAGGATCTCGGGCGACAGCCCGAGAGTCTCTTCGACCGCCCAGTCTCGGGCCTAGTCCTCGACGTGGACCAGCGGGGTGGGAGAGGTGAGACGGTTGGCGATCAGCGCTTCGATCACCTGGC
>JAJYVX010000086.1 GCA_021791795.1 Actinomycetes bacterium | reverse complement strand
ACTTCGCCTGGGCCGAGTCGGTGCTGTCGAGCTTCGGAGTCGTGGCGCGCGTCCCCGAGGCCCAGCTCGACGCGGTCACCGGCCTATCCGGCTCCGGCCCGGCGTACGTGCTCACGCTCGTCGAGGCGATGGTCGAGGCCGGCGTGGAGCAGGGTCTCGACCGGGAGGCGAGCCGGCTCCTCGTCACCCATACGGTGCTCGGAACCGCCCGGTTGCTCGCAGAGACCGGCGACCCGCCTGAGGCGATCCGCGCGGCCGTCACCTCGCCCGGCGGCACCACCGCCGCCGGGTTGCGCGCGCTCGAGAGGGGCGGCTTCCGCTCGACCCTCATCGAAGCGGTCGCTGCCGCAGCGCAGCGCTCCCGCGATCTCGGCAGCTGAGCGCCCTTTCGCCGCCAACGGCCGGCGAAGTACCTTTGGGGCGGCGGAAGGGAGACAGATGCGCGCGGCGACTTTCAGGGCGGGAAAGCGCACTCGGCTCGCGCGCGCCGCGCCGGCATCTCTCGTCGCCGCCACGGTCGCCGCTACGGTCGCCCTCTCAGGGCTCCTCTCGGTGAACCTCGCCCAAGCGGCCAGCGCGCGGTCTTCGGCCGGAGCGGAGCGGACCGGGCGGAGCGCGGGCGCGAGGTCGCCGGCTCCCGATCGGGTGCTCGGCGTGCGCCCGATACCGAAGGCAGCCGTGCCGCTCACGAGCGGAGCGAGCGCCTACCCGTCCGCGACGACGGTCCTTGCGACTTCGAGCGGTGCCTACGTCTTCGAGTCCGAGCCGAGGGGCGGCAACGGCGAGGTGCAGCCGACGCCGGCGTTCGACGCCGTCGTCTGGAAGAACCCGTCGCAGGTGCTGACCCTCGCGGTGCCCACCACCGGCACGGCGGTCTTGAACCCGGCTGTGGACGTGTCGGTCGCCGGCTCGACGGTGTCGGTGCTCGAGAACGGGCGGAGCCATCCGAAAAACCTGTGGGTCTTCACCGAGAACCTGCTGACCGGCTCGGTCGAGACGACGGCTCTCCCTTCCGGCTACGTCTGGCAGGGAGCGTCACGCGACGGATACCTCGCCACCGTGACGACCGGCCCGGCCGGGAGTCCCGCGACGACGGTGCTCGACATGCGGCAACAAGGTGCGCCGGTCCAGATCGGGCAGCAGGCGCTCACCGGCTTCGGCATACACCTCTTGGCCGGTCCCGCCTCCGTCGCGGTCGAGTACTACGCGAAGCCGCAGACGATCATCGAGTACGCGGCCTACGGGGCGCGCTCGCCCTGGCAGAGGCTGTCGATCGACTCGGGCTCGTGGTCGTGCACGTCGATCACCGCTTTCTGGCTCGGCTGTTACGACGTCGTCGGCAGCGGGTCGAGCGCCAGCACCGCCGTCTACGATTTCTCGCTCGACCAGCACGAGTCGATCGAGCCTCCGCCGCTCCAGGGGACCTACGAGGACCTGCGGGTGCTCCCCACGGCCGACGCCCTCTTCTGGTCGTACTGCCAGCCCTCCGGCTGCACGCTCACCCGCCTGCCGGACAGCTCCACGACAACGGCCACGTTCGCCATCCCCGGACCGGACGTGTTCGCCGCCGACCAGGAAGCCTTCTTCGGGATCGTTGACCCGCCCGCCGATCCGGCCTCGGGCGGGATCTTCGGCGTGAGCGAGACCGGTTCCGGCGAAGCTCAGCTCGAAGCGGCTCCGCTGTCGCCGGTCGCGGCGGCCGGCGTGTCGGTGACCGGCGGTCCGCAGCCGTCGGTGGCGTACGTCGACAATGGGGCGGCGGGTCTCGGCGTCTTCCGCGCGCCGGTCACGGCGGCAGCCGGAAAGCCACCGGTGGTGGGGAAGGTGGTCGAGGCGGGGACGGTGGGCTTCGCCGCTCCCGGTGGGCCGGCATCGGCTGTGAGCCTCTCCGACGGCGCCACCTCTGTCGCGTACTCGACCGACGCAGCCTCCGGAACGGGCGCCACGGTCGGCCTCGCCGTCGCCCCGGAGGCCGGATCCGGTCCGGTCACGGTGACCTCGACCGCGCCCGAGGCGAACGACGTCACCGTCTGGGGTCCCTGGGTCTCGTGGCTCGACGGCGGCGTCTGCCACCTGTACGACGCGTCCGACAGGCGCACGCTCACTCCGGCGCTGTCCGATCTCGGCGGCTGCGCGGTCGGAGCGGGTCGGCTCGCCTTCATCGGCCACGGCGGAGGCGTCTACGTGCTGCAGATGACGGCCGCGGGGCCGAAGCCCGTCTCGGACGCCGTCCAGATGGTCGGTCCTCGCCGGGGCCTTGCCGTCACGGGCGTCGCTCAGCTCTACCTCGCGGTCGGCTGGGTGGGCTGGGACTTCTCCTACACCGCTCCTGCCGGGAGCGGCGGACCGGGCGTCGAGTCCGCCTACCGAAGCTTCAGGACGATGCAGCCGGTCGTCGGGTTGCCCCGGGGTCAGTACGTCGAGGGCATGAGCGCGAGCTACGTCTGCCTTGCCTGGACCGGTGGCGTGTTCCCGACAGCCCGCAACCTCGAGACGAGGTCGGTGACCCATCTCGGTCAGACGGAGAGCTCCATGAGCCTCGCCGGCGATCTCGTCGCCTGGGTGGGACCGGGTGGGACCGCCTGGCTCTACCAGCTCCCGGGCTGACCGAGCGCTCCGGTCCAGCCGGATTCGGCACTCTCCGCGCGATCTCTTTCCCGTCGCGTCGCCTCACTTTCAACTTTCGCCACATTGGCGTACAGTTCCGACAGGCGGAGAGGGGTGAGAATCTGACGAGCATCGACTATTCGAAGGCGAGGTTCTACACGGTTGCCGAGGTGGCGAAAGTCCTCCGCGTCTCCAACATGACCGTGTACAGGCTCATCAACACGGGCCAGCTACCGGCGGTACGCGTGGGCAAGTCCTACCGGCTGCGGGAAGAGGACGTGAACCGGTACCTGTCCGAGCGCTTCACCGAGGCAGGCTAGGACAGCCTTCGACTCTGCAAAACCGATCACCGACGGGGTACCGTGAAGGCGCCGTCGGTGCCAGGTCTGCCGCCGCGGGCGACCTCGGCGGTGGCTCGTGCATCCTCCGAGCCGCCGGAGCCGCCGGCAGGAGGGTTTTGAGCGCGGCATCGTGCCTGGTGGCTACTCTGCATCCGGAGCCAGCCCGCGAAGGGGGCACCGAGGCGCGGAGCACGGTCAGTTGAATCTTGCAGAGATAGTGGAGACCCACCCCGGCAGCGCCACGGCCCTCCGCCAGGGCTCGGCCTCGACGACGTACGGGGAGCTGCGGGAGCGCTCGGCGGCCCTTTGCAGCGCCCTTTCCGCGAGCGGAGTCGGTGAGGCCGATCGGGTCGTCCTGCTCCTGCCCACGACACCCGCCTTTGTCGCCGCATACCTCGCCGTGCTCGGCACCGGCGCGATCGCCGTTCCGCTCAACCCGACCAGCCCGGAGGCCGAGATCCAGGCTGAGGCGCGGGCTGTGCGTCCCGTGCTGGGGCTCGTGGGCGACCCCGATCCCGAGAAGCTGAGAGCGGTCCTCGGGGGCGTCGACGTGGAGGCTCTCACCGTGGACGAGCTCGTCGCCGTCGCGACGGGGGAGGCGCCGATCCGCCAGATGGGGGAGAGTGACCCGGCGGTGTTCCTATTCACGTCGGGTACTGCCGGCACGCCCAAGCCGGCGATCCTCACCCACGGCAGCCTGATGGCAAACATCGATCAGCTCGGGTGTCGGGCCGGTCTCGCCCCGACGGCGGAGGACACCGGCGTGTTGGTGGTGCCGCCCTTCCATGTCTTCGGCCTCAACGCCGTGCTCGGATTGCACCTCGCCTCCGGCGGCAGACTCGTGCTGGCGGAGAGGTTCGACCCGAGGACGCTCCTCGAGACCTTGCGGACCGAGAAGGTGACGGTCCTCGCCGGCGTCCCCCAGGTCTTCGCCGCGCTGGCCGAGGTGAAGGAGGCGAGAGCCGACGACCTGGCGTCGCTGCGGCTCGCGTGCTCCGGTGCCGCGCCGCTCGACCTCGAGACGGCAGAGAGGTTCGAGGCCAGGTTCGGGGTCCGCGTGTGGCAGGGCTACGGGCTCACCGAGGCGTCGCCCGCGGTCACTTTTCCCGACCTCTCGGGCGAGTGGCGGCCGGAATCCATCGGTGTCCCGCTGCCGGGCGTCGAGGTCACCCTCGTCGACCCGGACGGGGCGGAGGTCGAGCCAGGCGACCCGGGCGAGATGCTCGTGCGCGGCCCGAACGTCTTCGCCGGCTACTTCGAGGACGAGGTGGCCACGGCGGCCGTCATAGACGCCGGAGGTCGGCTCCACACCGGCGACATCGCAGTCATGGACGACGACGGCTCGTTCCGGATAGTCGACCGGGCGAAGGACCTCGTCATAGTGTCGGGCTTCAACGTCTTTCCTGCCGAAGTCGAGCAGGTGCTGGTGCAGCACCCGGCCGTGAAGGACGCCGCCGTCGTGGGCATGGCCGATCCGGAGCACGGCGAGGTCGTGCAGGCGTTCGTCGTGCCAGCGGAGTCGGCCTGGCCCGAAGGCGAAGCCTCACCGGAGATCTCCGCGTCCGAGATCGCCGATTTCTGTGCGGCGTATCTCGCCCGCTACAAGTGCCCGGCCGTCGTCCGCTTCGTGCGCGTGCTCCCGAGAGGCTCAGGCGGGAAGGTTCTCCGAAGAGCCCTTGCCTGAGACTCTCCGGTGAGCTCCGGCAGCACCTGCGCTTTTGTGGCGGGAAAGGCCCTCTAGTTACCATTCGGCCGCATGGCTGAGCGCTTCGGACGGCGGATTCCCGAACCTACGGTTGTCCGACTGCCCGTCTACCAGCGTGTGCTGTCGGATCTCGCCATGCGATCCGTGCCGACGGTCTCGTCGGCCGAGCTTGCCGAAGCGTGCGGGGTGAACGCGGCCAAGGTGCGCAAGGACCTGTCGTACTTCGGCTCGTACGGGACGCCCGGCACCGGCTACGACGTCGGCTACCTGCTCGGCCAGATCCGCCGCGAGCTCGGGGTCGACAAGGAGAGACCGGTCGTCATCTGCGGCGTGGGCAATCTCGGCCATGCCCTCGCCGGTTCGCCCGGCTTCCGCACCGCCGGGTTCCACGTCGTCGGGCTGTTCGACGTAGAGCAGGCCCGTCTCGGTGAGGTCGTGGCGGGCACTCCCGTCCAGCACATCTCCGAGCTGGCCGATGTCTGCCGGCGGGAGCAGGTGACGATCGCTGTCGTGGCGACTCCGGCGAGCGTCGCCCAGGATGTATCGGAGACGCTCGCCGCCGCGGGCGTGACGGCGATCCTCAACTTCGCCCCCGCGGTGCTCTCCCTCCCAGACGGGGTGCACGTCCGCCACGTCGACCTGTCAGCTGAGCTGCACGTTCTCGCGTTCTACCAGGCCCATCCCGAGACGGCCAGCTCCCGGCAAAACGGAGCCCCGCGCCGCGCAGACCACCCGACCCAGCCCACCTTCTCGCCGGGAACCGTCGACAACGGCTCGGCGCTGGCGACCTAGCCGACGAGAAGGCCCGACCGGCCGCCGGACAGTCGTCCGGCCGAGAAGAGGCGGTGCCGCACGACCGGACGGCGGAGATGGACCCGCACAGGGCATGGCCCGCGGCGTCGCTACGCTCGTGGGCGGCAACAAGCAGGCTCGGCTCGGCGTTCTCTCGCACGGGACCGCACGTGGGCCGCCGGACCATGAGACAGCAGAAGAGGTAACCGTTGGCGGTCGTCGTCGTCGGGATTCACGAATGGGATGCGCCGCTAGACGTGTTCGAGCGATGTGCCGTGGCCGATGCCGATCTGGGGAAGGCACTCGCCGAGCTCGTCGACTCGCCGCACCTGAGCGAGGCCGTGATCCTCTCGACCTGCATGCGCACCGAGGTCTACGCCGTAGCGGAGCGCTTCCACGACGGTCTCGCAGACCTGCAGGCCTTCTTCCACGAGAGGATCGGCCCGTACGCCGGCCCGGCGGTGGCCGGGTTTCCTGTCGCCCTGTCGGAGGCCCAGGACGGCCGCACGACGCCGCAGGCGGGCAAGTTGGAGTTCGGTCTGCTCACGTGCCGCTACGACGACGACGCCGTCATGCACCTGTTCGAGGTGGCGGCCGGTATCGACTCCCCCGTGCTCGGCGAGGGCGAGATCCTCCGTCAGGTCCGCGACGCGTCCGAGCACGCGAGGGCCGAATCGGCGGCCGGACCCGTGCTCTGGCCTCTGTTCCGCCATGCGGTCGAGGCGGGAAAGCGCAGCCGGACGGAGACCGGTATCCAGCGCGGCACGACGTCACTCGCCCACGCGGCAGTCGAGCTCGCGGCCGACCGCGCTCTCGGTCTCGAGCGGCGGAACGTCCTGCTCGTCGGTGCCGGGCTGATGGGCTCAGGGATCGCGCGGGCGCTGGCGGGCCGGGCGGACCTGACCGGGGAGGTGACGGTCGCGAACAGGGGGAAGGCACGAGGTAGTGACGTCGCCGGTGTTGTGGGCGGCCGCTTCAGGCCTCTCGACCAACTCGCCGATTGCCTGCGCCGAGCCGACGTCGTCCTCACATCGACGGCGACCGAGGAGGTACTCGTCGACAGGTCGATGCTGGAGTCGGTCTTGGCGGAGCGCGATCCGTCCCGCGGGCCCCTCGTCGTCGTGGACGCGGCAGTCCCGAGAGACGTCGACCCGGCGGCGGCCGGCTTGACCCTCCTCGACCTCTCCGACGTGGAAGCCGTGAGGCGATACGCCAAGGAGCAGATGGCAGGCCGGGAGGGCGAGATACCGGCCGTGCGCGCCATCCTCGCCGAGGAGCTCGAGCGCTACAGGACCACCGCTGCCGGCCGCCTGGCGGCTCCGGTCGTATCGGCTCTGCGAAGGAGGGCGGAAGAGCTGAGGCTCTCCGAGCTCGAGCGCCATGCGAGCCGCCTCGAGGACCTCGACCCGGCCGAGCGGGATCTCGTCGAGACGGTCACCCGTCGCGTCGTCGCGAAGCTCCTCCACTCGCCGAGCGTCAGGGTGAAAGAGGCGGCGGGCTCTCCGCGCGGAGAGAGGCTGGCCGAGGCGCTGCGGGCGCTGTTCGACCTCTAGCCGCCATGGCTTTGAGGAGGCTCCGGCTCGCCACGCGCGGGAGTCCGCTTGCTCTGGCGCAGGTCGACATAGTCGCCGCGGCGCTCGCCCGCACGACCGCAGGCGAGGTGCTCGTCGAGCGGGTGATCGTCGAGACCCGGCCCGACCGCTCCCTCACCGTTCCCATCCACCGCCTCGGCGGTCGCGGCCTCTTCGTGAGCGAGGTGGAGCAAGCCGTCTCGAGCGGGCGGGCCGACGCCGCGGTGCACTCGGCGAAGGACGTCCCGTCCTCACCCGAGCTGTCGCAGGTTCACATCGCAGCCGTGCTCGCCCGCGACGACCCGCGGGACTGCCTCGTGGGCCTGCCGCTCTCGGCGCTCCCCGCCGGAGCTCGCGTCGCCACCGGGTCCATCCGGCGCAGGGCCCAGCTCGCGTGGCTCCGACCCGACCTCTCCTTCGGCGAGCTCAGGGGGAACATCGGGACGAGGCTGTCGAAACTGCCTTCCTCCGGTGCCATCGTGACGGCGGTGGCTGCAATGCGACGACTCGGCCTCGAGGAGGACATCGCCGAGGTCCTCTCGACCGCTGAGATGCTTCCCCAGGTCGGCCAGGGCACGATCGTCGTGTCGTGCCGAGCGGACGACCCGGCGGCGTGCAGCCTGCTCCGAGAGGTCGACGACGAGCGTTCGCGGATAGAGCTCGCTGCCGAGCGCGCCTTTCTCGCAGCCGCGGGAGGTGGCTGCGACCTGCCGATCGGCGCCTACGCGAGGGTCCTGTCGGAGTGTGGGGCGGGCACGCCGGAGCGTCTCCGGCTCGAGGCGATGGTCGCCTCCCACGACGGCCACGTGGTCGTGCGAGCGAGCTCGAGCGGCCCGGTGGACGACTCCGCAGCCGACTACCTCGGCCGCAAGATGGCCCAGGAGGTGCTCGAGCGCAGGGGAGGGGCCGACCTGCTCGGGTGGGACCAGTGACCGGCGACGTGGACGGCCCCGGCGGATCCGCACCGCCCCGCAAGCCGCTCACAGGCTGGAAGGTGGCGGTCACCCGTGCCCGCCGGCAGGCGAGCGCGCTCGTCGCGGCGCTGTCGAGGGCGGGTGCGGAGCCGTTGGCGGTACCGACCATCGAGGTGGCGGACCCCGAGGACGGGGGAGCGGCCCTACGTCAGGCACTGGGCGACCTCGTGGCGGGCCGCTACCACTGGGCGATCTTCACGTCGGAGAACACCGTCGAGCGCGTGTTCCGTGCGGCGGGGGGATCGGGCGACTTCTCCGGCGTGCGGGTGGCGGCGATCGGTCCCGGTACGGCCAGGCAGTTGCGTGAGCGCGGGGTCGAGGTGGAGCTGGTGCCCGGCCGCTTCGTGGCTGAAGCTCTCGCCGAGTCGTTCCCTCCGGCGACGCGAGGCGCCGAGCGTCCGCGCGTGCTCCTCCCGCGAGCCGCCGCCGCCCGCGACGTGCTCGAGCGCGCCCTTTCCCACAAGGGCTACGAGGTCGACGTGGTGACCGCCTACAGAACGGTCCGGCCTCTTCTCCCGCCGGATCTCGTGGAGGCGGCCGCTCTCACCGACGCCGTGGCGTTCACCGCCTCCTCCACGGTCACGGGCTGGATCGAGTTGCTCGGCGCCGAACGCCTTCCACCGGTGGTCGCCTGCATCGGGCCGGTGACAGCGGCGACGGCGCGGCGGGCGGGCATCGGCGTGAACGTGGAGGCCGAGATCCACACGATCGACGGGCTCGTCGCCGCGCTCGAGGAGTATGCGGTTACGAACGGGCGGCCGTAATCTCATCGCGTGGGAGGACGACCTTGACCCCGGGCGCCCGCAGCGGTGGGGCGCCGAGCGGCGCCTTCCCGTCGCGACGCATGCGCCGGCTGAGGCGTAGCGCGGCGATCCGCCGCCTCGTGGCCGAGACTGGCCTGACACCGGACGACCTCGTGGCTCCTCTCTTCGTGCGCCAGGGGATCGACGAACCGAGGCCTATCGCCTCGCTCCCGGGCGTGTTGCAGCACACGGTCGTCTCCGCGACCCTCGAAGCCGAACGGCTCGTCTCTCTCGGCGTCCCCGGCGTCATCCTCTTCGGCGTGCCCGAGGTGAAAGACGCCGCCGGCTCGGGTGCCTCGGACCGCGACGGGATCGTGCAGGTGGCTCTGCGATCGGTGCGCGACGCGCTCGGCGATGACGTGGTCCTCATGGCCGACCTCTGCCTCGACGAGTACACCGACCACGGGCACTGCGGCCTCGTCCGCCCGGACGGCACGGTGGACAACGACGCGACGATCGAGCGCTACGCCGAGGTAGCCGTCGTGCAAGCCGATGCCGGTGCCCAGGTGGTCGCGCCGAGCGGGATGATGGACGGACAGGTCGGTGCGATCCGCGACGCTCTCGAGAGCGCGGGCCATTACGGGGTGGCCATCCTCGCGTACGCGGCGAAGTACGCGTCGGCGCTGTACGGCCCGTTTCGCGACGCAGTGGACGTGACGATCGCGGGCGGGGGTGACCGCAAGTCTTACCAGGAGGATCCGCGCAACGTCGTCGAGGCGCTCGCCGAGGTGGCGCTCGACGTGGCCGAGGGTGCCGACATGGTGATGGTGAAGCCGGCGCTCGCCTACCTCGACGTGATCGCCGCCGTCTCGGCCGAGGTCGACGTCCCCGTTGCCGCCTACCACGTGAGCGGGGAGTACGCCATGGTGAAGGCTGCCGCGGAGCGAGGATGGGTCGACGGCCCGGCCGTGGCGCTCGAGCACCTCGGCGCCATCAAGCGGGCCGGCGCCTCCTTCATCCTCACGTACTTCGCCGCCGAAGTGGCCGAGGCGCTCGGTGGCTGATCCGGCGAGCGTCGCATGGTCGCCGGGATTGCGGAGCCGGCAGCTCTTCGACGAGGCGGTGGCCGTCATCCCCGGGGGCGTCAACTCCCCGGTGCGCGCCTTCGGGTCGGTCCGCTCGACCCCCTACTTCGTGCGCCGGGCGCACGGCGCACGCGTGGAGGACGTCGACGGGAACACCTACATCGACTACGTGCAGTCCTGGGGGGCCTCGATACTCGGGCACGCGCACCCGGAGGTGCTCACGGCCGTAGCGGCGGCGGCCGCGCTCGGGACGAGCTACGGAGCTCCGACCGAGGCCGAGGTCCTCCTCGCGCAGGCCGTCTGCTCGGCCGTCGACGGCTGCGACATGCTGCGGCTCGTCTCCTCCGGGACCGAGGCGACCATGACCGCGGTGCGCCTTGCCCGGGGCGCGACGGGGCGGGACAAGGTCGTCAAGTTCGCCGGCTGCTATCACGGGCACTCCGACGGCCTGCTCGCCGCTGGCGGCAGCGGGGTTGCCACACTCGGCCTGCCGGGCTCGGCCGGAGTGCCGGCGTCCGCGGTGTCGGACACGCTCGTCGTCCCTTACAACGTCGTCCCGGACCTCGACGACTCGGTCGCGGCCGTGATAGTCGAGCCGGCAGCGGCGAACATGGGCCTCGTCCCGCCCGTCCCGGGGTTCCTCGAGGGGCTCCGCAGCGCCTGCGACTCCGCCGGGGCGCTGCTCGTCTTCGACGAGGTGATCACGGGTTTCCGCCTCGCACGCGGAGGTGCGGCCTCTGTCTTCGGTGTCCGACCGGACCTCTTCACGTTCGGCAAGGTCATAGGCGGGGGCGTGCCGCTCGCGGCCCTCGGTGGGAGGAAGGACCTCATGGAGCAGCTGTCACCCCTCGGTGCCGTGTACCAGGCAGGGACCCTGTCGGGGAATCCGCTCGCGACCGCTGCCGGGCTCGCCGTGCTGCGGCGGCTCTCCGACGACCGTTTCGACGAGCTGGCCGCGGTTGTCGCCAGGCTGGCCGCCGGGCTGCGGGAGGCGATCTCGTCGGCCGGCCTTCCCGTCGAGGTTCCGGTGGTGCGGACGCTGTTCTCCCTCTTCTTCTCCGCCGAGACCGTGCGCGACTACGAGGGGGCGAAGGCCGCCGCCTCGAGCGGTCTCTACACCTCCTTCTTCCTCGCGATGCTGGCGAGAGGCGTGGCGTTCGCTCCGAGCCCGTACGAGGTGGGTTTCTGCTCCCTAGCCCACGAGGAGGCTGACGTCGAGCGGACGATCGATGCAGCCTCCGAGGCGGCGCGACAGGTCGCTCTCCAGTGAAACTCGATCGCATCGCCAACGTCTCCGACGCGCGGCGGCTGGCTCGCCGGACCCTGCCCGCGGTCATCTTCGACTACATCGACGGAGCGGCCGACGACGAGGTCACGATGCGCGAGAACGAGCGCGCCTTCGAGGACGTGGTCTTCAGGCCGCGCATGGCGTGCTCGGTGCCGTCGCCCGACCTTTCGACCACGGTGCTCGGCACGTCGGTCGACTTGCCCGTGCTGTTGGCGCCGTGCGGTCTCGTTCGTGCGATGCACCCGGACTCGGCTGCCGGGATCGCCCGGGCGGCCGCGTCGAGGCGGACCGTGTCGGTGCTGAGCACCGTTGCCGGCGCTCCGGTGGCAGCGGTCGCGCCCGAGGCACCCGGGCGGGTCTGGTTCCAGCTCTACTCGGCAGGTGGGCGGCCGGTCTCCGAGCAGCTGTGCGGCGCTGCCGCCGAGGCGGGAGTGCGGGTCCTCGTCGTCACCGTCGACACGCCGACGCTCGGCAACCGGGAACGAGATGTGCACCACGGCGTGGCGACACCGCTCCGTATAGACGCTCACAACGCCCTGCGGATCGGACCGCAGGTCCTCTCCCGGCCTGCCTGGGCCTATCGCATGGTTCGCGACGGACTGCGCATCCTCGGGGCCAGCCGGCCGTCGACGGCAGGAGTACCTCGCACGACGAGCGGGGCGGTCGTCTCGGGTCTCGGGAAGAGCCCGTCGGACACGGCGGCGGAGCGGATGCTCACGATGTCCGCATCTCCGTTCTCGTGGGAGGACATCGCTTGGCTGCGCTCGGTCTGGAACGGGGCTCTCGTCGTGAAGGGCCTTCTGTCCGGAGACGACGCGAAGAAGGCGGTCGACTGCGGGGCGGAGGCCGTCGTCGTCTCCAACCACGGGGGCAGGCAGCTCGACGGTGCACCGGCGACCCTGCAGGTGCTGCCCGAGGTGGTCGCCGCCGTCGGCGGCGCTGGCTCGAGCACCGAGGTCTTCCTCGACGGCGGTGTGCGCCGCGGCAGCCACGTGGTGAAGGCTGTCGCCCTCGGAGCGAGGGCGGTGCTGATCGGCCGTCCCTATCTGTGGGGACTCGCCGCCGGAGGACAGGCAGGGGTCGAGCGTGTGCTGGACCTCTTCTACGACGAGGTCCAGCGCACGATGGTCCTGCTCGGGTGTGCTTCGGTCAGCGATCTCGCCGGCGAGTGGCTGCAGCCGGGCGAGCCACCGGGCGCCTGACGCGGGCCGCCCGGCCCGACGCGAACCGGCCGCCCCGACGCGTCCGGGGACTCTGCTGCCCCTCGGTTCGTGCCGCTCTTCTCAGCTCGTTCGGGTCGTCCCGAGCGGAGCGGTCGGCGGCCGATGCGCGACGATCTCCGATGCGACCTTCAGCAGTAGCCGGTAGGTCAGCTCCGGCGGCCGATTGGTCTCGGGCCGGCAGAGGTTCGCCATGATCCGGAGCACGCCCTTCATGACCGGCGGCGCGAGCATCCCGGCGCCCACGGTGGCGCGCATGAGCCTCGGGTTCGCGATGGCCCGCACGAAGGCGCGCGCCACCCTGTAGTAGTCGGCGTACTCCGCGTCGAGGCGGCGCTCGTACTCGGAGAGGAGCGAGCTGTCGCCGGCCTCGAGCGCACCGGCGACGACCTCGGCCGCGAGCCGTCCCGTCTCCCACGCGTAGGCGATCCCTTCCCCGTTGAAGGGGTTGATGACGCCGGCGGCGTCGCCGGCGAGGAGGTAGTCGGCACCGACCCTGGGGCCGACGGCGAGGCCCATCGGGAGGCGCCCACCTGTCGGCTCGCTCAGCGCGGTCTCGGGTGAGATGCACCAGGACCGCGGCGCGAAGTGGACGAACTCCTCCATGAGCTTCGTCGTGTTCATGCCCTTCCAGCGGTTCTCGGTGGAGAGCAGCCCGACTCCCACGTTCACCCTCCCGTCACCGAGAGGGAAGATCCAGCCGTAACCCGGGACCACCTCGCCGTTTCGGTCGCGGATGTCGAGGTGTGACTCGATGTAGGCATCGTCGTGCCGGGGCGAGGCGAAGTAGCCGCGGATGGCCATGCCCTGGGGGTACGACTTGTCGCGCTTCGAGCCGAGGGCCCGGCCGAAGCGCGAGAGCGAGCCGTCGGCAACGATCGTGTACCGGGCTCGAACGGTCGTGGTCGTGCCCCGGTCCGCGTCCCGCACGATCGCTCCACCGGCTGCTCCGGCCGCGGCGAGCGGCTCGACCGCCTCTGTCCCCTGCCAGATGACCGCTCCAGCCTTCTCCGCATGAGAGGCCACCATCGCGTCGAGGTCGTGCCGGGTGATGGTGTAGCCGTAGTCCGGGAACTCGGGGTGGTCCGGCCAGGGCATCTCGAGCTCCCGCCCGAAGGCGACGGAGCGCAGACCGGAGTAGCGGTGGGAGCGGCCCGCGACCTCGTCCTCGAGACCCATGTCCCTGAGCTGTCTCACCGCGCGAGGCGTGAGCCCGTCGCCGCAGG
>JAJYVX010000085.1 GCA_021791795.1 Actinomycetes bacterium | reverse complement strand
CATGGTCGCCGGCTTCGACCGCTACTACCAGATCGCGAGGTGCATGCGCGACGAGGACCTCCGGGCCGACCGCCAGTTCGAGTTCACCCAGCTCGACCTCGAGGCGAGCTTCGTGCGCAAGGAGGACGTCTGGCACTTCGTCTCCGACGCGGTCCTCGAGGCCACGCGCGACGTCACCGGTGACGACCCGCCGCCGGTCTCGTACATCACCTGGGACGAGGCGCTCGACAGCTACGGCAGCGACAAGCCCGATCTCCGTTTTGCCATGCCCCTCGTCGATCTCGGGGAAGCCGTCCGGGGCACCGGCTTCAAGGCGTTCCAGGCAGAGTGCGTCCGGGCGATCTGCCTCGGAGGCGGGGCGAACCTCGGGAGGGGCCGTCTCGACGCCCTGACCGAGCGGGCGAAGAAGCTCGGCGCGGCAGGGCTCGTCTGGTTGCGGGTCGCCGAGAGGGACGGCGAGGCGGGTGGAGTCGTCCTCGACTCGCCGGTGGCGAAGTTCCTCGCGCCCGACGAGCAGCAGGCGATCGTGACCGCGGCCGGCGCTGAGGTCGGCGATCTCCTCCTCGTCGTGGCGGGGGAGCGCAAGCGGGCGAGCCAGGTCCTCGGCCAGCTACGGCTCGAGCTCGGCCAGCCTGCCGTCTCCGAGCGCCCCTACCGCTACGTCTGGGTGACAGACTTCCCGCTGTTCGAAGGGTTGGACGAGGACGGGCACCCTGTCGCCGCGCATCACCCCTTCACGATGCCGCACCCCGACGACGTGGACCTGCTCGAGACCGACCCGCTCTCGGTGCGGTCCCAGTCGTACGACCTCGTCCTCAACGGCTGGGAGCTCGGCTCGGGGTCCATCCGGATCCATCGGGCCGACGTCCAGCGCCGCGTCTTCTCGGCGCTCGGGATCTCGGACGAGGAGGCAGAGAGCCGCTTCGGGTTCCTGCTCGGGGCGTTCCGCTACGGGGCGCCGCCGCACGGTGGCTTCGCCTTCGGGATCGACCGCCTGGTCGCGCTCCTCGCCGGTGAGGAGAACATCCGCGAGGTGATCGCCTTCCCGAAGACCCAGTCGGGTGCCGACCTCATGGCAGGTTCACCCCGCGGGCTCGGCGAGCGCCAGCTCCGGGAGCTCGGCATCCGTGTGACCGGGAAGTAGGCGTCGCCCACCGGGGTCCGAGCCAGGCGGAGCTGGCCGGCCGCGGGCGGACACGATCGGCGGCTGCGCCAGGCCGCGGGAATCCCAGCCGGGTGCTACGGGCGGCTGAGCTTCCGCCTCTTGGCGAGGCCTGCCAGCTCTTCCTTCACAGGGCGGTGCCTCGTCGACTCGAGCTCGGGTGCCGTGCCGCGCGCCTCGGCCGCCTCGCAGTCGACGCAGATGTAACGCCCGTCGCGCAGATGGGTGAGGCGCTGCTGGCGGCAGCGGGCGCACCAGTGGTCGAGATAGGCGAGCGACTTCGCCGCCTTGCGGGAGGCGGGGTTGAGATGGTCGAGCCTCTCTTGCGCGGACTCCGTCAGCTCCCAGCGATGCGTTCCGTCCTCCAGCTCGACGCGGTTCACGAGATGCCAGCTGAGGAGGCTCCGCAGAAGGGGGTTGAATGCGTCGACAGGGATCTCGTCCGTCTTCTTCACCGGCTCAGGCCGGAACGGCTGCCCGCTCTTCGATCCGTAGCTCATCTGTCCGCCCTTCCCTTCTTTTCACTTCGCGCAGGTCATCCAATCTACGGACCGCGCCCGGCGGACCGCGGTCGCGCCCGGCCTCAATTCCCCGATCCCCCCACGGGTACACACCCGGGCGGTCAGGAGCCCGATAGCTGCAAGAATCACCCCACGAAACCCACAACTCTCTTTGACGCCGCAGTCGAGAAGGAGCTTGCAGCTCGGGCACCCCTCGCCGCCCGGATCCGGCCGGCCTCGCTCGACGAGGTCGTCGGACAGCGGCACCTGCTCGCCCCAGGCGCACCGCTGCGGAGCCTCGTCGAGGCGGATCGGCTCTCCTCCGCCGTGTTCTACGGTCCCCCGGGCACCGGCAAGACCACCGTCGCACGCCTGCTCGCCGACACGACGAGACGGCGCTACCGGGCGCTTTCGGCCGTGGATGCCGGGGTGAAGGAAGTGCGCCAGGAGCTCGAGGAGGCGCGCAGAGCCCTCGCGACCGAGGAGAACGGGACCATCCTCTTCCTCGACGAGGTCCACCGCTTCAACAAGGCGCAGCAGGACACCCTCCTGCACGGGGTGGAAGAGGGCGTGGTCGTGCTCGTCGGCGCGACGACGGAGAACCCCTTCTTCGCCCTCAACACCCCGCTCCTCAGCCGTTCGACGCTCTGGCGCTTCGAGCCGCTCACCGACGGGGAGATCCGCGCCGTCGTGCGGCGGGGACTCGGGGCCGAGGCGGTCGAGGCGGACGACGAGGCGCTCGACCTCATCGTCGACCTCGCCTCGGGCGACGCCCGGGTCGCCCTCACGGTGACCGAGGTGGCGGCGGCGCTCGCGAGGAGGGCGCCGCAAGCCGCCGGCGGCAGCACGACCGGAACGAGCGGCGCGGCCGGCACGGCCGGCGGCAGCACGACCGGCCGGATCACGACCGACCTCGTCGAACAGGCCCGGTCGATGCGGGCCTTCCGCCACGGCCGGGAGGACCACTACAACCTCGTCTCTGCGCTCATAAAGAGCGTCCGCGGCTCCGACCCCGACGCCGGCGTCTACTGGCTCGCCCGCCTGCTCGAGGTGGGAGAAGATCCCCGCTTCATCGCCCGGCGGATGGTCATCCTCGCGAGCGAGGACGTCGGCATGGCCGACCCGATGTCGCTCGTCGTGGCGACGGCGGCGGCCCAGGCCGTCGAGCTCGTCGGGCTGCCGGAGGCGTCCCTCAGCCTGTCGCAGGCCGTCATCCACCTCTCGCTCGCGCCGAAGTCGAACACGAGCGCGAGGGCAATCTGGGACGCAGAGGAGGATGTGAGAAAGGGGCCGTTCGCCCCGGTGCCGGCCCATCTGAGGTCGTCCAACTACTACGGGGCGAGCGCTGTAGGGAGCGGCATCGGCTACGAGTATCCTCACGAGGACCCGCGAGGGTGGCGGGAGCAGCAGTACCTGCCGGAGGAGCTCGCCCACCGTCGCTACTACGAGCCGTCGAGCCACGGCGCCGAGCCGAAGCTCGTGGCCGCCTGGCGGGACCGTCGCGGCGCGGCGCCGGGCGGCACGAGGGACCCCGGAGTCCCCGGCGCCGCGGGCTCGGAGGAGAGCGAGAGGTGATGGAGGCCGAACGGTTGCGCAGGGCTTTCACGGAGTTCTTCGTCGCGCGCGGCCACGCCGCCCTCCCCCCCGCGAGCCTCGTGCCGAACGACCCGACCGTCATGTTCACCATCGCCGGCATGATCCAGTTCAAGGCGTACTTCCTCGGCGAGGGCACACCGGCGAGCCCGCGGGCGACGACGATCCAGCCGTGCTTGCGTACGAACGACATCGAGAACGTCGGCCGGACGCCGCGGCACTGCACCTTCTTCGAGATGCTCGGCAACTTCTCCTTCGGCGACTACTTCAAAGAGAAAGCCATCCCGTGGGGATGGGAATTCGTGACGGAGGTGCTCGGCTTCGACCCGGACCAGCTCTGGGTCACGGTCCACGTGAGCGACGATGAGGCCGAGGAGATCTGGCGCTCGTCGACGGCCGTGCAGCCCGACCGCATCCAGCGGCTCGACGAGGACAACTTCTGGAAGATGGGCGAGACGGGCCCCTGCGGACCCAGCTCGGAGATCTTCCTCGACCGCGGCGAGGAGTACGGGCCGGGCGGGGGGCCGGCGATCGACGACTCGGACCGGTACACCGAGCTGTGGAACCTCGTCTTCACCCAGTTCGACCGGGGTGCCGACGGCTCTCTCACGCCGCTTCCCAAGCGGAACATCGACACCGGAGCCGGGCTCGACCGCCTCCTCGTCACGCTGCAGGGTGTCGACCACGTGCAGGCGATCGACTGCGTCGCCCCGATCGTCGAGCGGGCGGCGGAGCTGACCGGCACACGGCGCGAGGCCGATCCGCGCCACGAGACGGCGCTGCGCGTCATCGGCGACCACTCGCGGGCATTCACCTTCGCCGTCGCCGACGGCGTGTTCCCCTCGAACGAGGGCCGGGGCTACGTCCTGCGGCGCCTCATCCGCCGAGCCGTGCTCCGCGCCCACCAGCTCGGCCGGCGCGACCCCCTCACGCCCGAGCTGGTCGACTCCGTCGTGACGACGATGGGGGTCGCCTACCCGAACCTCGGGCGGGACTCCGAGCGGATCAAGCGCGTCGTCCTCCACGAGGAAGAGGCGTTCCTGCGCACGCTCCGCCAGGGCACGTCCCTCCTCGAGGAAGCTCTGGGAGAGGGCGGGAAGGTGGTGGCCGGACCGCTCGCGTTCCGCCTGCACGACACCTATGGGCTCCCGATCGAGCTGACGAAGGAGATCGCCGAGGAGCGGGGCTTCGCGGTCGACGAGGCCGGCTTCGAAGAGGAGATGGCCGAGCAGCGACGCCGTGCGCGGGACGCCTCCCGCTCCCGCAAGAAGACGCCCGAGGAGGCGGCGGCGCTCTGGCGGCAGCTGTGGGCCGAGCATGGCGCGACCGAGTTCCTCGGCTACACCGACGCGACAGCCGACGCGAAGGTGCTCGCCGTCGTGCCGAGCGCGACCGAAGCGGACTTCACCAACGTCGACGGGGAGGGCATCCCCGAGGGATGCGAACCGCTCGAGGTCTTCTTGGACCGCACGGCCTTCTATGCCGAGGGAGGAGGGCAGGTGGGGGACACCGGCACGGTCACGACCGCGACCGGGCGCTTCCGCGTGATCGACACGACGGCTGTCGCGGACGGGCTCACCCGGCACTTCGGCTACCTGGCTGACGGCACGATAGAGCCGGGCCAGGACGCCCGGGCGGAGATCGACGCCGAGCGCAGAGAGGCGATCCGGCGCAACCACACGGGAACCCACCTCTTGCACTCCGCCCTTCGCCGCGTGCTCGGCGACCACGTGCGCCAGCAGGGATCGCTCGTCGCCCCCGACCGCCTCCGCTTCGACTTCAGCCACTTCGGCCCGCTCACGAGGGCGGAGATCGAGCGAGTCGAGGATCTCGTGAACAGCGCGGTGCTCGCCGACGGCCCGGTCGACACGAAGGAGATGTCGAAGACCGAGGCGGAGGCCGAGGGCGCCATCGCGTTCTTCGGCGAGAAGTACGGCGAGCAGGTGCGGGTGGTCCACGCCGGTCACGAGTCCGTCGAGCTCTGCGGCGGCACCCACGTGCGGGCCCTCGGGATGATCGGGCCGCTCGGCATCGTCTCGGAGGGGTCCATCGGAGCGAACACCCGGCGTATCGAGGCCACGACGGGCACCGCGACGCTCGAGCGGCTGCGGGCCGTCGACAGGACGCTCGAGACCCTCGCCGAGGCGCTGAACGCGCCGGTCGCCGAGGTCCCCGCGGCGGTGAGCCGGATCAGCGCGAGGGCGCGCAGGCTCGAGGACGAGCTGAAGGAGGTCCGCCGGGCCAACCTGCAGGCCGACGCCGCCGCGCTTGCCGCCGCGGCCGAGGGCGGGGGTGGCATCGCCGTCGCGAGGCGCGACGGCCTCGAGCCGGACGACCTCCGCGAGCTGGCGCTCTCCGTGCGGAACAGGCCGGGCGTGGACGCCGTCGGAGTCGTGGGGAGCCCCGGCGAGGGCCGTGTCGCCATCGTCGTCGCCGCATCGAAGGACGCGGGCGTCGATGCGCGGGCCGTCGCCGCCGAGGCGGCGCGGCTCGTCGGCGGAGGCGGGGGCGGCTCACCCGAGCTCGCCACTGCGGGTGGGAGAGACGTGTCCGGGATCGACAGGGCGCTCGCCTCGCTCCGCCAACTGCTCGGCAGGCCCTGAGCCCGGCCCGGCCGATGCGCGCCATGGGTCTTGACCTCGGTGCCCGCCGGATCGGCGTGGCGACGAGCGACTCGAGAGGGATCATCGCCTCTCCCGTCGACGTCATCGAGCGCTCGGGCGACCCGGAGCTCGACCTCCGCCGGCTCGCGGCGATGGCCGAGGAGCTCGGCGCCGCTGTCGTGGTCGTCGGGCTCCCGCTCTCCATGTCCGGCCGCACGGGACCGGCGGCATGGGCGGCGGAGGAGGAGATAGAGGCGTTGCGCGAGGGGCTTCCCCTGCCGGTCGTCGCGTTCGACGAGCGACTGACGACGGTCGAGGCGTCGAGGCGGCGGCGGGAGCGGGGCGGCGCACGGCGGCGTGGGCCCATCGACGCCGAGGCGGCGGCCATCCTCCTCCAGGCGTACCTCGACCGCGAGGCCGGCCGTGGCTGACCCCTCCACAGGTGCGGCGCTCGTCGGGCTCGTCGGCCATCCTGTCTCGCACAGCCTCTCCCCGAGACTGCACCTGGCGGCCTACAGGGCGCTCGGCCTCGAATGGAGCTACCTGGCATTCGACGTGCCCGAGGAGCGCTTCGTCGCTGCGGTCGAGGGTGCCGCCGCGCTCGGCCTGCGCGGGCTGTCGGTCACGACGCCCCACAAGGACGCGGCTGCGGCGGCGGCAACGAGGCGCTCCTCGGCCGTGAGGCGGCTCGGTGCCGCCAACACGCTCGTCTTCGACGCGCGGGGCATCCTCGCCGAGAGCACAGATGGTGAGGGGTTGATGGACGATTTGAGGGAGTGGGGGGGTTTTGCTGCGGAAGGGCGGCGTTGCGGCGTCCTCGGAGCGGGCGGCGCCGGGCGGGCGGTCGTGCTTGCGCTCGCAGACGCCGGCGCGGCCGAGGTGCTCGTCGTGAACCGCACCCCGTCGCGGGCCTTCCGCGCCGCGGCCCTCGCACCGGGACGGGTCCGGGTGGCCCGGCCTGAAGAGCTCGACGCCTGCGACCTCGTCGTCCACGCGACGTCGGCCGAGTCCGAGTGGCCCGTCGACCCCGCGCGCTTCGGCTCGGGCCAGCTGGTCGTCGACCTCTCCTACAGGCCCTCGGCCAGCGTTCTCCTCAGCCTTGCCGGGCAAAACGGAGCCAGAACCCGAAACGGCCTCGGCGTCCTCGTGCACCAGGCGGCCCGCCAGGTCCGCCTCTTCACCGGTGCCGACCCGCATCTCGACGTGATGTGGGCGGCCGTCTCGGACGTGCCCACGACCTGAGGAGCCCCTCTAGGCGCCGAGCACCCGTTCTTGCACCAGGCGGCTCACGACGGCGGCTCGCACCGCTCGCGCGATGGGAGCGCCCGTGCCGGGCTTCGTGCTGAGGGCTATGCGCACCGTGAGGCCGTCGGTTGTGAGGTCCTCGACGCCGAGCACGCGTGGCGGGGCGAGGCAGCTCGCGGCGATCTCCGGCGGCTCGACCGCCTCGGTCGCGGCCTCTTCGATGAGCTGCAGCGTCCGGTCGATCGGTGCCGCGAGGGGCACGAGCACGTCCACGTACAACGAAGCCGAGCGTCTCGACGTGTTGCCGAGCGTGCGGATGTCGCCGTTCGGGACGTGCCAGGTGGTGCCGTCGTCCCCTCTCAGGCGGGTGACCCGCAGCGTCATCTCCTCGACGACGCCCGTGGCCGACGTCGTGACCACGTCGTCCCCGATCCTGTACTGGTCCTCGGCGAGGAGAAGGAAGCCGGAGAGGTAGTCCTTCACGAGGCTCTGGGCGCCGAAACCGATCGTGGCGCCGAGGACCGTCGCCCCGGCGACGAACGGTGCGAGGTTGATCCCGAGCACCCCGATGATCGAGAGGACGGCGACCACCCACACGACCACTCGCCAGAGGTTGGCGGCGATGCGCCCGAACATGTCTATGCGCCCGAGGACCGTGCCGAAGCGGGTCGGGTGCCCCGCCTGAGCCTCCTCCTCGGCCCGGTCCTCGGCCTTCGCCGTTGCACGTGCCCGTAGGGAGCGGAGCGATCGCCTGATGATCGAAGAGCCGAGGTGGGCGGCAAGCGCGGCGAGGAGCAGGATGACGAGGATGGTGAGGGGGCGCAGGAGCAGGTCCTGGACATGTCTTGCGACGCTGACGCTCACGCCAAGCGCCCGCAACAGCTCGTAGAGATAGCCCGAGGCGTTCTGTGCCGTCGAAGCTGCCGGGAGCGCGCTCAGCATCGCCGTTATCCTTGCCCATTGTGGCCACGGCATTCTCGGGTCGCGAGGCCGTGTCGGGACGGCAGGAGCGCAACTACGTCATCCAGACGCTCCGGCACGTCGACTTCGCTCTCCTCGCGAGCGCGCTCGCGCTCGCGCTGATGGGGATCGTCATGGTGTACACGGCCACCCGCGCCCAACTCGCGCAGGCGGGCATCAGCCCCCACTACTACATGGAGCGCCAGGTCATCTGGGTCTTCCTCGGGGTCGCCCTCATGGTGCTCGTGGCTCTCTTCGACTACCACCTCTACCAGCAGTGGGGCTACTACATCTACGGCCTCGTCGTATGCAGCCTTGTCGGCGTGTTCGTGATCGGGACGCACGTCTACGGCTCGCAGCGTTGGTACCACTTCGGCCCCCTGCAGTTGCAGCCCTCCGAGTTCGCCCCCATAGGCGTCATCATCGCAGTTGCCACGTACTGCAGTCGCCGCAAAGGGGTGCTCGAGTTCCGCGAGATGGTGGCGATACTGATCATCGCCGGCGTGCCGATGGGGCTCGTCTTCGTGCAGCCCGATCTTGGGACGGCCATCCTTCTCGGCGTGTCGCTCTCCATAATGCTCGTCGCCGCCGGCGTGCGGCTCCGGTACCTGCTGCTCCTGCTCGTGTCGGTCGTGACCGTGGTTGTGCTGGCACTGCAGGCGCATCTGCTGAAGCCCTACCAGATGCAGCGTTTGACCGGCTTCCTCCACCCGAACTCGGGGCTCTCCAGCTACAACTACGACACCTCACAGGCGAAGATCGCCATCGCATCGGGCGGCATGTCGGGGACCGGGCTCGGCGCTGGCTCCTCGACGAACGGGCTCTTCGTCCCCAACCAGCAGAACGACTTCATCTTCTCGGCCGTCGGCGAGCAGCTCGGTTTTCTCGGCTCGGCCGTCGTGATAGGCCTTTTCGGCATCGTCGCCTTCCGGACCCTGCGAGCCGCGCAGAGCGCCCGTGACAACTTCGGCCGGATGGTGTGCGCCGGCGCCCTTGCGTTCATCGGGTTCTCGGTCTTCGAGAACATCGGCATGACCATCGGCCTCATGCCCGTGACCGGGATCCCGCTCCCCTTCATCAGCTATGGGGGATCGGCGGCGTTCGCGTTCTTCGCCACGGTGGGGCTCGTGCTCAACGTCGAGATGCGAAGGTTCGGGCGGCGATGAGCGAGCCCGTGCCGATCGGCGAGATGGACCACGGGGCGGAGCCGCCCGACGGTGACCCTGCCGTCGACGGGGCTGACGAGTCTGCGCCGGCCTACGAGCAACCCGTGACGGTCTTCCCGGCCGTGAGCCCCGACGAGCCGGCCTACGGCGGCGACGAGACCGCGCCGGCCTACGAGCAGCCCGTGACGGTCTTCCCGGCCGTGAGCCCCGACGAGCCGGTTGCGGGGGAGCCCGTCCAGTACGTCACGACCGACTACGAGCAGCCAGGCTACGAGAGCTATCAGCCCGAGCCGATGTTCCGCATGCTCTTCGTCGACGTGGTGCTCGTGCTCCCGTCGACCCACCCGGTCGTCGTGCTCCAGGAGGCCGACTCGCCGTACCGCGAGATCCGCATACCGATCGGGGGCGCCGAGGGCGTGGCCATCGGCTACGCCGCCCGGCAGATGAGGACACCGCGCCCGCTCACGCACGAGCTCATGAGCAAGCTGCTCGAGTCGTTCTCGCTCAACCTCGACGTGGTGAGGGTGACGGCGGTCGAAGGCCGCACGTTCCGGGCGGAGATCGTGGTGTCCGGGCCGACCGGCAGCCGGACGATCGACTGCAGGCCGTCCGACGCGATCGCCCTGGCGCTGCGCCAACCGCTCCCGGTTCCGATCGTGGCCTCCCCGGCCGTGCTCGACGCCGTAGGCGGCGAGGCCGCAGGCCAGAACTGACATTCGTCGCTCGCCGCGAGCGGCGAGCGACCTTCTCCTGTTTGCAGGTCGGAGCGGGATCGCTCGCAACCATCGAGTCGCGCCATTGCTCCGGGGTCGGCCGGCCCGGTGCCCTTTCGCTCCGAGGCTTGCGTCCGGCTACGGGGCTGGCGACCTCAGCCGGACAAAGCCTGCAGCGATACCGCCTGTCTCGTGCGCTATCTCTTCAGGATTGCGCGCCGGACGGCGCGGCGGACGGTCGGATGGCGCGCCATCCGGCGCCGCGGAGGCGGGGCGGCGCTGCCGTCAGACGCGGGCGAGCACAGCCGTGACCGGGAGCGGGTTGCTGTAGGCCGCGATCGGCTGCGACCCCTCGTCCGAGATGCGCATGAGGACGGCGATGAGCAGGTAGTTCGCCACGAGCGACGAGCCGCCGTACGAGACGAACGGCAGTGTCACGCCGGTGAGGGGCACCAGCCGAGCGACCCCTCCCATGATGAAGAAGGCCTGGAAGCCCAGGATGGCGGTGAGGCCGAGCGCGCACAGCTTCGAGAACTCGGACTTGGCCCTGAGCGACGCCCTGATGCCGGCGCCGACGACCAGCATGAAGCCGACGATGATCGCCGCGGCGCCGATGAGGCCCATCTCCTCGCCGAACGCGGCGAAGATGAAGTCGCTGATGGCGACGGGGATGTACTGCGGAGTGCCAAGCCCGAGGCCGGTGCCGCTCAGCCCGCCCTTGGCGAGGCTGAGCTCACCGATGATCGGTTGGTAGCCGATGCCGGACGCGTACTTCCAGGGGTCGATCCAGATCTCGATGCGCTGGTTGAGCTGATGGAGGACCTGCGCGGCCACGTAGGTGCCGGCGACGAACGCGACGATCCCGATGACGAGGTAGGTCCAGCGCCCTGTCGTCACCCAGATGAGGCTGAGGAACATGAAGAAGAGCAGCACCGAGAAACCGATGTCCCGCTCGACCAGGATGATCGCGATCGAGCACGCGCCCGCCAGCGCGATCGGCCCGAAGGGGCGGAGGTCGGGCACGAGTCGGTTGCCGACCCGCTTCGTCGCCATCGAGAGGAGCTCTTGCTTCTCGACGAAGTAGGAGGCGAAGAAGACGACGAGCAGGATCTTCGACAGCTCGACCGGCTGGAAGGTGATCGGGCCGAGCTTCACCCAGAGCTTCGCCCCGTTGGAGTTGGCGATGTTGTCGCCGAGGTGGGGGACGAGCGGCGTGACGAGCAGCAGGATCGCAAACAGGAGCGTGAGGTACCGGTACCGCTCGAGATCGCGCGAGCGCCGCACGACGAGGAGGGTGAAGAGATAGCCGAGGGCTCCGAGCACTGTCCAGAGGGACTGGTAGCCGGCAAGGTGGTTCGCTCCGACGTATGGAGCGAGGCGGCTCAACATTACCCACCCGAGCCCGTTCAAGAGCAGGACGACCGGCACGATCACGGGGTCCGCATTGGGCACGAGACGACGGTTCACCACGTTGAAGAAGATGCAAAGGCCGATCGTCGTGCCCACGAAAGGCAGCAGGTGCGGTGGCCACCTGTCGAGCGTGGCCAGCGACTCGAGGATGAAGGCGGCGATGACGACCACCGAGCCGACGAGCAAGAGGCCGAGCTCGCTCCTGCGCCGTGGCTTCGACTTCGGCTCCATCGCCAGGATTGCCACCGCTTCAAGGTAGCGTCTCACCCTATGGAGACCGGCGTCATCCGGGGCGACGTCGCAGCC
This sequence comes from Actinomycetes bacterium, assembly GCA_021791795.1. Classification (GTDB taxonomy): domain Bacteria; phylum Actinomycetota; class Acidimicrobiia; order Acidimicrobiales; family Bog-793; genus JAKATT01. The sequence continues at coordinate 2,014 of JAJYVX010000085.1, read as the reverse complement.
GGAGCTCCGGAGGTCCGGCGCGAGGAAGTGGCGCGGGACAGCCCTCAGCGCTTCCTCAACCGTGAGCTGTCGTGGTGCGAATTCGCCGATCGCCTCCTCGACCTGGCGAGCGACGAGCTCGTCCCGCTTCTCGAGCGGGCGAAGTTCCTCGCGATCTTCTCGATCGGCATCGACGAGTTCTTCCAGGTACGGGTCGCGGGCCTGAAGAACCAGGTGGCCGCCGGCCTGCGCAAGAAGTCGTCGGACGGCCTGACGCCGACCCAACAGCTCGCGGCGATCACCAAGCGGTGCCGCAGCCTCATCGCGAGGCAGGACTCCATCTTCCACGAGGTGATCGTCCCCGGCCTCGCCGAGGGTGGCATCGAGCTGTGCGCATGGGAGGCGCTCGGCGAAAATGAGAAGGCGCAGCTGCTCGCGGTGTTCGAGAGGGAGATCTACCCGGTCCTCACACCTCTCGCGGTGGACACCGGCCACCCGTTCCCCTACATCTCGAACCTCTCTTTGAATCTCGGCGTTCTCGTGGAGAGGCCTGTGACGGGGGAGCGTCGTTTCGCCCGGGTGAAGGTGCCGCCGCTGCTTCCGAGGTTCGTGAGGATCGAGCCCGATGGCGCGTGTGCGCGCTTCGTCGCCTTGGAGTCTGTCATAGGTGCGAACCTCGCCACTCTCTTCCCGCACGTGACCATCGACGGCCACTACGAGTTCCGCGTCACGAGGAACGCCGACATGACCCTCGAGGAGGGTGAGGCCGACGACCTCCTCGCCGCCGTCGAGATCGAGCTTCGCCGGCGCCGCTTCGGCCGGGCCGTGCGCGTCGAGGTCGGCGCCTCCATGCCGGCCGACGTGCGCGACCTGCTGCGCGAGGAGCTCGAGCTCCACGAGGAGGACGTCTACGTCTCGAGCGCCCCACTCGACCTGAGCGGCCTGTTCACTTTCCATAGCCTCGACAGGCCGGACCTGCACGACCCTCCGTGGGTCTCCATGACGCCGCCTCGGCTCGCGACGGCGACCGACGGACCCGTCGACGTCTTCGCCACCATCCGGGAGCGGGACCTCTTCGTGCACCACCCTTACGACTCGTTCACCTCGTCGGTTGAGGCGTTCATCACCCAGGCGGCCGACGACCCGCACGTCCTTGCCATCAAACAGACGCTCTACCGGACCTCCGACGACACGGCGATCGTCTCCGCGCTCGTGAGGGCGGCCGAGAGGGGCAAGCAGGTCGCTGCGCTCGTAGAGGTGAAGGCCCGCTTCGACGAGCAGGCGAACATCGAGTGGGCGAGGCTGCTCGAGCGGGCCGGCGTCCATGTCGTGTACGGGCTGGTCGGGCTGAAGACACACTCGAAGACGGCGCTCGTGGTGCGGCGGGAGGAGGACGGGCTGCGCCTCTACTGCCACATCGGCACGGGGAACTACAACTCCGAGACCGCCCGCGTCTACGAGGACATGGGTCTCTTCACGGTGTCGCCCGACTTCGGGGCGGACCTGACGGACCTGTTCAACTTCATCACGGGGTACGGCCAGCACGAGGCGTTCCGTCAGATCCTCGTGTCGCCCGGAGGGATCCGCGAGTGGGTGCTCGAGGAGATCGAGGCGCAGACGCGCAAGGGCCCGGAGGGGCGCATCACCATAAAGGTGAACGGGCTGACCGACCCCGAGGTGATCGACGCTCTCTACAGCGCGTCCGCCGCCGGCGTCGACGTGAAGCTTCTGGTGCGCGGTCTGTGCGCCCTTCGTCCCGGTCTGAAGGGGCTGTCGGAGAACATCACCGTCCGCTCGATCGTCGGAAGGTTCCTCGAGCACTCGCGCATCTATCGCTTCGGCGACCCGGACGGACCGCCCGGCTGCGTGAGCCACCACATCGGCTCTGCCGACCTCATGGAACGGAACCTCGACCGCCGCGTCGAGGTTCTCGCCCCCGTGACCGACCCGGAGCTGCGCAGCCGGCTCGACGAGACCCTGGCGCTCGGCCTGGCCGACGACACGAACGCCTGGGCCCTCGGCTCCGACGGCCTCT
>JAJYVX010000084.1 GCA_021791795.1 Actinomycetes bacterium | reverse complement strand
GGAGCTTCGCGTCCTGCCCGCCGGACGGCACATCTCGAATCCGTCCGAGCTCCTCTCGAGCCAGCGGACGGGCGAGATCCTCGCCAGCTTGGGCGAGATCGCCGACCTCGTGCTCATCGACTCTCCCCCGGTCCTCCCTGTGACGGACGCGGTCGCGCTCGCCCCCCGGGTGGACGCCACCATCCTTCTCGTCGCAGCAGGCCAGACCACGGGGAAAGACCTCGCCCACAGCCTCGAGGTGCTCGGCCAGGTCTCCGCCCCGGTCGTCGGTGCCGTGATCAACGCATCGACACCTCAGCACGGCTATGGCTATCGCTATCACGGCTACCACTACAGATACCCCTACGAGCCCTATCCCGGCAGGTCCCGTCAGAAAGACCAGCCGGCGGGTTCGGTGCCGAGCTAGCGCTAGCCGCCGACCCCGGTCTCGCTTCGTTAGGATTCGCAGCCGTGGGATCGTGTCGCGAGTTCGGCACACAGATAGTCGAGGGTTGCGGCCATGCGATGGCGGCAGAGTCCGACCGCTGCGTGTGCCCGTCGTGTGCAGCCGTGTGCACGGGACGCTTCCGCGGCTGCGCCCAGGTCTGGGCGGCAGGGGCCGAGACACCGCTCACCCGTTGGGCACCCTCGAAGAGCGGTGCTCAGTTGGTCGTAGGCAATCCTGATCCCATCTCGACTAATGGGAAGAAGGCTGTTCCGGTGCGAGTGAACGGCCGGCGGCTCCCGGCCGATCTCGACCTCCTCGCCCGGCTCATCGAGCAGCAGTCCGAGGCGATCGCGTTACTGAGGGACGAGGTGGCTGAGCTTCGCTCTCGCCTCGCCTCCGAGCCGCCCTCCCGAAAGGACATAGCGCTCTAGAGCCTCTACGCGATGCCACGGATCCTCGTCGTCTGCACGGCCAACTTGTGCCGCTCCCCCATGGCAGCAGCTCTGCTGAGAAGTCAGTTGCCAGCCGGCACCTGGTCCGTGCTGAGCGCCGGCGTCGCGGCCGTAGAAGGCCGCGAACCGCCACCAGAGGTCGTCAAGGCCATCGGCTCGTTCGGCATCGACCTCAGCTTGCACCGGAGCCGGCGAATGAGCAGAGACGACCTCTTGGAAGCGGATCTCGTCCTCGCCATGGCACGCGAGCACGTCCGTCACTGCGTCGTCCTCGAGCCTTCCTGCTGGGCTCGCACCTTCACGCTGAAGGAGTTGGTGAGGCGTACGGATGGCGCAGGCGAGGGAGCACCTGGCGGCACCTTCGCGCCCTGGCTGGAGAACCTGGCTCAGCAGCGTGAGTACTCCGAGCTCCTCGGGGATGACAACGAAGATGACGTCGCCGACCCGATCGGCCTCCCGCCCGAGTACTACGAACGGACCGCCTCGGAGTTGGACTCTCTCGTCACACGCCTCGCCGCCGCCATCGGGCCCTTGGCGAGCCTCGGCTGGGCCGCATCTTGATGCAACCATGGACCCGGCGCACGCCCTGCACCTAGCATGGCTCTGGTGGGAGCGGGGGGGCGATTCCTGATAACCGGTGGCGCAGGCTTCATCGGTTCGCATCTGACCGAGCTCTTGCTCTCCGAAGGACACGAGGTGGTGGTGCTGGACGCCCTCTCGACCGGGCAGCTCGCCAACCTCGGATCAGTGCAAGACCACCCGGAGCTGCGCTTCGTCCAAGGCTCCGTGCTCGACGAACTGGTCGTCGACGAGCTCGTCCATGAGTGCGACGTCGTCGTCCACCTGGCGGCGGTGGTCGGCGTCCGGCTGGTCGTTGAGCAGCCGCTGCGCTCGTTCATCACCAACATCCGCGGTACCGAGAACGTCATCACGGCGGCGCATCGCTACAAGCGCAAGCTGCTCGTGGCGAGCTCATCCGAGATATACGGCAAGAACGGACACGGCCCCCTCTCGGAGCTCTCGGATCGCATCGTCGGGCCACCGACTGTGAGCCGCTGGGCGTACGCGACCGCCAAGGCAGTGGACGAGGTGCTTGCCCTCGCCTACAACCGCGAACGGGGCCTTCCCACCGTCGTCGTCCGGCTGTTCAACACCGTCGGACCCCGCCAGAGCCCGGCATACGGGATGGTCATCCCCCGCTTGGTGAGGCAAGCCCTGGCCGGTGACGCCCTGACCGTCTACGGCTCGGGCAACCAGACACGCTGCTTCTGCCATGTCCTCGACGTCGTGCCTGCCCTTCGCTCGCTCCTCGACGACGACCGGGCGATAGGCGAAGTCTTCAACATCGGGTCGACGGAGGAGATCTCGATCCGGGAACTGGCCGAGCGAGTGATCGCCGCGACCGGCTCGTCCTCGACCATTCGCCTCGTCCCCTACGAGGAGGCCTACAGCGCCGGCTTCGAGGACATGGAGCGCCGTCTGCCAGACACGACGAAGATCAACCAGCTGATCGGCTGGGCGCCGACGAGGAATCTCTCCCACATCCTCGAGGACGCCATCACCGACGCGCGCCAGCCCACGCCCACAGCCGCAGGCTGAAGAGAGAGCCCGCTCGGGCGAGCGCCGGCGAGTGGCTGCCCGTGGCGCGGGATGCGGCCGCAGATGGATGGCGATGGGTGACCTACCTGCCGGGCTCCCGGAATGCGCGCAGGGAAGGATCGCCGAATCGCCCCCGTGAGTGACGAGCCGGCCGTGGCACCGGCACTCGCAGGGTCCTCGCTCGCTGCCTCAACCTTGTGCGCCGAGCAGGCGCGCGACGAGCCTCGCCGGAGCGATCGTGCGGTAGTGACCACGCAGGCGTCCTCGCAGAGCATCTCCACCTCCGCCCAGTCGACCGCGCCGTCGAGCCGGAGGCTGACCCACCCCCGGGCGCCGACGTAGGGCGGCCGGAAGAAGCGGTCCGGCGCCGTCTCGACGAACGACTGCTGGGCTCCCGGTGCTGCGGCGCACCACAGGTGAGGAAAAGGACGCGCGTGATGGCCGTCCGGCCAGAGCATCACGAACTGCTTGCCGACGAAGAAGCCGGGCGCTCCATGGCTGAGCCGCTCGGTCACGGCGGGAAGGGCGAGGCAGATGGCCCTCACGCGGTCCTCCGCATCGGCGCCTGTCACGGTGCCGAGACTACGAGGAGCGGGACGGGCGGTCTACGCCTTCTCGCCCGGACCTCGACCGAGAAAGGAGCGGCTCGGCCGCCCCTTTGCGAACGGGCCTCCGGGGAGAGCCGCGCCCTCTCGCCATCGACCCGCCCGTGAGGCACCGCTCACTCGGAGCCGCGCCCGACCCGAAGCCGACGGCTTGTAGTCGGCGCCCCCGGAGTAGAAGGCGCGCATCTCGTAGGCTCCCGGACGGAGCCTCACCGGGCAGGCGATCGTGCAGCTGCCGAAGCCGTGGCTCAGCACCACTCGGCAGAGGGCGAAAGGTCCTGCCTTCACGAGGATCCTCCCGGTCGGCATGGGCCGCCGCCCGGGTGACACGGCCAACATGACGCGCTCTGCCGTCTCGTCGCCGTAGGAGATCTTCGCGAGCACAAGGCGGAGCCTCGTCACCGACTCGAACCGCCGCGGAGTGGTGGGGCGGGACGGTGGCGAGCCGGCCGAGGTGCCGACGCGGTTGCGTGCCGTCACGACGAAGTCGTAGGTGCTGCCGTCGGTGAGGCGTCCCACGGTCGCGGTGACCCAGTGCGGGCACGGGCAGTCGAGGGTGACAGAGGTCTTCTCCCTCGACCCGAGGTAAGCCGTGATCCTGTAGGAACTGATGGCGGCGCCGTTGTCAGGCGGAGCGACGAAGAAGACCTTCGCCTCGTGGTTTCCCGCCTTCGTGTACACACGTCCGGGTGCCTCTGGTGCCGCGACCGGCGTCATCTGGAGCGGGCGCGAAGGGCTCCCGGTCCCGATCGAGCTCCTCGCCGTCACGGTGATCGTGTAGCTGCTCCCGTCCAAAAGGCCGGTGAGCGTGTCGCTCCGCTCACGCGGAGCAAGAGTGACGACCCTTGCCGCGCCCCCGCCGCTGCGAGGCACCGCCGCCACGACATAGGAGGTGAGCGGGCTTCCTCCGTCCGAGACAGGAGGAGACCAGCCGAGCGACAGAGTGCCGTCTCCCGCCGATGACGACGTCAGCCTCGGTCGAGCCGGCGCCTTCCGGCCGTCGATCACAGAGACGGAGCCTGCGAGCTCGTTCGCCACATAGGCCATGTGGGAGACCTCGCTCGCCCCGATCGCCGCAGGGCTCGCCTCGAGGTGGAGCGTCTCGGTGACCGCGCCGGTCGCCCCGTCGATGAGAGAGACGCTGTGGCCGCCGGCGTTCCCCACGTAGACGGTGCCGGTCGACGGGTCGAGCGCGACGGCGTCCGGCCCGGCTCCGACGGCGATGGTGGCCGTCACGGTGTAGGTCGCCCCGTCGATCACCGAGATGGTGTCGTTGCTGGCGTTCGCCACGTACACCGTGTCGGTCGCCGGATCGACGGCGAGCGCCTTCGGGTCGGCTCCGACGCTCAGCGTGCCGATCAGCCTGCTCGTCGCCCCGTCGATCACCGAGACCGTGTTGTCGGCGAAGTGCGTCACGTAGACGATGTCGGTCGCCGGGTCGACGGCGATGGCTTGAGGAGTGGCTCCGACCGCGACTGCCCCCGTCTCGGCCCCCGTCCGCCCGTCGATCACCGCGACGGTCCCGCCGAGGTAGTTCGCCACGTAGACGGTGTCGGTCGCCGGGTCGACGGCGACGGCCACCGGATCGGCGCCGACCCTCAGCGTCTCGGTCACCGTGTCGGTGGCGCCGCCGACGAGCGAGATCGTGTCGGCCATGCTGTCGGCCACGTAGACGGTGTCGGTCAGCGGGTCGACGGCGATGCCCTCGGGCGAGAGTCCCACAGGCACGGTCGCCGTCACGGCGTTCGTCGCTCCGTCGAGCACCGAGACGGCGTTCTCGGCTGAGTCGGCCACATACACCGTGTCGGTCGACGGGTCGACGGCGACGGCGTCCGGTCCGGTTCCGGCGCTCAGCGTGCGCAGTACGGTGCCCGTCGTCCCGTCGATGACCGATACGCAATGACCGACCGAGTCGGTCACATAGACGACGTCGGTCACCGGGTCGGCGACGAGCGACGCGGGTCTGTCCTCACCGGGCAACGTGGCGATGACCGACCTCGACGCTCCGTCGAGCACCGAGACGGAGTCGCCGGCGGCGTTCGCCACGTAGACGGCGCCGGTCGACAGGTCGACGGCGACGGCACGAGGCTCGCGGCCGACCGCCACGGTCGAGGTGACGGTGTCGGTGCGGAGGTCGACGACCGTGAGGCTGTCGTCGCCGGCGTCGGCGACGTAGGCGGTGGAGGTCGCAGGATCGACGGCGACGCCACACGGTGAGACTCCCACCGCCACCGTCGCTCTCACGGCTTCTCTCCTCCCGTCGATCACCGACACCGTGTTCGACATCTGGTTCGCCACATAGACGGTGTCGGTCGCCGGGTCGACGGCGATGCCGGAGGGCTCGGTCTGGACCGTGATCGTGGTGGTCACCACGTCGTCGAGGCCGTCGAGCACCGAGACGCTGTTGCCGGCGGCGTTCGCCACGTAGACGGTGTCCGTCGCGGCGTCCACGGCAACGGCGTCGGGCAGGCTCGCCACCTCCACCGTGCGGGTCACCCTGTCCGTCGCGCCGTCGATCACCGAGACGGTGTTGCCGCTGCCCGCCACGTAGACGGTGCCGGTGGAGGCGTCGACTGCCACCGCAGTCGGCCGGTCCGCCAAGGGGATCGTTGCCACGACGGTGTTGCTCGCGCCGTCGATCACCGCGACGGTGTCATCCGAGCCGTTGGCGACGTACAGCATGCCCGTCACCGCGTCGACGGCTGCTCCGAGCGGAGCGCCGCCAACAGGGATCGGCGCTACGGCCGCCGCCGGCGACGCTTGGACGAGCACGAGACCCGTGAACAGACCGAGAACGCAGAGTACGACGGGAAGGACGCGGTTCCCGAGGGCCGACCGGCGCTGCGAACGGCCATCGCCGATGCTCACCATCACTCCCTCCTCCACCGAGCCCCCGCCTAAAGGAGCGTACGAGCTCATCGGATGGGTCCCCTCTCGGAACCCGCATCGCGGATGCGAGGGCCCGAAAGGAGCACTTCTCGTCTCAAGAGATGATGCACGAGATATGCGTACTGGTCAACGTTCGCGGCCGGCCGAGAGCCGAGCTCCGACCCGCCCGGCAAGGGCCGCCGCGCCCGGGAGGGTGACCCGGCCGCCGCCTGCTGTGCCCGCACACGTGCCCGCTGGCGCAGCTTGGGTACGCTTCGGAGGTCCGAAGCCGCCGGCTGCGCCCGAGATGCGCGAGGTACGTGATGTCGTCGATCTCCTACATGGCAGTCGGACCGCTCGAGTCGCCGGCGGTCTGGACCGGTCGCGAGATCGTCGAGTCGGGCGAGACGGACTGGGTGCACGAGCTCTCCGGCCTCGAGATCGCCGAGGTCCTCCAAGCCGTCGCACGCGTGAGAGCCCGCGGCCTCGACATCGCAGAGATCGCCCCGCGGAACTTCGAGCTGCCGCGCCTCGGACCGATCATGAAGCGGATCGGTCGTGAGCTCGAGTTCGGGAGAGGCTTCAAGCTCGTCCGCGGCTTTCCCGTCGACGAGCTCGACCACGCCGGGTTGCGTCTCGCCTACTTCGGCCTCTCCACCCATCTCGGCATCCCGCTCGCCCAGAGCACGAAGAACGACATCCTCGGCGACGTGCGCGACGAGACCACCGTGCACGACGTCAACCTTCGCGGCTACACCTCGAACGTAGAGCTCGACTTTCACAACGACTGCGTCGACATCGTCGGCCTCCACTGCGTCCGGGCGGCGAAGAAGGGCGGTGCGAGCAGGATCGTGAGCGCCCTCGCCGTGCACAACGTCCTCATGGCCGAGCGGCCCGACCTCTTCCGGGTGCTTCACGAAGAGCCCTGCTACTACTACTGGCAGAACGACGCGCCGGCGGGCCAGTTGCCCTACTACTGGTACAGGGCCTTCAGCTACTTCGAGGGCAGGTTGACCACTCGCTGGCTCCCCGGCACGCTCCTCCGGTTCCAACAGCAGGTGCCCGAGCTGCCGCGCATGTCCGCCGAGCTGGCCGAGGCGTTCGCCGTCGCGCAGGAGATCGCCAACCGGGACGGCATGGCCCTCGACATGAACTTCAGGCCAGGCGACATCCAATACCTGAGCGACGGACAGATCTGGCACGCCCGCACGGCCTTCGAGGACTACGAAGAGCCCGATCGCCGCCGCCACCTGCTACGCGTCTGGTTGAGCCGCTACTTCCAGGTGCGCCCGGCGCCCGACTCCGACAACGTGGGCGACACCCTCGGCGACGCGGCCGTCTCGCCGCGTCGCCGCATCTACCCGGTCCCGCTCTACGACACCTGGTGAGGGCGTGGCCGGTCTCGCGCACATCCGCGTCCTCGAGCTGAGCCAGGTACTCGCCGGGCCGTACTGCGCCATGATGCTCGGCGACCTCGGCTGCGACGTCGTGAAGGTCGAGCTGCCCGGTGTCGGCGACTCGACGAGGGGCCAGCCGGGCGACACCTGGCAGGCGGCGGGCTTCTTCGCCGTCAACAGGAACAAGCGATCCATGACCCTCGATTTGCACCACCCCGAGGCCGTGGCCGTGCTCGAGCGCCTCGTCGAGCGTTCCGACGTGCTCATCGAGAGCTTCCGTCCCGGCACGGCGGAGCGCTTCGGGATCGGTTACGAGCACCTGCGTACCCTCAACCCCGGCCTCGTGTACGCGTCGATCTCCGGCTACGGGGCGACCGGGCCACTCGCGGCCCAGGGCGGCTACGACATCATGGCCCAGGCCATGAGCGGCATCATGAGCGTGACGGGCGAGCCGGATCGGCCGCCGGTCAAGGCCGGAGTCGCCGTCACCGACGTCGGCGCCGGCCTCTACTGCCTCGTCGGCATCCTCGCCGCTCTCACAGAGCGCGCCCGGACGGGAAAGGGGCAGAAGGTGGAGACGAGCTTGTTCGAAGCGGGGCTCGGTTTCTCCCTCTGGGAGGCCGTCGAGCTGTGGTGGAGCGGTTCGACTCCCGGGCGGCACGGTTCGGCTCACCGCATGAGCGCCCCGTACCAGGCCGTCGCCACATCCGACGGCCACGTGACGATGGCCGCGCTCTCGGACACCCAGTTCGGGGCGGTAGCGGGCCTGCTCGGCCATCCGGAGTGGCCCGACGACGACCGCTTCGCGAGCAACGACGCCCGCCTCCGCCACCGCGAGGAGCTGGTGGCCCTCATCGAGGCGGAGACGGGGAGGCTGCCGTCTGCTGTGTGGGCGGAGCGGCTGAACGCCGCAGGCGTGCCTGCGGCTCCCGTGCTCGACTACCGCTCAGCCTTCGAGCATCCCCAGGCGGCCGCCCGCGCGATGAAGGTCACGGCGGACCACCCCGATGCCGGCCCCATCCCTCTCGTCGGATCTCCCGTCAAGCTCTCGGCCGCTTCGCCGCTCGTGAGGCGCCCACCGCCCCGCCTCGGCGAGCACACGGACGAGGTGCTCTCCTCGCTCGGCCTCGGAGACGAGGAGATACGACGGCTGCGGGAGGCCGGTGCCGTCTGAGGCCGGCCGGCTGGACGGCGTAGTGTGAGCCGGCCGAGTGGCCGGGACTATGCGAGAAGGGGCTGAGATGCCGGAACAACCAGCAAGAGGCGGGGCGGGAGACGTCACCGTCACCCTCGAAGAAGGGGTCGCCTTCGTCACCCTCGAGCGGCCGGCCAAGCTGAACGCCCTCTCCCGCCACATGGAGGAGCGGCTGCTGGCGGTGCTCGAGGGACCGGAGGTCGCACAGTCCGGCTGCGTGGTGCTCGCCGGGTCCGGCAGGGCGTTCTCGGCCGGTGCCGACCTCAACGACTTCGAGGACGCCGGCGCCGATGACCTCCTCGAGAACCTGGCCGCCTCCGGCCGTGTCTACGAGTGCTTCGGCACCCTTGCCCAGCCGACCGTCGCCTCGATCTCCGGCTACTGCATCGGCGGCGGCCTCGAGATGGCCCTCGGCGCGGACCTGCGCATCGCGGACGAGACCGCTGTCTTCGATCTGCCCGAGGTCGGCTACGGGATCGTCACCGCCGGGGCCGCCTACCGCCTCACGCGCATCGTAGGGACCGCAAGGGCGAAGGAGCTGCTCCTCTTCCGCCACCGCTTCCCCGCGAGCGAGGCCCTCGCGCTCGGGATCGTCTCGGAGGTGGTCGCTCCAGGTGAGCTCCGCGAGCGAACGCGCGATCTCGCCCGCGCCGCCGCGGCGCTGCCGAGAGAGGCCGCCCGGCAGGCCAAGGCGCTCGTCGACCGGGTCGCCGACGCACCCCGCGACGTCGCAGTCGCCCTCGAGCAGGCGACCTACGTCGCCCTTTCCCAGACGGCGGCATCCCGCGGCAACCTCCGGATGGCCACCTAGGTTCCAGACCGGCCGGTCCGCGATTCGACCGGAGCCTCCTACTGGCCCGGAGCCGCAGGAGCCGGCGATGGGGCTCGTGCTCAGCCCACCTGGCGGGCGGCCCCCTCCCAGTAGGGCGCACGCAGCTCGCGCTTCAGGAGCTTCCCCGAGGCGTTGCGCGGGAGCGTCGTCGCGTAGTCGATCGACCTCGGGCACTTGTAGCCCGCCAGGAGCTCGCGGGTGAAGGCGATCAGCACGTCCGCCGCGGGCGGGTTGGCGGGGTCGCGCGGCACGACCGCAGCCTTCACCGCCTCGCCCCAGATCTCGTCCGGCACCCCGAACACGGCGACGTCGGCGACCTCGGGGTGGCGCATGAGCGCGTTCTCCACCTCTGCCGGGTAGACGTTCTCCCCACCGGTGACGACCATGTCCTTCACCCGGTCGTAGAGGTAGACGAAGCCGTCCTCGTCGAGGTAGCCGGCGTCGCCCGTCCGGAACCAGCCGTCGGTGTCGAGGACGGCCCTCGTTGCCTCAGGGTTGTTCCAGTAACCGGCCATGTTCTGGCCGCTCCGGGTCCACAGCTCTCCGACCTGCCCGGTGGGCGCATCCCGGCCGTCGGCGTCGACGACGCGCATCTCGACCCACGGGTACGGCCGACCGCAGGAGCGGAGCAGCCCTGGACGCCTTTTCGGATCGTGGTCCTCGGGCTCGAGCTGGGTGATGGCACCGGTCGTCTCGGTGAGCCCGTACACCTGGACCAGCTCGCAGCCCATCACCGCGAGCGCCTTCTCGAGCACCGGCGCCGAAATCGGCGAGGCGCCGTAGACGAGCTTTCGCAGTGAGGCGAAGTCCGCCGTCTCGACCCCCGGTGTCATGAGGAGGAACTGGATCACCGCCGGCACCATGAACGTGTGGGTCACCTTCTCGCGCGAGATCACCTCGAGGATGACGGTCGGGACCACGTCCTTCACGACTACCGTGCGACAGCCGAAGAAGAGGCCTGCCGTGGCCCAGCCGAGCCCAGCGATGTGGAACATCGGCATGAGCGCCAAGTTGACCGATCGGCCGGGCTCGAACGCCCATGTGTCGTTGACGTGAGACCACGCCGTGACGAGGTTCGCCGTCGTGAGCATCGCCCCTTTCGGCAGCCCCGTCGTGCCCGAGGTGTAGAGCTGGAAGGCGACGTCACCCGGCTCGGAGACGGTGCCGGGATCCTCCGGCTCGTGCCGGGCGAGCCAGCTCTCGTAGGCATCCCAACGGGGGTGCTCGCCGAGCGCGACGACCCTGGTGCCCTCCCCCAGCTCCTCCTCGATCGTCTCCACGAGAGAGAAGAGGTCCGTGCCGACCATCACGAGGTCGGTCTTCGCGTCGAGCAGTATCTGGAGGATCTCGGCCGGCGCGAGCCGCCAGTTCACGTTGACCACGACCACGTTCCCCAGCGCGGCGCCGAAGAGGATCTCGAGGCTCTCGATCGAGTTGCGCTCGATCACCGCCACGCGGTCCTGCGCCCTCACTCCGCTCCCGGCGAGAGCTCCCGCCACCGCCCGAGCCCGCTCGTAGAGCTCGGCGAAACTGCGCGATTCCGCCCCGCACTGCAGCGCTCTCTCGCTCGGGCGCGCGGCCGCATGCACCCGGACGACGTCGGCCAGGCAACGGATCTGTTCGATGCTCACGTCACTCACCAGCCGCGACCGTATTAGCCGGGACAGGCCGAGGTCGCGCGCCTGCTGCCCCGGCCGATACGGTCGCCCCGGAGAGGGGGAAGAAGGCTCCTACTGACGAGTTGCCGGGGCCCTCCGGTGCGAGCCGGGGTCACTGCTCGATCAGGTCAACGAGAGGCCGTAGCTCCACGCCGCCCCCACGCCCACGGGGATGCCGGCGACCGCGGCGCCCGGGTGATCGAGGGAGCCCCCGATCACCACCTCCTCGTCGTTGCCCGACACCACCGCACTCGCGCCGAACGCGTGGACACCCGTCTCACCGTCGACCACGAACTCGGCGCCGCGGGCGAACCCCGTACCGGAGCTGGCGAGCGCCCAGACGGCTCCGGCGCTGTGGTCGTCGCCGGGCCCGCCGACGAAGACCACGCTCCCCCCCGGGTCCATGGCGAGGCTCGCGCCGAAAGCGGCCTGGTCGTTCCCCTCGCCCGAGACGATCTTCGGGCCCTGCTGCGCCCACTTGTTGCCTGAACGGGCGAACACGCACACCGCGCCGTCGCCGTTGTCGTCGGCGGGTCCACCCATGAGAAGGGTCTTGCCGTCAGCTGAGAGCGCCAAGGCGCCGCCGAAGCCCGCCTGGCCGACGGCGTCCTTCGGCAAGAGCTCTGCCGTCTCGGCATAGCCGGACGCCGTCTTCACGAAGACGTATGCCCCACCGCTGCCCGACCGTCCGACGGCCGAACCTGGCGCGCCGAGCACTGCCGTGGAGCCGTCCGACGAGAGGGCCACGCTCGCACCGATGCCGAAGAAGACCGACTGGCTTACGTTGGAGGGCTCGAGCGTCGCCTCCTCCTTGTACTGGCCAGCACTGGTGCGCGCATAGACCCACGCCTTGCCGGTCCCGTTGCTGCTTGCGGGGCCGCCGATCAGCGCCGTGTCGCCGTTCGGCGTCAAGGCGATGCTCGCGCCGAACTCGTCGTCTCCGTTCTGCTGGGGTGCGAGCTTCTTGCCGCTCTGCACGAACTTCCCACCCGATCGCTTGAAGACCCAGACCGCGCCTTCGGCTATACCGCCTCGGTTGTTGTCGAGGACTCCGCCGATCAAGGCAGTGTTGCCGTCGCCGCTCAGCGCGACGCTCGATCCGAAGTCGCCGTAGCCGCTCTCGTCGTTCGGCGTGAGCTTCGGCCCAAGCTGCTTCCACGTCGATCCCGCGCGGATGAACACCCACACGGCTCCCTTCCCGGCCGGGAACTGCGCCCGCGGCTCCGGGCGGTCGAAGGGCGCCCCGACGAGCATGACGGCGCCGGACGACGAGAGCGCCACGCTCGTGCCGAAGTCGCCGTTGCCGCTCTCCCCCATCTGGCTCAGCTTCTGGCCGTGGGTGAGCGTCGGACCGGCGCTCGGAGCGAACCGGCCCGAGAGCACCAGGCGGGGCGCCGGGGCCGCCGCAACGCCGGCGACGGCGACCATCACCGACGCCAGTACGAGCGGCCGCTTCGTGCTCGAGCGTCGGAGATGTCGGACCACAGGTGCCCCCCCTGCAAAGCCGTTTGCTGCACATTGTCGCACAGGCCTCGCTGCCAGCGCCGGGGACGATGCCAGAGCGCACCGTCACATGTTGTCGACGGGCCGCGGCACGAACATGCGCCGGCCCGGCAGCGGGCCGCACTCCGCCGGCCCACAAGGATCCCGGCACGGTGACCTGGCGCCAGTGCCCGGCCGCCCGGCCGTCCCGCCGTGGGTGGCGATGGGCATGCCGCAGCCACCCGCGAACGCACAGAGGATGACAGCCCGCCAGCTCGAACCCCGGCTGAGCGGCCGACATCCCGCCGCGCTAGGCGGCTGACCTGCCCCGACGCCGCGTCTTGCTCGACCTGCGCGTGCCGAGAGTGTCATCCATCGGCTGTGCGTCGCATGCCTGAAGCCGAGGTTGTCCGCCCGCCGCCACCGTCTCTCGGGGTCAGCCGGTGTAGGTGAAGCTCGCCGCGCTCGTTCCCCGCGAGGCGACGCCGTCGACGACGACGTAGACGTCGAAGGTGCCGGGGCGCGTGGCCGCTCCGGTGAGGGCGGTGATCTCGCCCGGGCTCGTCGTCCGCACGCTCGCCTGCACGGCTGTGTTGAGGCCGCTCCCCTGTCCGATGAGGACGGTGACGGGGCCGTAGCCGAAGGCCGAGCCGTCGATCGTGATCGACGTGCCGCCTGCGAGCGGGCCCGAGGTGGTCGTTCCGAGGCCTGAGACGACCGGTGCCTCGTAGGTGAAGAGCGAGGCGGGAGACGGCCTGTCCGCCACCTTGTCCTCGGCCACGTAGAAGAAGAAGCGGCCCGCTCTTGTGGCCGGGCCCGTCACGGCTGTGAGCTCTGTCGGAGAGACGTAGGCGGTGGCGGCAGGGATGGTCTTTCCCCCTCCCTGTCCGACGTAGGCGACGGCTCCGGGCGTGAAGTACTCACCTGTGATGGTGACCGAGGTGCCCCCGGTCAGAGGGCCCGAAGAGGGACTGAGCGAGCTCACGACCGGTGCGAGGTAGCTGAAGGTGGCGCTGTTGTCGGGCGTGCTCGTCCCGGTCGTGTCGCTCACGTAGAGGTAGAAGCGCCCAGGCCTCGTCCCTGGCGGGGTGAGGGCGGTGATGCTTGTCGGCGAGACGCTCGTGACCAATGCCGCAAGCGCCGTCTTGCCGGCCCCGTCGCCCTGTCCGATGAGCACGGTCGGGTCGAAGAAGCCGCTTCCCGTGATGGTTATCGGGGTTCCTCCTCCGACCGGGCCGGAGGAGGGGGAGACCGAGGTGACGGCCGGGGGGACCTGGCGACCGACAGTCGTCTCGTAGGCACCCGCGTCGCAGGAGGAGGACCCGGCCGGCTGGGGACGGGGGAAGCCCCGCTCGTCGGTCGCCGGGCAGTCTGAGA
>JAJYVX010000003.1 GCA_021791795.1 Actinomycetes bacterium | reverse complement strand
CGATCGGTGCGTTTGCAGCGATCTGCCGGGCGAGCACCATGGCCTCGTCGAGCGCTCGACCCGTCGGTACGACGCGGTTGACGAGGCCGAGCTCGAGAGCGCGTCGTGCGTCGATCCGCTCGCCGGTCAGCGCGAGCTCGAATGCGAGGGCAGGTGGAAGGCACTGCGCGAGGCGGATCAGACCTCCCGAAGCCGCCATCAGTCCGCGCTTCACCTCGGGCAGCCCGAAACTTGCAGTCTCAGCGGCGACGACAAGGTCACAGGCGAGCACGATCTCGAAGCCGCCCCCGACTGCAGGGCCGTTGACGGCTGCGATGAGAGGATGCGGGAACTGGCGCCGCACCAGACCGGCGAAGCCGCCGGCAACACCGTTGATCGCCGGTGCCATGCCGCTGGCCACAGCGTTCAGGTCCATTCCCGCCGAGAAGACGCGTTCGCCGGCTCCGGTGATCACGACCGCCCGTACCTCTCGGTCTCGGCCGAGCTCGTCGAGAGCGGTGGACATCTGCTGCGCCGTGTCGAGGTCGATGGCGTTGGCCGCCTCCGGCCGATCGATGATGAGTAGTTCGACGAAGTCGTGCCGCTTGCGCTTCAGTCCCACGGAGCACCCCTGCGGTCGTCTGACGGGGCCGCCCACACCGCCCGGAACCACACCTGCGCGAGCATTGCCGCGACGCGGGGGATGTCTCTTCGGGATGCCGGCCCGTACTCCTCGTCGACGAAAGCCCGCGCTGCATAGTCGTCGACCATCCCAAGAAGGCAGCGGATCATGAGCTCAGAATCGAGAGAAGGGACTCCCGCCGCCAGCTGATCCTGCACGAGGCGCGACCGCATCCGTTCGCGCAGTTCCTTGTTCATCGACCACCAGGTTGCGCGGACGCTGTCCGACGTCGAGGCGAGCCGCCTGGCCAACCTCAGGAAGGAGCGCTCCCTCCAGTAGGCCTCGAGGTAGGCGCGCGTAGTCCGTTCCAAGTTGACTGCAGCGGAGTCGTCCAGTCTCCAGGTTCCGCGCGAGGCGGTGTACATCCTCCAGAACGAGTTGCTGAGGACAAGATGCAAGAGGTCATCTTTGCTCGCGAAGTAGCGATAGATGGTGCCGACCGACGTCTTGCTGGCCCGGGCGATGTCCGCAACTCCGATGTTCTCGTAGCTAGAGGCGTTTCGGAACAGGTCCTCTGCTGCCTGCACGACCCGTTGACGCGTCTGCTCGCCACGTGCTGTCGGCGCACCTACGGGCGTATGGATCCACGCGGGCGGCACGGCCCCTTTTACTGGCGACCGTGACTCGACGTCCTCGTAGGCCTGCCGTGTCATCGACGGCCCAGGACCCCGCAGCTTCGCATGTTGGTTCTCCGTTGATCGACGTGGAGCGCGGCGACACTCTTAGTGAATCATGATTCATGATTCTTATCAGGCGTGCTACAACTGGTCAAGCCCGTCCCTTGTGGCGGTCGCTTCATGGCTTTGAGGAGTGTCCAGATCCTCCAGCCAGCTGGCGACCGCATCGGTGTGCTCGCCGAGGACGGGTGGCGCGTTCGACGCACCAGGCGCCGAGCGCGAGTAGGAGAGCGGGCTCGCCGGTAGGCGGATCTCGCCAAGTACCCGGTGGCGTGTGTGGTCGATCAGCTCGAGTGCCTGCACCTGCTCCCACTCGTAGACCTCGTCGAGGCGCCTCACCCTTCCTGCCGGGACGCCTGCCTCGTCGAGACGCGCTATGCAGCGATCGACCTCCTCGTTTCCGAATGCCCTCGTGATGGCGGCGTCGAGCTCTTCGCGGTTGGCGCGGCGGAGCTCGTTGGAGGAGAAGCGTGCATCGTCAGGATCCACATCGACAAGCGGTGCGAAGCTTTGCCATAGCTTCTCCGAACCGACTGCGATGTTGATCGATCCATCGGCGCAGTCATAGGAGCCGTATGGCGCGATCGTCGGATGACGGTTGCCCTCCGAGCTCGGCACCTCCCCACCGATTAGCCACCGGGTGCCCTGATAGGTGTGTACGGCGAGCGCTGCCTCGAGCAGTGAGGTTCGTATCACCTGCCCGCGGCCGGAGCGTTCCCGCTCCTTCAAGGCCGCGACAACTCCGAAGGCGCCGAACATGCCCGCGAGAATGTCGCAGATCGGCACCCCGACCTTGACAGCCGGACCGCCGGGTAGACCGGTCAGCCCCATGAGGCCTGCCTCGCCTTGGAGGATCTGGTCGTAGCCCGAGCGGTGCCCGTCCGGGCCACCATGCCCGAAGCCCGTGATCGACAGCGTGACGAGCGACCGGTTGAGCGTGGCGAGCGCCCCGTCGGAGAGTCCGAGGCGCTCTCTCGCACCAGGGCGGAAGTTCTCGACGAGCACATCGGCGCGGCGGATGAGCGCATCGAGGCGCGGGCGGTCTTGTTCGGAACGAAGGTCGAGCTCGACA
Source organism: Actinomycetes bacterium (assembly GCA_021791795.1). Taxonomy (GTDB): domain Bacteria; phylum Actinomycetota; class Acidimicrobiia; order Acidimicrobiales; family Bog-793; genus JAKATT01. The sequence continues at coordinate 53,342 of JAJYVX010000003.1, read as the reverse complement.
GAGAGCTTGTTGCGGTTCACTGACAGGAAGTAGGTGGACTCCCGCGCCCCCTCTGGCCCCACGAACGGCGGGCCCCATCTGCGCGTGTCGTCTCCCGACCCCGGCCGCTCGACCTTGATGACGGATGCACCCGCGTCGGCGAGCATGAGTGTCGCGTACGGTCCTGCGAGTGCCCGGCTGAGGTCGAGCACAATCACGCCCTCGAGCGGACCAGGTCTGCTGGAGGTACCCGACTTTGCAGACAGGTCGGCGACACGGGCACTTCTGTCCGTCACTTGCTCTCCCCTTTCCCTACCGATGAGACTGCCGGTCAGGTTGTCGCGGCGATTGGTCCGCACCCGGTCGCCAGCCGAGCGCTGCCGAGATGCTGCGGGTGACTCCGAGCAATCGCTCGGTCATTAAGTCGACCGTGTCGTTGTCGGCGAGCTTCGAGCGCCGCGCTATCAAGCAGACTGATGCGAGGACTTGTCCGTCTCGGCCGAAGACTGGTGCGGCAAGCGACCCCGTGAACGTCTGGACGTCGGCCTCCGTACGGGCGAATCCGAGCTCGCGTATCCGGGCCAGCACTTCGAGCAGATGCCCGGGATCCGTGATGGTCTCGGGGGTGAGCTGCTCGAGCGGTTCTCTCACGTAGTCCTCGATGAACTGCGCGTCTGAGTACGCGAGCAAGACCTGGCCCTTTGAGCCGCAGTGCAGGGGGAAGTGATAGCCGTAAGTCGTCTTGAGGATGCTTTCCGAGTCGGAGCGGTGCACGGAGAGCAGGGTGAGGGCGAGGCGGTCGGCCCGCTCGCAGAGCTGCGCCACGGCATCGACGTTCGCGGCGAGCAACTCGACGCTCGGTCGGCCGACGTCGAGTACTGGGTGGTGGACCGTGTAAGCGCTCCCGACGAGCCAGCACGCCTGCCCCACCCGGTATCGGCCCGAGTCCGGCTCCTTCTCGACGAAGCGCTGCGCGACCAACTGGGAGACGAGACGATGCACCGAGGTCCAAGGGAGGCCGAGGTGCCTGCACAGCTCGCTCGGCCGCATCGGCTCGGATGCCAATGCTTCGAGGACGTCGACGGCGCGGTGCAGTCCTCGCAGCGTCGGCGAAGCCCCGCCATCTCTGGTGTTGCCGGTCAAGAACTTGCCCCTCGGCGGGAGATCCTTGTCCCGCACAGTTCCCGGCATGCTTCCACCTCCGGTTCGCTACCCGCGTTGACGTCTCCGCCTGGCGATGTTACGTTACCACACACAGGATAGTGTATCCGATCAGCGGATAAACAAGGAGGAGGGACTAGGTGACCCTGCGAGTGTCCGTCGACACCGGTGGAACGTTCACCGATGTCGTCGCCATAGACGAAGCGGGGGGCCGTACCTATGCGACGAAGACGCCTTCGACGCCGCAGGACCCAAGTGTCGCCCTGCAGGCCGGCATCGAGAAGATCCTCCGCAGCGCCGGCCGCTCAGCGGACGAAGTGGAGATGGTCGTGCACGGGACCACGAGCGCGACGAACGCCGTCGTCGAGCACGAGTTCGAAGGAATAGGGCTGCTAGTCACGCGTGGCTTCCGGCACATCATCGAGATCGCCCGCCAGTCAGTGCCCGACGGCTACGGCAACTCCTTCTTCTGGGTCAAGCCGCCCCGCCTGGTGCCGCTTCATCTCGTCGAGGAGGTCGGTGGACGGCTCGACTTCTCCGGTGCCGAGCTCGAGGCTGTCGACGAGCGCAGCGTGCACGAGGCGCTCTCGCGGCTCCAGGCTCGCGGGGTCGACCGTGTCGCTGTCTGCCTGTTGCACTCCTATGCGTCGAGCGAGCACGAGCGGCGAGTCGGGGAGATCGCAGCCGAGCACTTCCCAGGTCTAGCCGTCTCGTTGTCCTCGACGGTGTTGCCTGAGTATCGCGAGTACGAGCGGGCGATGACGACCTTGCTCGACGTGATGGTGAAGCCCTACTGCGCGAGGTACCTGAGAGAGGCAGAGCGGCGGATCCAGACGGACCAGGGTGACTGCGCGTTCTTGATCATGCAGTCGAACGGCGGCGTCGTGACCGCAAGGCGCGCAGCCGAGCGCCCGGTGACCATGCTCTTCTCGGGGCCGGCGGCCGGCGTGCTCGGCGCCATCCACATGGCTGGCCTGAGCGGTATCGGCGACATCCTCACGTTCGACGTCGGTGGCACTTCGACAGACGTGTGTGTGGTGCGCAACGGTCTGCCGGTGCTTTCGAGCGAGACGGTGATCGAGGGTTACCCCGTGAAGGTGCCGATAATCGACCTTGCGACGGTCGGAACCGGGGGTGGCTCGATCGCCTGGGTGGACCCGCAGGGCTCGCTCAAGGTCGGCCCGCGCAGCGCCGGTGCCGATCCCGGCCCGATCAGCTACGGCAGAGGCGGGACGGAGCCGACGGTCACGGACGCGGCCCTCGTCCTTGGCCGCCTTCCCGAAGCGCTCATCGGCGGCGAGCTTGCTCTGCGCCACGACCTTGCCTACGCGGCGCTCGAGGAGCTCGGCGAGCGAGTCGGCCTCGCTCCCGAAGAGGCTGCCGCCGGGGTGCTCGAGATCGCCGCCGCCAACCAGGTCCACGGGATCCGTCGTGTCACCGTGCACAAGGGCATCGACCCTTCCACCTACTGGCTCGTGTCGTTCGGTGGTGCCGGAGGGATGCTCGCCGCGGATGTCGCCGAGTTCCTCGGCTCGCGCAGGATCCTGTCCCCACCCAACCCCGGCAACTTGTCGGCGCTCGGTCTCCAGGTCTCGGACATGCGGCGCGACCTCGTGCGAACGTTCGTGCGCAGGGAGTCGACGGCCGACCCGAAGGAGATCATCGCCGCGTGGTCCGAGCTCGGGGCAACCGGGTACGAGGAGCTGCGGGCTGAAGGCGTGCGGGAGGGTGACATGACCGCCGCTCTCGCGGCTGATCTTCGCTACCGCGGTCAGAGCTACGAGGTCCGGGTGCTCGTGCCCGAGGAGTTCTCCGTCACCGAGAGCACCGAGGCGATGTGGGATCTCTTCCATGCCGCGCACGATCGGGAGTTCGGCTACTCCTACCGAGGCGAGCAGGAGGTCGAGCTCGTGAACCTTCGCGTGCAGGCGGTCGGGCGGATTGCCCGTCCGAACATCGACGTCGTCGACCCGGCCATGCCGGGCGGGAGCGACGGAAGGCGCCCGAGCCGTCAGGTTTACTGGCGTAAGGACGGCTGGACCGATTGCGCGGTCGTGGCCCGGGCGAGTCTTCGGCCCGGCAGCGAGCTCGAGGGGCCGACGATCGTCGAGGAGTACGGCTCCACCGTGGTACTGCCGAGAGGCTGGCATGCACGCTGCGACGCCGCCTACAACCTGCTGCTTGAAAGGGAACCGACGTGAGCATCGACGTTCCTGCCTCACTCAACCCGATCGACTACGAGGTCATCGAGGGGACCGTCCGGTCGACCGAGGTCGAGATCGAGTCCGCCGTGGAACGCACGGCCCGCTCGCCGATGATCCGGGACCAGCACGACTACCGCGTGGCGCTGTTCGACGCACGCGGGCGCAAGCTGACTGGGCGCTCGTACTCGGCCGTGGTGGACCCGATCTTCGAGGTGTTCGGTCTCGACAACGTCTTCCCCGGAGACGTGTTCTTCTGGAACGACCCCTACAACAGCTCCGGGGGGATCGGCCACATTCCCGACCTCTGCACGACGATCCCCATTTTCAAGGAAGACCGACTGATCGGCTTCAGTCAGGTCTTCGGTCACCACGACGACGTCGGCGGCATGGTTCCCGGCAGCCTCCCTGTACACGCCGTCGACATGTGGCAGGAGGGCCTGGTCGTGCCGCCCATCAAGCTCTACGAGCGTGGCCGGCGAAACTCGACCTTCGACGTCATCGCCCGCAACTCGCGGCTCTCGGACCACTTGAAGGGCGACCTCGACGCCGAGAGAGGGGCCGCGCTGATAGGTGTCCGGCGGATCGTCGAGCTGGCGGACCGTTACGGCGTCGACCTGCTCGAGGAGGCGTTCGACGAGGTCATCTCCAAGTGCGCCAGGGTGATCCGAAGCGAGCTTCTCCCGAAGATCGCAGACGGCGTCTACCACTGGGAGGACTTCATCGAGTGCGACGGTGTGACGGCCCCACGTCTGCACGCACTGCGCATGACGATGACGAAGACGCCCGACAAGATCGTCCTCGACTTCTCGGGCACCGATCCCGAGGCCGACGGCCCCATCAACTGGGCGATCAACTACTCCGACGGCCGTTTCGTGCGCAAGTGGATGGCGCCGGTGCTGCGCTCGCTCGCGGACACACCGGAGAGGGCTGCCGAGATCGACATGAACGAGGGCGTCCTCGACGTGATCGAGGTGAAGTTCCCCGAGACAGGCACGCTCGTGACGCCCAACTTCGGCAAGCCGACCGGACTCAGGTTCTTCATCCTGCTCAGATCTCTCGGCGTGTTCGCGGCACTCTTGGCAAAGGCGACCGGCGGAAGGATGCCGGCCGATCACGAGACGATCCGTATCTGGGGCCTGTACGGGCGGAACGATAAGGACGACTTCTTCCTCTTTCGCGAGGTGCTCGGCGGTGGTGGTCCCGGACGGCCCTGGGCGGACGGCAGCGACGTCGTTCACGTCGTGCCCAACTCGCGCAACCTGCCGGTCGAGTTCTCCGAGACGAACTACCCCGTCCGCATCGAACGGCTCGCGCTGAAGACGGACTCCGGCGGCGCGGGCTATCGGCGAGGCGGGCTCGGCTACGACAAGACGATCCGCCCCCTCGTCGACACGCAGCTCCTCTCGAACGCCGACCGGTCCCTCGTCAACACCTACGGGACGAACGGGGGTCGCTGCGGGGGCACGTACCGCGTGAGCCGCCGCCGGCCCGACGGGTCCATCGAGGAGCTGCCGGGAATGTGCGACGACGTCGCTGTCTCCGCCGGCGAGGAGATCCATGTCGTGACCACGGGTGGCGGTGGCTGGGGCGATCCGTTGATGCGCGAACCCGAGCTCGTCGCCTACGACGTCACGTGCGGGCTCGTGAGCCCAGAGGGAGCCAGGCGGGACTACGGGGTGGTGCTCGAGGAGAGCAGCGGTTCGGTCGAGGTCGACCAGGCCGCGACGCTCGAGCTCAGAGCCCGCCTCTCCGCCGAGCGCACGGACGTGCCGATGTTCGACCGAGGGCCCTACGTCGCGCTCGCCCGTTCCGAGGGCCGTTACCGAGCACCGGAGTGGTGGAAGGATCCGGACGAAGGGTGGCAAGCAGGACCGACGGAACCGGTGGTCTCGGAGCTGGCGACACGCCCGTGAAACCGTCGCGCTTCGAGTACTTCGCACCGGAAAGCCTGGCGGAAGCGGTCGCGCTGCGCGACGCGCACCCGGGCGCGGCCGTGCTCGCCGGCGGTCAGAGCCTGTTGCCGATCATGAACTTCCGCCTGGGGCGACCCGAGCAGGTGATCGATCTGCGCAAAGCGAGCGAGCTCGCCTTCGTGCGGGTGCAGAACGATGTGGTCGAGGTCGGGGCGATGACCCGGCAGCGGGATCTTGAGCGTGACGAGGGCGCGGCGCGGGCCAACCCGCTCATCGCGGAGTCTCTTCGGCTGGTCGCCCATGCCGTCATCCGCAACCGAGGTACGGTCGGGGGGAGCATCGCCCATGCGGATCCGGCAGCCGAGCTGCCGGCACTGCTCAGCTGCCTCGACGGCAGCGTCGAGGTGGCGGGCGTACGAGGCAGGCGCCGGATCAGTGCCGGGGAGCTCTTCGTCTTCCACTTGACGACCAGCCTTGAGCCGAACGAGGTGATCACCTCGGTCTCGTTCCCGGCGCTGGAGCCGTCTTGGGGCTGGTCGTTCCTAGAGGTCACTCGTCGCCACGGCGACTTCGCCCTCGCAGGGGTCTGCGCCGCGCTGAAGCTCGACGGTGACCGGTGCGTCGGGCAGGTGCGCCTCGCGGCCTGCGGGATCGGCACCACGCCGGTCCGCCTTTCCACGGCCGAGGAGGCGTTGCTCTCCCGACCCCTCACCGAGAAAGCCTTGCGAGAGGCGGGCCGGGCAGCCGCGGGGTATGTGACGGCGGGCGATGAGACGCAGGCGAGCACGGCTTACCGTCGCCAGCTCGTGGAAGCGCTCGTGCGCCGCTCGCTCCTCCGAGCTGCCGCGCGCCTGGAGAGGAGGACGTCGTGACAGGAGTGGAGACGAGCGAGGCGGTGGAGGCCGAGCAGAAGACGAGTCTCCGGGTTGTCGTGAACGGCACCGCCTACGAGCGCGTCGTGCCGGTGCGGCGCCTCTTGAGCGACTTTCTCCGCCACGACCTCGGGCTTACCGGAACGCACGTCGGGTGCGAGCACGGGGTGTGCGGTTGCTGCACGGTGCTTGTCGACGGTCGTGCGACGCGCTCGTGCCTCACGCTCGCCTGCCAGGTCGACGGCTTGAGCCTGACGACGATCGAGGGCGTGAAGAGCGCCGACGGTGGCCTTCATCCCGTGCAGCAGGCGCTGAGCGACTGCCACGGCCTGCAGTGCGGGTACTGCACGCCCGGTTTCGTGATTTCCATCCTTGAGGTGCTGAACTCACCCGACGAGCTCGACCTGAGCGAGGAAGGCGTGAGGGAGATGATCTCGGGCAACCTCTGTCGTTGCACGGGCTACCAGGGAATCGTCGACGCAGTACGGCAGGCTGCGGTGGCGATGGGCCGGGACGGAGACGCCGGCAAGGGAGCACCGGCGTGACGAGCGCCCCGAGCTTCGGCACCCGTGTCAGGCGCAACGAGGACGAGCGCCTCCTCACTGGCCGCGGGCGTTACATCGACGACATCACACTCGAGGGCGCGCTCGCCGTCGCGTTCGTCCGCAGTCCGATGGCCAGCGCCCGAATCATCTCGGTCGACACGAGCCAGGCGATGGCGCTCGAAGGTGTCCACCTCGTCGTGACCTGCGACGACATCGAGCATCTCGACACCGAGATGCCGCTGTTGATACCTGATCCCTCGCTCACGTCCCCTCGCACTCAGCGACCGCTCGCGAGAGGCGAGGTCTTCTACGTCGGCCAGACGGTGGCGATGGTGGTCGCGGACGATCGTTACGTCGCCGAGGACGCGGCAGATCTCGTCGAGGTGGTCTACGAACCGCTCGAGGCCGTCGTCGGCGTCGATCGGGCCGTCGCGTCGGGAGCACGCAGCGTGCACGAAGGAGTCGCGGGCAACGTCGCCGCGCACAGCCGGCAGCGCTCCGGCGAGCCAGATGCGGCCTTCGCCTCGGCCGAGCATGTGACCAGCGTCACCGTTCGGGTCGAGCGGAGCTCGGCTGCGCCGATGGAGCCCCGAGCTGTCGCGGCCCGCTGGGACTCGGTGCTCGGGGAACTCACCGTCTGGGACGGTACACAGGCACCCATCTCGGTGCGGGGCGGTCTCGCCAGCCTGTTCGGTCTCGACGAGCACCGGGTACGGGTTGTCGCGCCGGACGTCGGCGGTGGCTTCGGTCAGAAGGTCCTCCTCTTCTACCCCGACGAGGTGCTGGTGCCGTGGGCGGCCGTGAAGCTCAACCGGCCGGTGAAGTACATCGAGGATCGGCAGGAGAATTTCCTCGGGTCGACCCACGAGCGCCTCCAGGTGCACCACATCGAGTTGGCGGCCACGCGGGACGGACTGGTGACCGGGCTTCGCGACTCCTTCCTCCACGACACCGGTGCGTTCATCCCTTACGGGCTGGCAGTCGCCCAGGTCGCAGCCGGCCAGATAGCGGGTTCCTACCGGATCCCGAACATCTCCGTCGACTTCAAGGCTGTCTACACCAACACCGTTCCTGTCACTCCCTACCGGGGATGCGGCAGGCCGCATGCCTGCTTCGCCATCGAGCGAGCGATGGACGTGCTCGCCGACGACCTCGGCATCGATCGGTTCGAGATCCGGCGGCGCAACTTCATCGGCACCGAAGAGTTCCCCTACGACCGGCCGGGCCTGATCTTCGCCGACGGGCAGCCCGTGAGCTACGACGGGGGCGACTACGCTCGGGCGCTGTCGCTTCTCGAGGAGGCGCTCGACCCGCCCGCCTTCCGTGCCGAGCAGGAGGCGGCGCGGAGCGAGGGCCGCTACCTCGGCCTGGGGCTCGCCTGCTACGTGGAGGGCACGGGGCTCGGGCCTTACGAGGGCGGCCACGTGAAGGTCCACCCGATCACGGGCAAGGTGTACGTCAACACCGGGCTTTCGAGCCAGGGTCAAGGGCACGCCACGTCCTTCGCCCAGATCGCCGCCGACGAGGTGGGCGTGTCCCCGTCCGACGTCGTCGTCGTGGAAGGCGACACCGGGGAGTTCGACTGGGGAGTCGCCACGTTCGCGAGCCGCGCAGCCGTGGTGAGCGGGAACGCCATACGCAAAGCCGCCCTGATCGTTCGCGAGCAGATCGTTCACCAGGCGTCGCAGATGTTCGAGGCTGCACCCGAGGACATCGTGATCGAAGAGGGCAAGGTGTTCGTCCAAGGAGTCGAGTCGAGAGCCCTGACCCTGGCCGAGGTGGCGACGATGTCCAACCCGCTTCGCTACGCCTTCAACAAGGCCGCCCAGTCGGCGACGCAGTTCACGCCAGCGGCTCGCCGCGACGGCGCGGCCCTCGCGGAGGGGGCGCATCCCGGCCTTGAAGCGACCGACTACTTCAGCCCGGCGAGCACGACGTGGGCTTACGGCGTGCACGGCGCGATCGTGGAGGTCGATCCGGCGACCTTCGAGGTCAAGGTGAAGCGGTACGTCTGCGTTCACGACTGCGGTCGGATGATCAACCCGATGATCGTCGAGGGGCAGGTCATCGGCGGAGTCGCTCAAGGCATGGGAGGAGCCTTCTACGAGCTCCTCGACTATGACGCCGAAGGCAACCTGCGCAATGCGAGCCTCATGGAGTTCCTCATGCCGTACGCGACCGAGGTGCCTCGCGTCGAGATCAGCCATCTCGAGACCCCGAGCCCGCGCAATCCACTCGGAGTGAAAGGAGTCGGCGAAGCGGGCACGATTCCCGTCGCCGCTGCCTTCGCCTCGGCTGTCGAGGACGCGCTCGCCCCGCTCCTTCACGGACACCTGCTCGATGTCCCGCTCAGCCCCACCAGCCTCCACGCGGCGACCCGGGCTGGGTGACCGTGCAAGAGCCGACCGGCGTGCCGGACGCAGCAGTGCTGGAGTTCGTCGACGTCACGAAACGCTTCGGCGCCCAGTCAGCGCTGTCCGGCGTCTCCATGCGGGTCGACGCCGGAACGGTGCACGCGCTCGTCGGCGAGAACGGCGCAGGCAAGTCGACCATGATGCGCATCGCTTCTGGCGCCACGCGGGCGGACTCCGGGCAGGTGCTCGTGTGCGGGCAGGCCGTGGAGCCGAACCCGCGTTCGGCGCGAGCGTGCGGAGTCCGCATCGTGTACCAGGAGCGCCAGATCGCCATGCCGCTCACGGTGGCCGAGAACGTCCTCCTCGGCCAGCTGCCGAGCAGTGCGCTCGGCCGCGTGAGCCGCCGGCAAGTGCACGAGGAGGCGCAGCGGCGCCTCTCGCTGCTCGGCGTCGAGCTCGACCTTCACCGACCTGCAGGTGAGCTCACCGTCGCCGAGATGCAGCTCGTTGAGCTGGCGCGCGCCATGTCGGAGGAAGCCCGCCTGCTTCTGCTGGACGAGCCGACGGCGTCCTTGCACGCGCACGAGGTGGAGCGCCTCATGCTCGTCGTGCGGAGACTCGCCGCCCAAGGCATGGCGGTCGTATGGATCTCGCACCACCTGCAAGAGGCCTTCGAGCTCGCCGAGCGGGCCACCGTGCTGCGCGACGGCCGGGTCGTCGGCACGGTCCAGCTGGACGAGGTCGTTCCGAGCACCCTGCTGTCGATGATGTTCGGCGAGAGCGTCGACTTGAGGCGCCAGCGTGTCGACTCATCTGTCGCCCGCCGAGATGTCGAACTCGTCGCCGAGCACGTCTCGGTCGAGCGGGTGCTGGACGACGTTTCGCTCGAGTTGCGGCGCGGCGAAGTGCTCGCTCTCGTCGGCGGTGTCGGATCGGGTACTCACGCGCTGGCCCGTGTGCTCGCCGGCGCGATGCGTCCCGGCGCAGGCCGAGTGCTCCTCGGACCGGGCCGACGACCCATCCGATCGCGGCGGGATGCCGCGCGTCGCGGGGTCGGCTTCCTGCCCGGCGACCGCAGGCACGACGGGCTCCTTGCGGGGCGCTCGGTGCTCGAGAACCTGATGCTGGCGCAGGTCGCGATCGGTAAGGGCGTGATCGTGAGCAACCGCCGGCTGCGGAACCGAGCGGCCGAGGTGGTCCGCTCCACGAGCGTGAAGATGGGCGCCGACTCCGACGGCATAGAGACCCTGAGCGGTGGAAACCAGCAGAAGGTGATGCTCGGTCGCTGGCTCGGAGTCGGGAGCTCTGTTCTCATCTTCGACGAGCCGACCGTCGGGATTGATCTGGCTTCACGCTTCGAGCTCTACCAGCAGATCTCTGAGCTGGCCGAGCGCGGCGTGGCGATCGCTGTCGTATCGGAGGACTACGAGGAGATCTCACTCATCGGCGATCGGGTGCTCGTGATGCGCCGCGGACGGATCGCGGCGGAGCTCGGCGCGGACGAGGCCGAGCCGGCCCATGTGCGAGAGCTGACGCTGGCGGGCGCATGAGCGTGGCCGCAGGGGGAGGAGCAATGAGCACTGCTGAAAGGGATGCCGGCGCCATGGACGTGACATCACAGGCTCCTGCTGGTGCAGTGACGCGCTCCAGACGTCTGCCGAAGGAGGTCGTGAGGATCTTCCTTCCTCTCGTTCTCGCGATCGTCGCCATCGGTGCCTACACCTCGAGCCGGGACTCCTCTTTCGTCTCGGGATCAAACATCCAAGGCATCCTCAGCGAGTCGTCGACGCTCGGCATCCTGGCACTCGGGCAGACGCTGCTCCTCATCGCAGGCGAGCTCGACCTCTCGGTCGGAAGCGCCGTGTCGCTCTCCGGCGTCCTCGCGGCGAAGCTGCTGCTCCCGCCCTCGGTCCCGACCTGGGCGATCGTCCTCGCTGTCATCGCGATCGGAGCTGCAGTCGGACTCTTCTGGGGACTGCTCGTCACCTACGTGAGAGTCCCCGCCTTCATCCTCACACTCGGCGGCCTCAGCCTGCTGTCTTCGGCGGCGCTCGTCATCGCCAACTCGACACCGATCCCGATCAACTCGTCGTTCAACGTGCTCGCGGTCGACTCGTGGTTCGGGGTCCGAACCCCGACGGTCATTTTCGCCCTACTTGCCCTGCTGTGCTGGCTCGGCCTCCGCTACACGCGTTACGGGCGCCACGTGTTCGCCGTCGGTGCGAACGAGCAGGCGGCGTATCTGAGCGGGGTGCCGACCCGTTCGGTGAAGCTGGCGGTCTTCGTGCTGAACGGAGCTCTCGTCGCTCCGGCCGCGCTCATACTCATGGCGCGCCTCGGAGCCGGCGACCCCCAGATGGGGAGCGGGCTCGAGCTGCAGGCGGTCGCCGCCGCCGTGCTCGGAGGTGCCACTCTTCTCGGAGGGAAGGGTTCGATCGTGGGCACGGTGCTCGCCGTGGTGCTTCTCGGGGTGATCAGCTCAGCGCTGATCTTCCTCAACATCTCCGGGACTTGGCAGGGCGCTGTATACGGAGCCGTACTTGTCATAGCGGTGACGTTGTCGGCGCTGAGCGACCGGCAGGGCAGTGAGCGCTTGTGGCAGAGCTTGCGGCGCGGCCTTGCGTCGCTGCTGCACCGTCCGGCGAATCTGTCGGGCGCAGGGACGGCGTTCCATCGGGGCGGTTCCTCGTCGGCTGGCGACTCCTCGTCGGCTGGCGACTCCTCGTCGGCTGGCGACTCCTCGTCGGCTGGCGACTCCTCGTCGCCTGGCGGCGACAGTGGAAGAGGTGGCGGAACGGCGTGAACGGCGGGCACCGCGACCGGCGAGCAGCGCCGGGGCAGGAGACGCGAGACCGGCAGCGCTCCTCGCCGAGAGATCCGATTGCACAGCGTCGGGCACATAACAGAGCATCCGGCAGCTAGCCGGGAAGAACCAAAGGGGGAGAAGACTCCATGCCACGCCACGAAGACCACCAGCTCAATCGACGCCAGTTCTTGCGCTCCTCGGCACTTGCCGGCGGCGTTCTCCTCACTGGAGGGCTGCTCGAAGCATGCTCGAGCGGGCCGAGCGCCAGCAACACGACCGGATCGACCGGCAGCAGCAAAGGCTCGAGCTCGAGCGTCGGGAAGGGGAAGACGATCGGCCTCGCAGTCAACGGCAACGTTCCGTACACCCAGTACGTGGCCACCGGCGTGAAGGAGGCACTCAAGGGAACGCAATACCAGCTCACCATCACCCAGGCGGACTTCAACGTCGAGACGCAGCTCAACAACATCGAGTCCATGTTGTCGACCGGCATCGCCGGCCTCGTCATCTTGGCCGTCTCCGACGCGGCTGCGAACCAAGGCGCAGCTAAGGCGGCCGCTCAGGGCATTCCTGTGGCGAACACACTCTGGCCGGGCGCCAACTACCCCGGCCAGTCGGCAGCTGACAAGGACTACTGCACGGTCGCGTACGTCGATTCCTTCAAAGGGGGTCAACTGATCGGCGACTACCTGAAAGCGCACGCCAAGCCGGGTCCGACGGTCGTCGTGCAGGGCATCGTCGGCCAGGGCTTCTCCGAGGTGATTGACCAGGGTCTCAACGCCTCGCTAGCAGGATCGGGCTTCGACATCGTGGTGCGGCAGCAGGGGTTCTTCTCACGGACCACTGCCATAAGTGTCGTCCAGTCGGCGCTCGCGGCCCACCCGGACGTGACCACCATCGTCGACTACGCGGCCGCCATGGGCGACGGCATCGCCAGCTATCTGCAGTCCAAGGGAATCACCCACATCACACATGTCACGAGTGACGGAGACCTCGAGATGGTGCACAAGTGGCTCGGAACTCCCTATCTCGCAGCAGACCGCTACTACTCGGCTGCGCAGACGGGACTTGTCGCCGCCATGGGTCTCCGCCAGAAGCTGGAGACCGGATCGACGAGCCCGTTCGTCCGGGATTGCTTCCAGGGGATCGCCACGAGGGCCAACATCGGCAGCTTCGAGGCGGCGCACCCGCTCGTCTACCAGCAGTACCTCTCTCAAGTGGCCTCGCTGTGAGTGGTCTCGAACGTCGGCACCTGGCCAAGCGGGAGGTGTGGTTCGAGCTGCGATGGCGCACGAACTCTTGAGGTGAGCCCCGACCCAGGCGGTTGCAAGCCTGGATCGCTTCCAACCGTCGAAGCCGTCCTGGAAGAAGTGCTGGACCACGGCAGCTTCGAGGCCTGGCACTTCGGAGAAGAAGGACCGGTAGGCAGCAGAGACAGCGGAACGTCTGAGCGCGATGCGGTGGTGCTCGCCGGCCGGGCGTCGGTCGGCGGTACGCCGCTCGCGATCGTCGCCACGCGCTTCGAACGACACGGCGGAACCATCGGCGTCGCCGAGGGCGGTCAACTGCGTGCCGCTTTCACGAGGAGTACCTCGGAGGGTCTGCCCATGCTGGCGGTCCTTTCGTCCGGGGGTGCCCGGCTGGACGAAGGCACGATGGCATTCGTCCAGCTGGCGAAGATCGCCGAAGCGCTGCTCCGCCTGCGGAGCCGTGGTCTCCCTTATCTCGTCTACCTGACGAACCCGACGTTCGGGGGCGCGCTCGTCGCTCTCGGCGCGCTCGGGCACGTCACCTTCGCCGCGCCGGCTGCCCGCATCGGCTTCGTCGGTCCGAAGGTCTACGAGGCGGTCGGTGGTCGGCCGCTCCCCGCCGGCGTGCAAGGAGCCGAACGGCTCGCAGCCGCCGGCCTCGTCGACGAGGTGGTATCGCCGGCAGAATTGCGGGAACGCGTGTCCCGGCTCCTCGCCGTGGTGGCAGATCGCCGGAGGCGCGAGCCGTGCCGGCTCGGCACGGAAGCCGATCCGGCGCTGCCGGGCGACATGCCAGGATCGAGCACCAAGCGGCGACAACCGGCTGCCTGGAACGCTGTGCTCGAGACTCGGCGCAGCGCACGTCCGGGAGCGCGCGAGTTCCTCGCCCAGGCGGCGACCGCTGTGACAGAGCTGCACGGCAACGGCACGGCCGAGGGGGACGACCGCTCGGTCCTGCTCGCAATCGGGCGGGTCGGTTCGGAGCCCGCAGTGGTGATCGGCCACGACCGTTCGGCGCGATGCCGGCAGACGGTTGCGGGAGTGAGGAAGATGCGCAGGGGTTTCGCCCTTGCGGCTGAGCTCGGACTCGCCGTGGTGACAGTCATCGACACGCCCGGTCCCGAGCTCGACGAGAGCGCCGAGCTCGACGGCTTCGTGTTCGAGCTCGGCCGCTGCCTCGCAGACCTTGTCGCGCTCGAGACACCTACGCTCTCGGTGCTGCTCGGCGAGGGAGCAGGCGGAACGGCGCTCGCGCTGCTTCCCGCCGACAGAGTGCTGTGTGCCGAGTCCGCCTGGCTGGCGCCGCTCGCGCCCGAAGGTTCGTCGGTCGTGCTCTACTCGACGCCGAAGAGAGCGGGCCAGGTCGCGGCCGCACAGCGGATCGATGCACCGGCGCTGCTCGGGTCCGGGATCGTCGACGAGGTGGTCACCGAGGGCGACGGCTGCGACGAATCCTTCGTCGTCCGCATGGCGCTCGAGACGACCTGCGCGCTCGCCTCGCTCGCCGCGATGCCCGAGGTACGACGCCGTCTCCGCCGGAGCGAGCGTCTCGAGGCGCTCGGCAGGACCATGAGCGACGATCCATGCCGGGGCTTCCCTTCCGCGGCCGGCACCGCCGTGCCCCGCCGTCGGGCAGCGTTGTGAGGCGTTGCGTAGCGGCCGCGCTGCAGGTCGCCCCCGAGTCGAATGCGCTCAACGCCCGCGCCATCGCAAGGAATGTCGAGCGGGCGACGGAATGGGTCGTCCGTTGTGTGGAGCAGACCGGAGCCGAGCTGCTCGTGCTGCCGGAGGCCGTGTCGACCGGGTTCACCCCCGGTGTCACCCCGAGCCGGCTGTGGCGCCTCCTGAGCAACGTCCCCGGAGCTGTCACCGACCCCATCGCCGAGGCTTGCGAGCGCTTCCGGGTGCACGTCGTCGCCGGAACCTACGAGCGCGGCCCGAGCGAAGGGATCGTCTACAACACCGCCGCGCTCTTCGGCCCGGGAGGCATGCTCGGCGCATATCGCAAGACGCACCTCTTCGCCGGCGAGCGGATCGATGGAGGCGGCTGGGTGACGAGCGGTGACAGGGCAAGCGTGCTCGAGACGGAGCTCGGTCGAGTCGGGACGATGATCTGCTACGACGGCGACTTCCCTGAGCTCGCCCGGGTCTCCGCCGTGCTCGGGGCCGAGGTCCTCGTGCGACCGTCGGCCTTCTTGCGACCCGCCGACATCTTCGAGCTGACGACTCGGGCGCGCGCCTACGACAACCACGTCTTCGTCGTGGCGGCGAACGCCGTGGGACGCGATCCGGCCGGTGTGATCTACTTCGGCAACTCACTCGTCGTCGGCCCTACTGCTGCGGTGCTCGCGAGGGGGACCAGCCAGGAGGGCTGGGTCACCGCCACGCTCGACGGCGAGCAGTTCACCTCCGTCGCCCCCGGTTCGAGTCACCCGCAACTGTTCGACCACCTCGCCGATCGCAACCTGCGCATGTACGCCGGGTACGGCGAGTCGCTGTTTGCGGCGGCGGTCGCACCGTTTCCTCATCCGCTTCTTGATCCGGATCGAAGAGGCGGAGACTGACCGGGACTCCGCCTCGATCCTTGACACCCCCGACCCCGAAAGGAACACAAGTGGAAGCGACGCACTTCGAGCATCGCCTGGGGAACCTGACCTGGACCGACGCCATACGGGCGATGGAAGAGCGCCGTCTCGTGATCGTCCCGACCGGCGCCGTGGAGGCACACGGGCCACATCTGCCCCTCGACGCCGACACTCACCAGGCGGAGACGATCGCCCTGCTGCTCGCCGAAAGGATCGGCGCCCTCGTGGCGCCACCAGTCGTCTACGGCTATTCAGCGACGTTCGCCAGCTTCGCCGGCACGATCTCCCTCTCTGCCGAGACGTACCAGCAAGTGGTGGTCGAAGTGTGCGAGTCCCTCGTCGGGGCAGGCTTCAAACGCATCCTGCTCCTGAACGGCAATCGGCCGAACGGCACTGCGAACGATGTAGCCGCCCGACGGGTCTCCGACGCGCATGCCGACGACGGCGACCTCTTGGTCGCTGCGGTCAGCTACTGGGAACCAGGGGCATCGGCGATCCACGAGCTGCGGCGCTCTGCGGTCGGCGGGATGGGTCACGGCGGTGAATTCGAGACCTCCGTGCAGCTCGCGCTCCGGCCGGAGCTGGTGCACCTCGAGCGTCTCGAGGGCGTAAGACCGCCGCTCGTCGGCTGGGACCTCGTGGCACCAGGAACTCCGGTGCGCAGCTACGGGGCCCATCCTCACCCAGAGGACGGGCATCCGTCCATCTTCGGAGATCCTTCAGTGGCCTCCAAGGAGGCGGGGGAGCGCTTCCTTCGGGTGGTGGTCGACGCGCTCGTCGAGGCCGTGACCGACATTCACGGTTCGTATGCCGAGCGCGGATGAGCTCGAGGATGGTCCGTAGACCGTGGAGCTGCAAACGTGACGTGAGGCTGCAGGCGTGACGAACACCCACGGGTCGTCGATCCAGTCCTATCCAGCCCGGATGACGCCGTCAGCGGGATAAGACGACCGGTCGGTGCCCCGGCTCTGGTGACTGCTCCCCGCCTCGCCCCGTGCACGTCGTCAGGCCTCGGCCGAGAGCAGATCCTCCAACAGCTCGAGATCGTCGAGGAAGCCGAGGTCGTCACAGACCGGGCTCACCGCCTGGATGCCGATCGGAAGACCGGCGTCAGTCCGGAAGGACGGGAGGTTCGCACTCGGCAGCCCCATCAAGGTCCAGGGCCGGCACATCACAGGGTCGCCCGTGAAGTCGAGCCCGCTCGGCGCGACTCCGAGCGCGCTCGGAGTGAGGAACAGGTCGACCGTCTGGCAAAGATGTCCGAGGACTTCGGTTGCTCGTCGAGCAGCCTCGAGGCATGCCTCGTACTCTTCTCTTGGGGTGGTCTCGCCCTTCGCGACAACATTGCGTGAGCTCGGGGAGATCTCCGTCACTCGGTCACCCAACAGCTGCCGGAGGCATCTCGCCGTCTCGAATGCCATCACCGTCTCGTGTCGGGAAGGCAGAGCGACCCAGTCGGGAGGCATGTCCAGATCCATCACTGCCAAGCCGTGCGCCTGAAGGCGCCTCGACGCGGCATGTAGAGCGTCGAGGACCTCGGGTTCGACCTCTCCCCACTCGGTCGCCGGGAGGACAGCCACCGTGCGCAACTCCCTCCGGTCCCGCCTCATGGGCGGTGGAGACGAGCGAGTCGCCTCGTAGACGAGGCGCAAGTCGCCGATGTTCCTCGCCAGGATTCCGAGCGTGTCGAGCGAGCTCGCGAGCGGGAAGACCCCCTGTGTCGACGTCCACCCTCTCGACGGCTTGAACCCGTAGATCCCGCAGTAGGCGGCAGGGCGCACGACGGAGCCGGCGGTCTGCGTACCGAGGGCGACCGGGAGCACTCCGGCCGCGACGGCAGCAGCCGAGCCGCTTGACGACCCGCCGGGAGTCCTGGTGAGGTCGACTGGATTGCGGGTGTCGGTTGGCTCGAACATGGCGAATTCGGTCGAGGACGTCTTGCCGAGGACAAGCCCACCGAGCCGGCGGATGGTCGCGACAATGTCGGCGTCATGAGCCGGTTGATGGCCGGCGAACAGGGGAGAGCCGTAGCACGTCGGCATGGCGGCAGTGTCGATGACGTCCTTCACCCCGACCACGAGGCCCTTCAGTGGCTTGTCGCCATGTCGATCGATGGCCTCCGCGCTCTCGAGCACCACCTGCTCGTCGAGACAGCAGAAGGCGTGGATGCGGTCCTCGACCTCGCCCGCCCGCGACAGAGCGGCACGCGCAAGATCGACGACCGTGCTCCGTCGCGATGCGACGGCGGCTATCTCCTCGACGGCTGAACGCGCGCTCTCCGACGAGATGACCGTCGTCACGACGCAGTCCCTTCAGCGGGAACTTCAGTTGTTCTCGCCCATGGGACTGTGAGGGAGTCCTTCCAGGCGACGTTGTCTAGGTTCACGACTATCGCCTGCTGCGTGTTGCGGGCGATGACGACGACCGCCTCCTCGGACCCATGAGGATTCAGCTCCTGATGAGCGACCCAGGGAGGCACGTAGATGTAGTCGCCCGGAGAAGCCTCCAGCCGAAGCAGCGCGTCACCGTCGAAGAAGACGAACGCCGGTCTGCCCGACAGCACGTAGATACCGGTCTCGGATTCACCGTGATGATGTACGCCGGACCCCGTCAGCGGCGCAACGTGAGTCTCACCCATCCACAGGTTGCGCGATCCGACGGTGCCGGCGGAGAGTGCCTCCAGTCGCAACATGCCAGCGGTCCGCATGGTCTCCGGCGAGAGCTGAATTCGTGTCACCTGGCGTAGACGGCCGTGAAAGCCGTCCTCGGCAGCGTCGTTCAGGTCGCGGCTTGTCACTCAGCTGATCCAGGTCTCGGAGAAGGCCAATCCGGCGGACATGCTCCGGCCGCCGAAGAAGTCCCGCTCTTTCAGCTGACCGGGCTGTTCGCGGCCGTCCACGACGACGGAGGCATCGTCGGCCGGCCTGAACACGCTCAACATGACGTGTTGCCCGGTGGCGGTCTCCGCCGGAGGCGCGTCGACGGCAAAGGGGGGACGAAGCCGCCGCCAGGTGAGGGCGACGACGCCGTACTCGTCCGTGTTGCACTTCGCCACATACGAAGCGTCGAAGTCATCGCCGCAGTGGAAGTCATGGGCCGCTACGAACTGCAACAGCCCGAGAGCGCCCGCCTCCCGGAAGACGCCGAAACGAGGGACGAACCTCTCGACCAGATCTCTCGCCAGCGGCTCATTGTCGCTCGCGCAGAAAGCAGGTGCCGCGTCGCGGTTTGTCATCTGCCCTGGTGCCTCGAGTACGAGGATCGCGTTGCCGGAGCCGAGTGGCGACCAGGCGATGCGGAACATGAGCGAGAGGCTCGCCCAGCCTCCCCCGTCCTCGGGAGCGAGATAGATGAAGGGATTGTCTCCCGTCCACTCCACCGTCCCGCCAATGACGCTCTTTGTCATCGCTCTCCTCCTCGTCCTGTGAGAGGTCCTTCGTTCGGCACTCCGCTCGTCCGGGGCGGTTCAGGGGTGAACCGGATGGCAGAGACGGGGCAGACGAGCTCTGCAGACCTTGCCGCCCCGATGTCTTCGCCGGTCACCTCGTTCCGCAGCGCCCGTGACAAGCCGTCGTCGTCCAGCTCGAAGAGCTCCGGCGCAGCTATCACGCATTGGCCGTGTCCCTGGCATTGGCCACGGTCAACCTCGAGTCTCGCCATCGTCTCCTCCCCTCTGCATCAGAAGGACGGACCGCTGCGCACGCTCGAACAGAGACATCGTCGGCACGAACACGCCTCCGCCCACGCGGCCGGCCTCGCCCCGCGCGTCGATCTGGCCGAGCACGATACGCGGCAGCACGCCCGTGTCCACCACGCGGTTGACCGACAATCCACATGCCTGACCACTTCTGCCAAAGGCGGGATGGTGGATGGTCAGAACTCTTTCCGCCATGTCGTGCCACCGCTCTTCGAAAAGGGAGGCGGCCGGGACCGTCGACTGAGGACGGATCGACATCCCTCCCAGGCCGAAGAGGTCGACTACCGCGCTGTCACCGATGGCGCCGAGCACCTTCGTCCCCTCGGGCAGGGCTGGACCGCCAGGCGGCTGCGCCTCCTCCGTCACCCATGTGCCTCGCTGCGAGGCGACCTGGATCCCGAATTGCAGCCCATTGCCCCCGCCGGCTACGACCACGTCCGGTGTCTCGCTCCCGAGCACGGATCCGAGTACGCAGTACGCAGCACCCATCCAGAGGTTGAGCGCAAAGGCGCTCGCTCCGGCGAGGAAGTCTCGTACCCGCGCCGGCGGCGGTCTGCGCTTCGTCAGGTGTGCCACCAGAAGCAGCGACCCTGCAGTCGTGACGCTGTGACAGTCGTCGCCTCTGAAGAGGGACTCATCGGCAAGGGGCAACAGGTCGACGGGCTCCTGCCGAACCGTCTCGTCGAGCCATCCGGCCAGCTCGCTCGACAGCCATCGCCAATGCGCCACGAGGGCGGGGTCGAAGCGGCCGAGCCGGAGGGCACGTTCGTTGCCCTCGTTCACGACGACATGGGCGGAACGGCTTCCTGCTGCTGCGTCGACCACCTCGTGTGCGGCCATGGACGGCGTCGCGACTCCGGCGAGAGGCACGAGGACGTCATTGTCCTGAGCTGACTCGAGGGGGATCTCTCCCGTCCGGATGGCGTTCGCTGCCGCCTCTCGATCGGGGGCCCATCCTTCGAAGAGGCAGCCCAGCACGGCCGAGTTCATGACTGGTGGAGGGATCTCCTGCGACTCGGTGAACGGCGGGCCGGCATGGAGAATCCGGCGCTGCCGCCCGATGACGTCACCCAGCAGCTGTGTCCGGACGAACACGGGGCGTGCCGATTCCAGTCGGGTACGTACAGCCGATTCGGGCCGGTTCTCGTTCATGCGACCTCTAGTCCCCGACCGCTAGCACCGGCCGCAATCGGCCGGTGCGCCCAGCTAGGATGAGCAGCCCTCCTGCTACGGCGCAGCCGACCGCGCTGAAGAGCCAGGCCGACCGCTGCCCGAAGCCGTTCCGCAGCCAGATGAAGAAGAGCGGCGCCACCAGGTTGCCGGCTTGACGGCTGACCTGCTCCACCGAAGCGGCGAGCCCGAGCCGCTCGCGGCACAGGCGAACGAGGCCTGCCGCCGCGACTCCGTTCCACGACCATCCGATGCCGAAGCCGACGACGAGGGCGACGACTGCCGCCGCCGGCGTACCGACGGCCATGAAGAGCAGGCCCGTGCTCCCGAGCACGAGCGAAGCACCAGAGATGGTGAACTCGCGCGATCCGGCGCGAGAGGCGCCTACCCCCGAGAACACTCTCGCGGTGGCCGCGAGCAGGCCGCCGAGAGAGATGAGCACACCGGCCTTCGCCACGCTCACGCCGTCGTGGACGGCGGAGACGACCCAGTAGGTGCTGAGCACCTCTTCGGCCAGCAGGCCGAGAGCGAGTCCGAGAGCGGCCGTCGCAAGTACGGCCATCGGAAGCCGTGAGTGCGGCCCGCTCTTCTCGCTCACCGGCATCGTGCGCAGGCTGGTCCGGATGCATGATCCGGCGGCGAAAGCGACGAATCCGACCCCGACGTAGGTCCAGCGCCATCCGATGAGCTCGGCGCTCGCCGCGGCACCAAGGCCGGCGATCACGAGGGAGGCAGGTACGAACGCCTGTCGCACGCTCATGTAGGTCGGGAGTGACCTGCCCCCTGCCGCTGTGGCGAGCACCGCGGTACCGACCGCCCGAGCGACACCGCTAGCCACACCCGTGACAGCGACGAGCAGCCCCAGCTCGGCCCAGTCTCTGCTGGCTCCGGCCGCGAGAAGAGCGGTCCCGATCGCGCAGACGGCAAAGCGGAGAGCCTTCGAGCCTGCACGGCGGTTCACGAGGTTGCCGCCGAGGATGCCGCCGATGATTCCGCCGAGAGCTGTGCCCGAGATCGTGAGTGCGAGGGGGAGCCCGCCGTTCGACCCGAGGCTCTGGCGTTCGGAGACGTAGCAGGCAGCAAAGAGAAATCCGGGCAGTGCGCCGAGCACGGTACTGACGCTCACCTCGGCGAGGAGGCGCCGTCCGACCGGGTGCGCGGCTGCTTCACCGAGGGTCACGACCGCCGACACCCGGAACGCTTCGCGGCGCCCTCCCTGGTCTCGATCGAGCGATTGCGAAGGTCGGGGGTGGTTGCGGGCCTGGCCACGGCTAGTACCTCGACCCCGAGTAGGGGTTCAGGCTGCGGATGGAGCGGCCCTCGCCGAATCGCCGCAGCGCGAAGAAGTCCGTCGGAACGTGAGGATCGGAGCTCTCGCCGTTCACGATCAGGTCGGCGACCAGGCGCCCCACGGCCGGCGAGAGCTTGAAGCCGTGTCCGCTGAACCCCATGCAGAGGATGAGCCTCTCGACATCGCAGCGGCCGATGATCGGGTAGAGGTCCGGGGTGATGTCGTAGCAGCCGGCGTAGCTGCGCACTATTTCGATGTCGTCTCTGTGCACTAGCTGATCGATGGCCGTGATCGCGTTGTCGACGAAGTCGTCGTCCGCGAAGCTGTCGAAACGATCGGGGTCGACGAGGTCGACATGGTCGGTCTGCGTGCTGCCGTAGATGACCGTGTCCCGTGAGTCGGGCCTGAAGTACTGGGCGCGGAGCCTGTCCGCCAGTACCGGCCTCGAATCGACCGCCGCCGGCCAGTGCAGCACGAGCTTGGGCTCCCGATGGCACGAGATCGGCACCTCGACACCGATCTCGTCGCACAGCGAGACCGACCACGGCCCGGCTGCCACCACGACGATGTCTGCCCACAGCGTCTCTCCCGATGCGAGCTGCACGCCCTGCACCTCCCCGCCGTCGGAGCTGACGACGAGCCGCCGGACGGCTTGGCGCTGGCGGATGTCGACACCTCTCGAGCGCGCCGCGGCGGCCATGCCCTGGGTTGTGAGGTACCCGTCGCCGTATCCGCCACCCGCCTCGAAGGCGAAGAGACTGATGCCCGAGGACTCGATTCCCGGCCAGAATGCGGCGATCTCCTCGACTGGGACGATGTCCACCTCGGCGCCGAGCGACTGCTGCAACTCCACGTTCCGCCGCAGAGCGTCCTCGTCGACGGCTCCCGCGCCGAAGGCGTAGCCGATGGGCCTGAAGCCGATGTCCGCCCCGAGGAGATCGCATGACTGTTCGAAGAAGCGCCTGCTGCGCAGTGCCATGGAGACGAGGGCGGGATGGCCGTAGTGGCAACGGACTATCCCGGTCGACATCGAGCTGAAGCCGTTGCCGACCGTTCCCCGCTCGAGCACGACAGTGGAGTCGCCGAGTCCGGCCTCCGCCAGGAAGAACGCAGTCGACGCACCCATGATGCCACCACCGACTATGAGAACTCTCGGTGTCATCTGCATCTCACCGGACCCCTCGCGACTCTCACTCTGGCCTCCAGGCCGGAGCGACTGTGAAGAGGTAGTCCCCGGGGGCGACGACGGGCGGCAGCCGGCGGATGGCCACTACACCGGGTGACGTGCTTCGGACCACCGTCGGCTCGGCGGCGGGCCGCTCGAGCGAGTAGAGGCGCCCGAGGGCTTGACCCGCGTCTACCTCCTCGCCAACCTCGCAGATCGGTTCGAGCATCCCGTGCCAGTGCGACATCACCACCTGGTCGCCGCCACGCAGTGCGAGCAGGCGGGGTGGAGCCTGCACGTCCTCGTGAGCCGTCCCGTCATCCTCGAGGAGGCCCCAGTGCCCGAGGAGGCGAAGCACGCCCCAGAGCACCTGCTCGACGAGGGCGCTCTCGACGGTGGCGCCCCCACCCAGCTCTGCCGCGACGGAGAGGACGCCGGCGCGGTCGCACTGCGCCGACAACGAGCGGTCGTCGCTGCCTTCCCCCACGACGAGCACGTCCGACAGGCCGAGCAGGCGTGCCGCGGTCAGCTTGTCCTCCCGCTGCTGAACCGAGTCCGCTGACGTCAGCCGGACGAAGCCGCTCGGCAGCCAGCGCGAAGCCAGTCCGCCCGAATGGAGATCAATGGCGAAGTCACACTGGGGGAGGAGCTTCTCGCTGACAGTCCATGCAATGGCTGAGGTGGGCCCTGCGCCGGCAGCGCCCGGGAACGAACGGTTGAGGTTCTGTCCGTCTACCGGGGACGTGCGGCTCTGCGCCAGGACCGCTGGGAAATTGAGGGAAGGCAGCAGCGTCACCCTGCCCCGCAGACGACGGCTGCGGAGCTCGAAGAGAAGCCGACGGGCGATGATCTGCCCCTCGAACTCGTCCCCGTGGTTGCCCCCGACGACGAGGGCATGAAGCCCGCCCGTGGGCCCAACCGCGACGACCGGCACAGGGATGCACCCGTACGCGTATGTGTCATTCGAGAACTGGATCTGCCAGTTCTCTTCGACCAGATCGGTATCGGACACCTCTTGTGCGGCGGGCTCATCGCCCGTCTCGCTCAGCCCGTCAGCCGCGGTCGTCTGCCTCACCTCCTTGCGTCATGTCCGACGACCGCCGGCGACGCGGCCGTCGGCTTGTCGTCCGGCAAGCGGCGAACGGCTGAGAGCCTGCAGCCCCCCGCCGTTCGCCGCCGGGTGTCGTCAGTTGCCGTACTTGCCCGACTTGTTCAGGTTGATTCCCGGCGTCATGAGGGCAGCGGACGGGATCTTCCACTGGTTGATGATCTTCATGTACGCGCCGTCCGTCTGGATCGCCTTCACGGCCTGGAGAAAGGCGTTGTCCAGTTGGGTAGCGCCGATCTTCGTGATGATCCCCATCGGTCCCTTCGGGAGGAAGGGAACGGCATACACCTTCATCTTCCCATGGGTCTCCTGGGCCTCGTAGACAGCCTCGATGTAGTCCTGGAGCTGGGCATTGACCCGTCCCGACTCGGCCGCGAGCGTTGAGTCGGCCGAGGAGGAGAACTGCACGAACTTGACGGCGGGCTTGCCGTGCTTGACGCAGTTCTGGCTCAGCTGCGTCGCGTCCGGCACCGTTATCGTCCCCTTCTGTCCGCTCACGGAGAGACCGCAGACGCTGAGCGCGTTCGAGCTGACGTGGCCCGGGTTCGCTGCGTCGGTGACGAAGGCAGTCGCGTAGTCCCCATAGTCGACGAAGGTGACCTGCTTCTCACGAGAGGGTAGGTCACTTATGCCTGACATGGCCGCCACGTAGCGGCCGGAGTCAACTCCAGGGATGAGCTCGTCGAAGCCTGCCGAGACGATGTTCAGCTTTATTCCGAACTGCCCGACGATCGCCTTGAGCAGCGCAGGCTCGAAGCCGGTCAACTTGCCGTTCAGGTAGTACTCGTACGGCGGAAACTCCGGGTCGGTCGCGATCGTTATCTGGCCGGCGGCTCGTATGTTCGCCGGTAGGAGCTTCCACAGGGCCGGATGGCTCCCTGAGCTGCTCGTGGTGTTGCCAGTCGATCCGGTGCCTGAAGAGCTGGGGCCATTGCTGCACGCCGCGAGCCCGACCCCCATGGCAAGTGCTGCTGCTCCCACCAGTAGCGCTTTCGGCATCCTGAAAGCACGCGGCTTTCCTTTCTTCACGTCACTCCCCTCCCAATTCGATAATGAGTGATCCGAAACCTCACAAATGCGATGTACTGCACAGTTACCTCCGCTAGACCTTGAGCGTCCTGCCGGCTTCCCCCTCTCTTTCCTGCTTCGGATAGTGAGCCACCCTCGCGAGGAAGTCCCGCGTGCGAGCCTCTCGTGGATCCTTGAAGACCTGCCTGCACGTTCCGCGCTCTACGACCACGCCGTTGTCCATGAAGAGGACTTGATCGGCTATCTCCTGCACGAACTGCATCTCGTGCGTGACGATGATCATGGTCATCCCCGTCTCGGCGAGCTGCCGGATGACTGCTAGCACCTCACCCACCAACTCCGGGTCGAGAGCGCTCGTCGGCTCGTCGAAGAGCATGAGAGCCGGGTTCATCGCGAGCGCTCGGGCGATCGCCACCCGTTGCTGCTGACCACCCGAGAGCTGGGCGGGGAAATGATGGCCGCGATCCGCGAGGCCGACCCGCTTCAGGAGGTCGGTCGCGATCTGCTCGGCCTCCCCTTTCTTCTGCTTGAGGACGTTCACTGGACCGAGCATCACGTTCTGCAGAGCCGTCAGGTGAGGAAACAGGTGGAACTGCTGGAACACCATTCCCATGCGAGAGCGAAGGTCGCACACGCTCTTCTCGTCGATCTCGAAGGGACGGTCCTTCAGCAAGCGGCGCGCCACGGACTTGCCCTGAAAGAGGATGTCGCCTGCGTCGATCGTCTCGAGATGGTTGATGCAGCGCAGGAACGTGCTCTTCCCCGAGCCCGAGGGGCCGATGATTCCGACGATCTGGCCCGGAGCAACGGTCAAGTCGATGCCGCGGAGCACGTGCGTCTGGCCGAACCACTTGTGAACCCCCGTCGCCTGAACAGTCGGATCAGCCATACGAGACACCCTCCTTTCCTGGGCGGAGGTTCCTCAACCACCGGGGGCCGAGCCGCTCCGATCGGGGACCTCGTTTCTCGACGTCGAGGGCACGCTCGAGGAAGTGCTGACCGATCGTTGCGAGCGAGGTCAGGACGAGGTACCAGATGCTTGCAACGAGTAGGAGAGGGATGACGAGGAAGTTCTGCCCGTAGATGTACTCCACCCGCGTGAGGAGGTCTCCACCGCCGATCACGGACACGAGCGAGCTGGCTTTGAGCAGACCGATGAACTGGTTACCCGTGGGCGGGATCATGACCCGGACGGCTTGGGGCAGGACGATCTTGCGGAACACCCGTCGGCGTCTCATGCCTAGGCTCGAGCCGGCGTCCAGTTGCCCCTTCGGCACCGCAAGGATGCCGCTGCGGACTATCTCCGCCATATAGGCGCCCTCGTTCAGGGCGAGGCCGAGGATGCTCGCAACGAAGCCGGTGATGACGCTGTTGGTGCTCTCCTGGAAGAGATACAGGTGGGTGAAAGGTATGCCGAGACTGATGTTCGGGAAGAGGAGCGCCAGGTTGTACCAGAACAGCAGTTGTACGAGAAGAGGCGTACCTCTGAATAGCCAGATGTAGCCCTGTTGAGCAGTCCGCATCACCGGATTGCGCGCCTGGCCCATGGCGGCAAGGAGGATGCCGAGCACGATCGCAATCGCCTGGCTCACGAGGCTGAGCTCGAGAGTCACGAGAAGAGCGGTGATGATCACGTGCGAGCCGAAGTATGACCAGACGACATGCCACTGCATGTTCTTGTTGACCACGATCGCGTGGATGATGAACGCAGCGACGACCACGACGAGGACGCTGGCGACGATCTCGCCCCAGTGGCGTTTGTGTGCGAGCTTTGTGCGGGAGACCGCCTGCTCCTGTCGCAGCTCTGTCTCGGCGGTGTCACGAGCTATGGAGAGGCTCATCCAGTCGCCTCCTTGTCAGGATCGAGCAGTCCGCTCGGCTGGGCAAGCCCTTCACCGAGCCGGGATGCGAAGACTTTGTCGACGGTGGGTTCGAATTCCTCTAGCGGCGCGATCGGTTCGAGCGGATCGATGGCACGCAGGTCGAAGCGCTCGACGAATTCCTCCGTCCAGGCGAAGTGCTCGTGGTGACGCAGCTCTCGCCAGGCGCCCCTGTCCCCAGGTAGGAAGCGCTCGCCGACGAGCGCGTGGTTTTCGAGCATCCAGTGGTTGCGCTCAGAAGTCACCTGCTTCAGGAGCTGGGCTGCCGCCGCACCGTGCTGATCGGGAGCGACGACGAAGGCGACGTCGTGGAGGAGGCCGACGACCACGTCCTCCTCGTCGTAGCCCGCCCTCGCCATCATGGTCGCGGTCTGCAAGCAGTGCTGGAAGTTGTTCAGGCGGTAGCCGTAGGTGGGGAGCTCTGCTCCGGCCTTCAGCATGGCGAGCAACTGCTCTGCAGCGAGCTCGCGGTGGAACGTCACGCGCTGCCCTTGGATCAGGCGCCACTCGTCCGGCGTGATCGACTCCAGTGACGGGGCAGACATGAAGTGGAAGTCCGGCCGGAGCAGGGGTGCGCTCATGACCGCAAGGTGCTCTCGACTCGACTCGCCGAGGACAGGGAAGGTCCGAGCTCGGACAACCGTGCGAGAAGGACGTCGTTCTCTTCCCGCGTGCCTATGGTCACGCGGAGGCCTTCGGCAAAAGCCCTTGTCACGACCCCGACAGCTTCGAGCCGTCTGGCGAGATCGCTGCTGGCGCCAGGTGCACCCAGGGGCAGCCAGATAAAATTTGTCCGCGAATCAGCAACGCGCCAACCGAGTTGGCGCAGCTCCCTCGTGACTCGCTCGCGTTCCTCGAGGACACGCTGCAAGTGCGCCTCGAGGACTTGAGGACTGCGCACGGTGGCAAGCGCAGCGGCCTGGGCACAGTTCCCCACAGGGAAGGCGAAGCCCACTCGCCGAAGGTCATTCACGATGGCCGGGTTCGAGACGGCGAAGCCGACTCGGAAGCCTGCGAGCCCGAACGTCTTCGAGAACGTGCGTGCGACCACGAGATTCCCGAAGTGGACGAGGTCGTGAACGGCCGAGCCGTAGAGCTCGCCAGCGGAGTACTCGACGTAGGCCTCGTCGACGAGGACGACGATGTCCGAGGGCACCTGTTCGAGGAAGGCCGTCACGCTGGCACGTTCGACGGCTGTGCTGGTGGGATTGTTGGGGTTCGTGAGGCAGATCACCTTGGTGCGAGGCGTGATCGCACGAAGCATCGCCGGAAGGTCCGCCGTTTCGTCCACGAGCCCGACGCGGACGACCTCTGCACCACAGAGTTGCGCGTTGTGCAGCAACGGCCGGTAGCTCGGCCACGGCACGACGATCTCGTCGCCCTCGCTCACGTAGCAGAGGAAGAGCTGCTGGATGAGGCTGCTCGACCCGCAGCCCACGACGATCTGCTCCTCGGCTACCTCGCAGCGACGATTCCATCGTGCCTCCTCTTCCGCAAGGTGGCCGACGAGGGCGCGCCGTAGCTCCTTCGCTGTGTAGTCCGGATAGCGGTGGCCCTGCCTCGCGGCCTCGTAGACGGCCGCGAGGACGAAGTCGTCCGGCGGGAAGGGCCTCTCGTTCGCGCCAAGCTCCACGAGCGGCCCCGAGAGACCGAGCTCCGCACGTACCAGTTCCGGTGACCTACCACCCTCGTACACCTCGAGACTTGCAACGTTCGGACGTGTGTTCGGCGACATGTCCACTCCCAACTCGTTCCTTCCCTCCAGTGCCAGGATCCGCTAGAGCAACGGACAGAAGACGTTCTCGCCGTACTCGAGTCGCCGAGCAGGTGGCGAGACGACCTCACGGGAGATCCGGGCGTCGATCACATAGGGCCTCGTGTCGGAGAAGAAGGCCTCGATCGCCTTCTCGCACTGCTCGAGAGAGTCGGCTCGCACGCCGACCCATCCGAGGGCGCCCGCCACATCGCCGAAGTCGGGAGATGGGATCACCGACTCGGACGCATCGACGCCGTGCGCCCGCAGAGAGTGGAGCTCCGAACCGAAGGCCTCGTCGTTCATCAGCAGGATCAGCAAGCGGGTGCCATACCGCCGTACGGTGTCGAGCTCCTGCAGGTGCATCATGAGGCTGCCGTCGCCCTCTACGAGCACGACGGGGGCGTCGCCTGCGCCCTCTGCGAAGCCGATGGCGGTTCCGAGTGCGTTGCCCACCGCCCCGGATTCTCCGGCGACCACGAAGCGTGCTCCTCCCGGGCCGCGCATGTTCGCGATGGGGAAGGCCCAGTAGTGGCCCTGGCCGATCACCACCCAGGCGTCTGCCGGCAGGCGGCTGTCGAGGGAGGCGACGACTGCTCTCGGGTCGAGGAGCCCGTCGCTCCCCATGCTGGCAGAGCAGTCCTCCGCAGCCCTGCGACGCTCGGCGTCCAGGTACGAGGCGAACTCGGGCGTCCGGAAGCCGGTGTTGGAGTGGCCGCGCTGTCTCAGCCGTTCGTTGACCTCGCGCAAGGTCGACTTGGCGTCGCCCCAGATGTAGGTGTCGGCGAACGTGTCGCCGTAGTTCGTGAAAGGGCGGTTGTTGACAGTCACTATCTCGGCGTTGGGGAACTGGAGACCGCCTTCGAGCGTGTAGCGGTTCAGGCTCGCGCCTAGTGCGAGCACGACATCGGCGTCGCCCGAGGCTGCTTCGCCGGCCTCTGTCACGAAGACGCCGGCCACCCCGAGGGTGAATGGATTGCCCGACATGAAGCCCTTCGCCGGCAGCGATGTGAGGACGGCGGCACCGAGCATGGACGCCAGCTGGTCGATCTCTTCCTCCGCGGCGAGAGCGCCCCTGCCGACGAGGATGAGCGGCCGCTCTGCCTGCTCGAGACGTTGCAGTAGTGTCGCGATGGCCTCGTCGTCGGGAAGGATCCCGCTGTTGACGGGCAGGTAGCTGGCGGAGGGTCGGTAGTCACCGCCCCAGTCGTACTGCTGGTCCTTGAGGGACGCGTCCACGCTCAAGATGACCGGACGGCGTTCGACAGCGGCTCGGTAGAACGCCTCCCGTACGTCGTCGTGCACGGTTCCCGCCGTGCGGACCCTTCTGTAGATGCTCTCGCAGGCTTCGACGAAACGCCGTTGGTCCATCGCTTGGACGTGGCTGGGTGACTCGGCTGAGATGTCACCGGTCAACACCACGATCGGCACGGAGTTGCGTGACGCCATCATGAGGGCTGTACCGAGCTGGGTGAGCCCGGGACCGCGCGTCACCGAAGCGAAGCCGACGGTCCCTGTCGCGAGCGCGTAGCCTTCGGCCATGGCGACGGCGGCGGCCTCGTGGCGGGCGGAGCGCAGCTCGGCGCCGAGCTGCCCGAGCTTGATGCAGGCCTCCATGTTGCCGTGGCCGAGCACCACGAAAACCTTGCGGACGCCCTCTGCGTAGACGGTCTCGGCGACGGCCTCAGATACCTTCATCAGCGGTCTTGTCTCCTCTGCTCAATGCGGTCGAAGTGACTCGGCGCCGTTGCCAGAGCCCACGGATGGCTGTGCGGATGAGAGCGAACAACTTGATCCGAATCGGAGCGGCTGCTTGCGGGCCGACGACTGCCGGCGCACCAACGACCCCCGGATCAGAACCCTCGGACGGCAGAGCGGCACCGGCTCGAGACGACGCCTCTGTTCCGGCCATCCGCTGCTCCAGCTCGGCAGCGAAGGCGTCCATCAGCTGCTCACCGACGTAGACGCCGCCGGACTCGGCGAACTCGGCCAGCGCGCCGACGAACGTCACGTCGCCGTCGAGGGTGAGCTCGCTCGCGCCATCCCGTTCCACCACGGCGAAGGCAAGCTGGGCCTTGGCTCTCGACGCCTGGCGCCTATCGGAGCCGACGGCCTCGAGCTCCCCTGAGCGAGCCACCTCGTCCAGCTTGAACTTCACGCTGCCCTCGAAGCGCACGGACTTCGGGCCGGTCTTGAACGTGATGGCGCCCCGGTAGTCGCCGCTCTGGTCTTGGCCGAACAGCTCGACACCCGGGATGCACTCGGCCAGCGCCTTGACGTCGCTTATCGACTGCCACACCGCTTCACCGTTCGCCCGAAGGCTCACTACGCGGGAGAGCTTCACCGAGTTCGCTTCCTTGTCAGCATGTCTCGTGTCCCATCGAGGCTGTCTCCGGTCAAAGGATGAAGGTGATGTTGCCCTGGCTCCCGGCGCGGTCGTTGAGGAGCAGGACCCGGTACTGGATCGCCCAGCCGTCTTGTGTCTCCGCGATCCGGTGGAACTGGCGGCCGGCGTACTGGACGTGGGCCCCCCCCCGGTAGGCGTCGATCAGCACGCTCGAGAAGACGTCGCAGGTGCCCGCAGCGTGGCGCCCAGATTCGAGCGAGCCAACCATGCGACAGGTGACGGACGGGGGGGTCTGGGCGTGGAGAAACCCCGTCCTTATGAGCGCCACCCGGTCGACCAGCCGGCGGTGGTCGTCGAAGTGAAGCGCCGGCTCTTCCCGTGGGTCGCCGACGACCTCGCGACCCGGCACCCAGTAGACGCACCGGGGCAGGAAGAGGTCGAGCCAGCTCTCGTAGTTGCGCTGGTCGAGAAGACGAGCCTCCCGTACGACGACCGCCTCAGGCTCCGGTTCGTGGGATCCCGGTCCGGTCCACTCCGAGCTCTCCCGGTAGAAGCGAAAGACGTCCTCGTATAGCTCGTCGTTCACGTAACGGACGTCTTCCTCGGCGAGAAGCATCTCTGGCTCGACTTGCACGACTCGCTGTCCTTTCCTAGACGCCGACAGCCATCGCGGGTGCTTTTGTCATCAGCTCGCGCCACCGGACGTAGCTGGCCCTGATCCCGGTCTCGTAGGTGACGCGTCCACTGAGAGACTCATCCGCCTCGACCGTCTCGCCGGCCGTTCGCCAACCTCGGCTCACGTCGATCCACGGCATCTCCGGTATGTCGCCCAGAGCGGCCGCAAGCCGCTCGAACACCTCGTTGTCGTCGCGGTTGCCGATGTTGATGAAGTCCTCCTCGAATCGCATCCGAAGCGCGTTTATCTCAGGTGGAGCTCCAGGCAACAGCGCGATGTAGCTGTGGACGAACGTGCGGTTCACCGCCACGGGCTCGTACACGAGGAGGCTCGCGTTGCCGCCCACGTAGAGGTTCGGGTAGAGGATCAAGTTGATCCCTGCTCTCCCTACGTACTCGAGGTACTGGCGGGCACGCTGCTCGCCGATGCGGGCGATCAACTGCTCGGCCTGTGTCTCGCGACCTGGAATGGGGCGTGCCCTCTCCCAGACGGAGTCGATCGAGGGGCGCTGGTCGATCATCTTGTGGCCGTTCCCGAGGTCCCGTACCGTCATGGGGCTGCTGTCGCCCTTGAAGTGGTCGAGCGACTTGCCGGCACCGTGGCGCTGTCGGGTCATCGTGAGCGTCGAGCGGTGGGTGAACGGCACGTGGTACATGTCGCCGTTGTTGTCGTTCTGCAGCTTCCAGTTGCCCCGGTACTCCATCGTCGAGGCCTTCACCATCTTGACGTGGTCGTCGCCACCAGCCCGGTCGACCGCCCAGTCGAAGATCGTCCGGGCCGGTCCCATCCAGGCCTCGACGCTCTCCACGTCCGGGTTGAAGCTGCAGAAGACGAACCCGCGGTAGGACTGCACTCTCGGCGCCCTGCCGAGGTTGTAGGCCTCCTTGGCGAAGTCCTCCCGGTAGCCGTCCGGATAGGTGATCGCCGTCAGGTCACCCGAATTGGAGAAGGTCCAGCCGTGGTAGGCGCACTGGAAGCGCTTCTGGTTGCCCGTCTCGAGCGGGCACAAGAGCGTCCCGCGATGCGTGCAGCGGTTCAACAGGACGTGGATCTCGCCGTCCTCGGCTCTCGTCACGATGACAGGACGGCGGCCCACGCGGCGGGTCTGGAAGTCGAAGGGCTCTGGGATCTCGCTCTCGTGCAACAGGTAGACCCACGTCCCCCCGAAGATGCGCACCATCTCGTCCTCGAAGATCTTCGGGTCGGTGAAGACCGACCGGTGCACCCGGAAGTCGTCTGTCACGAGGGCGCCGTAGTCGAGCGGCCCCTCGAGGTGCCAGCCGAGCGGTCGCTCCACCGTCGTGCTGTCAGTCACCGTGGTCCCCCCCTCTGGCACTTGAGCGAAGATTTCAGAGATCAAATCTGCTATATCTGATTTCAGTAGTCAAGAGGCAGAGCGCAAGAAGTCCGCTGAGCCGGCAAACTCCGAGGTGGCGGCGGAATCACGCAGTCCCGGGGCCGGCTGCGGGATGGGCACGTCGACTCGCCGCTGTTCACTCCCAGTACACAGAGTTTCCGAGAGTGATACGGTGACATCGATTCGCCGAGGGCGCGACGATTCAGTGATAGGAGGTGGGAGCAAGACATGTGCGGAATCGCTGGCCTTCTGCTGAAGAACGAGGACCTGCAACCGCTGCTGGGCAAGCTCATGGTGCCGATGCTCGACCACCTCACCTCGAGAGGACCGGACTCGGCCGGTATCGCCATCTACGACCGTGACCTCGAGCCGGGAGAGCTCAAGTACTCGCTCAGCGCACCGGCGGAGCTCGACTGGGACTCACTGGAGCCGCCCCTCGCCGAGGAGCTCGGGACAGAGGTGCGCCTCGAGCGGAGGGGCCGCCAGGCGGTCTGCGTCACCACGGCGAGCAACGACGAGATGAAGCACGCCCTCGGCAACGTCGCGCCAGGCGTCCGGCTCTTCGGCTACGGGCGGGCACTCGAGCTCTACAAGGACGTCGGGTCGCCTCTCGAGGTCTGCGGCGCCTACGGAATCGCGAACAGGTCCGGATACGCGGCGATAGGCCACACGCGGATGGCGACCGAGTCGGCTGTGACCACCGAGCATTCGCACCCGTTCGCGGGCGGCTGCGACATCTCGCTCGTGCACAACGGAAGCTTCTCCAACTACGCGAGCATCCGGCGGGACCTCGCCGCGGAGGGCGTCGAGTGCGACACGGACAACGACTCCGAGGTGGCCGCGCGCTACATAGCGCGCGAGATGGCTGGCGGTGGCGACCTGAAAGACGCTCTCTACGGGGTCATGCGGACGTTCGACGGCTTCTTCACCCTCCTCGTCGCCGCAGAGGACTCGATCGCCGTCGTCCGCGACGCCTCGGCCTGCAAGCCACTCGTCGTGGCCGAGACTCCTGAGTACGTCGCGGTGGCCTCTGAGTACGTCGCTCTCACCGATCTCCCCGGGATAGAGGAGGCACGCGTGTTCGAGCCGCAGCCCGAGGAGATCTTCACATGGTGACGGCCACCGTGGTCGAGCTGAGCTGCGGCGAGCTCTCTGTGAGCGAGGTCAACGCTGCGCTGCGGGGTTTGCCGGACGGCGCGCAGGTTCGCATAACGGAGCCCCGCGGACGCCACAACCTCTCGGTGGGCCTCTCGAACAAGCTCTCCATCTCGATCGAGGGCAACGCCGGCTACTTCATCGGGGGTCTCTGTGACGGCCCGGACGTCGTCGTGGACGGGTTCGTCGGTTGGTCAGT
Source organism: Actinomycetes bacterium (assembly GCA_021791795.1). Taxonomy (GTDB): domain Bacteria; phylum Actinomycetota; class Acidimicrobiia; order Acidimicrobiales; family Bog-793; genus JAKATT01. The sequence continues at coordinate 18,846 of JAJYVX010000003.1, read as the reverse complement.
GGGGGAGAACCTGATGAGCGGGTCGGGGCGGGTCCGTGGCAACGCTTCGGAGTGCGCCGCGGCCTCAGCTCACGGCGGGATCGTCGTCGTCGAGGGAGACGCGTCGTCGCGTGCCGGCATCTCGCTCAAGGGCTCCACGCTCGCCGTCGCGGGCGACGTCGGCCACATGAGCGGTTTCATGGCACAGGCCGGAACGATCCTGATCGGCGGCGATGCCGGGTCGGCTCTCGGCGACAGCCTCTACGAGGCCGTGATCTACGTGGCCGGGAAGATCGCCTCGCTCGGTTCCGACGCGAGACTCGAGGAAATCTCCTCAGACGACGTGGAGGAGGTGCGACGCATCCTGCAGGCTGCTCGCTTCGACCACGTGTCGGCGGAGGACGTGAAGAGGGTGGCCTCCGCCAAGCAGCTCTACAACTTCGATGCCCTGAAGGACCAGAAGTACTGACATGAGCAACGACGCAGATACGCCCGGGGGCCCGGGCACCAACCGCGTGCGGTGGACCGGTGCCGTGCCAAGCCACACGTTCTCGCGTGAGGTGATCGGCCAGATACACGAGATGGCCGACGTCGGCCGCTACGAGATCCGGGGTTGGGGTGCGAAGCGGGTGTTGCCGAGCTTCGACGACCTCGTGTTCCTGACGGCCTCGCTGACTCGCTACCCGCTCGAGGGATACAGGGAGCGCTGCGATACGAAGACCGTGCTCGGTACGCGCTACGCCAAGCGCCCGCTTGAGCTCGACATCCCCATAACCATCGCCGGAATGAGCTTCGGCGCGCTCTCAGCAAGCGCGAAGGAGGCCCTGGGCCGAGCTGCCACGAACACCGGCACGTCCACGACGACAGGTGACGGCGGAATGACCGACGAGGAGCGCCGAGCGTCGCGCCTGCTCGTGTACCAATGCCTGCCGTCGCGCTACGGCTTCAACCCCGATCACCTGAAGGCGGCTGACGCCATAGAGGTGGTCATCGGACAGGGTGCGAAGCCAGGCGGTGGCGGCATGCTCCTCGGGCAGAAGGTGAGCGAGCGCGTGGCCGCGATGCGGACGCTCCCGGCGGGCATCGACCAGCGCTCGGCGTCACGGCATCCCGACTGGACCGGTCCCGACGACCTGAGGATCAAGATCGGGGAGCTGCGCGAGGCGACCAGTTGGGAGAAGCCCATCTACGTAAAGTTCGGCGCGACCCGCGTCGAGCACGACGTCAAGCTCGCGGTCGCGGCCGGCGCCGACGTCGTCGTGATCGACGGCATGCAGGGAGGAACGGGAGCGACCCAGACGGTGTTCATCGAGCACGCGGGCATACCGACCCTGCCCGCCGTGCGAATCGCCTCCGACGCCTTGCGGGACATCGGCATGAAGGACAAGGTGCAGCTCATAGTGTCCGGAGGAATACGCTCGGGGGCGGACGTCGCCAAAGCGCTCGCGCTCGGCGCAGACGCAGTCTCTGTCGGCGTCGCCTCGCTCGTGGCCCTCGGCTGCAACCGGCCGACCTATGTGGAGGACGGTGTCGAGCAGGATGCCGTCGGCGACTACCTCGCGCTCGGCACCGAGCCTGGCTACTGCCATCACTGCCACACGGGGATGTGCCCCGTCGGTGTGACGACACAGGACCCGGACCTCGAGGCGCGCCTCGATCCGGAGCTCGGTTCGCGCTGGATGACGAACTACCTGAAGGGCCTCACCATGGAGCTCACGGCGCTCGCCCGAGCGTGCGGGAAGTCGGACGTGCACAACCTCGAGCCGGACGACCTCGTCGGCCTCACGTTGGAGGCGGCGGCCATGGCAAGGGTGCCGCTCGCCGGCACCAACTGGATCCCCGGCTGGGAGAAGGCCTAGGCGGCACTCCTCTGGCCGGCTTGTGGTCGTCCACCGAGAACAAGCAAGGAAAGGCAGCTCGCCGGGTGACCGGTCACGGAGCTCGATCGAAAGGGGATGTCGTGCTCGAGGCCGGCAACCAGGTGAAGGCTCAGGCCGAGGCGGACGGTGTTGAGTTCGTCTTCGCGATGTTCGTCGACATGCACGGCAAGCCGTGCGCCAAGCTCGTCCCGGTCGAGGCGCTCGACGTCCTTTTCGGGGGCGGGTCGGGCTTCGCCGGCTTCGCCGCCGGCCCGATGGGCCAGACGCCGGCCGATCCCGACCTCATCGCGGTACCCGACGCCTCTTCGTACACGGTTGCGCCCTGGCAACCCGGGCTCGCAGTCGTCCAGTGCGACATACACGTCGAGGGTGAGCCCTGGCCCTACTCGCCGCGAGTGATCCTGAAGCGCATGCTCGAACGGGTCGAGGAGCGCGGCCTCGTGTTCAACGTCGGGTGCGAGGCCGAGTACTTCCTCGTGCGCCGGACCGAGAGTGGCGGGATCGCGGTTGCGGACGAGCTGGACCGCTTCGAAGCTCCGTGTTACGACGCCAAAGGCTTGAGCCGCATGTATGACCATCTCACGACGATCTCCCGCTACCTGAACCAACTCGGCTGGGAGAACTACGCGAACGACCACGAGGACGCGAACGGCCAATTCGAGCAGAACTTCAAGTTCGCGGAAGCCCTCACGAGCGCGGACAGGATGATCTTCTTCCGGTACATGGTCCACATGGTCGCGCACCGCGCCGGGCTCGCCGCGACCTTCATGCCGAAACCGTTCGCGAACCTCACGGGCAACGGGCTGCACTTCCACTCGAGCCTGTGGGACGCGAAGACCGGCGCCGAGCTCTTCGCCGACGAGGACGACCCGCGCGGCCTCGGCCTCTCGGAGATGGGGTATTACTTCGTCGGAGGATTGATCGAGCACTCCAGCGCGCTCACAGCTGTGACATGCCCGACGGTGAACTCGTACAAGCGCATGGGGGTAGGCGCGCCCACCTCGGGCGCCACCTGGGCTCCGGCGTACGCGACCTACGGAGGGAACAACCGGACTCAGATGCTGCGCGTGCCAGACGGTGGAAGGGTGGAGAACAGGGCCTGTGATGGGGCGGCGAACCCCTACCTGGCACTCGCGGTGCAACTGGCCGCAGGCCTCGACGGGGTGGATCGCAAGATCGACCCGGGTGAGCCCAACATGGACAACCTGTACGAGCTGTCCGTCGAAGAAGTGAACGGCCGGGGCATCAAGACCCTCCCTCCGACCCTGCTCCACGCCGTGGACGCACTGGTGAAGGACGACGTGCTCCGTGACGGTCTCGGCAGGACGCGCCAGGGTGACTACATCGACTACTACGCCAAGGTGAAGCGAGCGGAATTCCAGGCGTGGCATTCCGATGTCACGCCCTGGGAGGTCGACCGGTATCTCACCCTCTTCTGAGCTAACGGTCTCAGAAGACCTCTGTGTAGCCCGCCACCTCCACAGAGAACTCCGCTCCGGCGTCGACCAGCACGTCGAAGAGGTATTGACCGTAGGACCGGTCGGCGTCGATGAGGTAAGCGGGCCGGCCGTCCCGGTCCTCGCGCACCACCAGGCAGCTCACGCCCGCCACCCTGCTTCGGAAGGCCGTGCCGTCCGGGCTCGTCCTGTCCGAGAGGTCGATGGCACAGATCTTTTCCAGCACCCCGCGGGCGTCGGTCCCGCTGAGGAGGAACACGACGTCCCGGTGCGTGACGTCGACCAGGGTCACGAGCCCTTCTGCGCCGGCGAGACGTTCCTCTATCTGGGAGATCGTTGCGGCGGCACTCCCGGCCTTCCCGAAGACGATCCACTCGTCGGGACGCGCCCCCACCACGAGGTGACCCGCTTCGTCCCTCCTCGCGCGACCGAAGTCCGAGAACGACGAGCCGACTGCGGAAGATGAGGCGCGTACGAGAACCTTGGTGATCGGCGTCAGGTCCGCCAGCTCCAGAGCAGCCCCCGTGTCGGCGGACGACACCTCCCAGCCGGCCTCCTGGCGGAGAGGTTTCGACTGGCGCACGGGTGAGCGTGCGAGCATCGCCGTGGCGATCGGATCAGGCACGGAGGCGGGTCCCTTCCGGGTCGAAGTGGGCATGGTGCTCCATCACCCGGGTCGGCGTGCGTGTGCCGTCCGGGTGGACGACGGTGACGACCGTGCCCGGACTCGCGCAGCGCTGCGAGACGATGCCGAGGCAGATGGCGCGGTTGAGGGTCGGAGAGAACCTGCTCGAGGTGATCCGTCCCTCGATCGTGCTCGAGCCGCTCACGATCTGGCTGGCCTCGGGCGGCACCACGGTCGGGTCCACTGGCTGCAGCCCGACGAGCCTCGACTCCCGAGGACGCTCGGACTCGAAGACGAGCTCCGCCTTGCCGGCGAAGTCTTCCTTGTCGAGCTTGACCAGCCAATCGAGGCCGGCAGTGAACGCCTGGGTGAGACCGTCCGTGTCCTGCCCGACGATGAAGTGCCCCTTCTCGAGCCGCATGATCCGCTGCGCCTCGACCCCGAAGGGCGCGGCACCGAGGTCGCGCCCGCTCTCGAGGAGCGCCTCCCAGACCGAAAGGCCGTAGCCGGACGGTACGTGCAACTCGTAGCTCAGCTCGCCGGTGAAGCCGATCCTCCACATGAGGCAACCGGGAACGCCGGCGATGCTCCCTTGGCGCACGTTCATGTAGGGGAACGCAGCAGCGGAGAGGTCCACATCCGCGACCAGGCGGGCGAGCAACTCGCGCGAGCGTGGCCCGGCCACGTTGATGCTCGCGAAGGCGCTCGTCATGGACGTGACGTGGACCTGCCACTCGCGAAAGGAGGTCTGCAGCCACCGCTCGATCCACTCGTGGATGGCGGCGGCGCCTGATGACGTTGTCGACATGAAGTAGCGCTCGGGACCCAGCCGGCCGGTCACGCCGTCGTCGGCAACGACGCCGTCCTCGCCGCACATCACTCCGTAGCGAACCGCTCCGACCTCGAGCTTGGACCACTTGTTCACATAGAGGAAGTTGAGGAGTCGCGACACATCCGGCCCGCGCAGGTCGAGCTTGCCGAGCGGGGTGACGTCGATGATCCCGACGTTCTTGCGGACGTTCAGCACCTCGGCCGCCGGATCGCCATAGTGCTCGGGCCGGATCCACTGGCCGGCCACTATCGGAACCGCCCCCTTGGCCTCGTGCCAGGGCTGCATCGGCGAGTACCGCACCGGTTCGTAGTTGCGCCCGGCAAGAGCTCCGAGGCTTATCGGAGAGTGCGGCGGGCGCCAGACGGTCGTCCCCGTCTCGCCGATCGAGCGGCCGGTCGCCTCCGCCAGCACTGCGACGGTGTTGATCGTCTCCAACTTCCCCTGCGCCGGGCCCATCGTTGCGGTGGTGTAGCGCTTCAACAGCTCGACCGAGTCGTAGCCTTCCCGGGCGGCAGCCATGAGGTCCTTAGCCGACACGTCCTCGGAGTAGTCGACGAAACCGCGCGTTCCCGAGCGAAAGAGCGCCGGATGCGGTGCAGCAGTCAGCGCCGGCACCGCCTCGGGTGAGGAGGAAGACGCCGCGTCACCACCGAGCGCACGCCGCGCCGCGAGGGCACCCGTCGCGCGGCCGTGGTCGACGAGCAGCCCGACGGGCCCGTCGCCGAGGATTCCCCCGGTGGCGAGCACGTTGTCGGGCAGGCCGCCACCGGGCACGAAGCGCGCGGCTTCCTCGTCGTAGGTCGGCCGGTCGCCCGAGGCGTTGAGCAGCAGCATCGGCGCCGTCCAACCGACGGCGGTGACGAGGAGGTCGCAGGCGACGCTCGAGCCGTCCTGCAGCTCGACCGAGTCGAGACCACGGCGCCCGCGCGCTCTGAGCAGGCCGCCTCCTCTGCGGGCGTCGACGACACGGAGGACTTCGACGCCCGCCTGTCGCAGGTCCTCGGCGGCGGCCTCACCCTCCTCGTTCGCGAGGAAGACGACTGCGCGGTCGCCGGGTTTCACGGCGTAGAGGTTCACGAGTCGCCGCACGGCGGTGCTGAGCATGACGCCGGGGAGGTCGTTGCCTTCGAAGACGTAGGGACGCTCGATGAGCCCCACGGCCACAACGAGCACCTTCGCCCGCACCTTCACGAGCCTCTCGGTCACCTGCGGCAGTCCCCGCTGCAGCACTGAGATCCAGTTGTCGTCGTATCGCCCGGCGACGAGCGAATAGGTGAGCACCTCGATCGACGGCCTGGCCGCCACTTCGGTGCGGAGCTCGGCGAGACGGGCGAGGTCGTCCGGGGTCCCCCAGCGGAGGTGGCCCCCGAGGCCGGGTTCCTCCTCGACGAGCATGACGCGGGCGCCTTCGTCTGCCGCGGCGATCGCGGCGGACATGCCCGCGGGCCCGCCGCCGGCCACGAGCACGTCGGCATGCGCGTAGCGCTTGTCGCAGTCCCGCCTCTCGGCTCCTTGCGCGACCTTCCCACCTGCGGCGAAGCGCTGCAGCACGTGTTCGTACGCGGGCCAGAGGCGCTGAGGTTTCATGAAGGTCTTGTAGTAGAAACCCGCCCCGAGGAAGCGCGCGACGGTCTGGTTGAGCGACCCGACGTCGTAGTTGAGAGACGGCCACGCGTTCTGCGCCGACACCGCCATGCCGTCCTCGAGCTTGCGATACCCGGCTCGGACGTTCGGCTCGTCACCGACCTGGACGAGGAGGTTGGGGTCGTGAAGGCTCGCCGCGAGGATCCCGCGGGGCCGGTGGTACTTGAAGCTGCGCGAGAAGATCCGCTCGCCCGCGGCCGCTAGGGCCGACGCGATGGTGTCGCCCTCGTAGCCCTCGTAGCGCTTCCCGTTCCAGCTGAAGCCGAGCCTGCGGTTCCTGTCGATGACCTCGCCCGGCCGTGGATCGAGTCGTCGTGGGGAGCGCGTCATGAGCCGGCCTCCGTCGTCGTGTCCGGCTCCTTCCTGCCGGGGAGCCATGTCGCGCGCACCTCGTTCGTCACGCTGTGGCGCTCGGCCAGGAAGGCCTTACCGCACCCGCCGGAGTGGAGCCAGGTCTCCCTGGTCCAACCGGCCGGGTTCTCCTTGGTGTAAAGGTACGCACGCCACAGCTTCGCATCGCCCGTCTCGGTCGGTCGCGGCGCGCTCTCGCCGAGGTAGGAGAACTCGTTCGAGTTCCTCTTTCCGCAGTGGGGGCAGGGGAGGAGGATCATGGCCGGGTCAATGCCCTACCGACGCGGCGCCGCGCTCGCCGACGAGCCGGCCCTGCTCGAAGCGGGCAAGGCCGAACGCGCTTATCAGCTCGGGCGTCCTTCCCGTCGCAACCAGCTCCGCCATCGCCTCGCCGGCGGCAGGACCTGCCTTGAAGCCGTAGGTGCCCCAGCCGACGTCGACGAGAAAGCCCTCGACGGGCGTGGTCCCCATCACGGGCGAGAAGTCAGGCGTCATGTCGCAGAGCCCCGCCCACTGGCGCAGCACTCTCATCCTCCCTATGGACGGCATCAGCTCGAGCACGTGCGATGCCAGCTCCTCGGTGAATTCCAGCGAGCCGCGCATCGAGTACGAGGCGTACGGATCGGTGCTAGCGCCGAAGACGAGCTCCCCGCGGTCCGTCTGGCTCACGTAGACGTGCAGGCTCCCCGATACGACGACGGCTCCGAGGAACACCTTCACCGGCTCGGTCACGGCGGCTTGGAGCGGGTGGGTGATGATCGGCAGCTTCACGCCTGCCATGCCGGCGACGAGCGAGGCCCAGCCGGCCGTGCAGTTGAGGACGATCGGGGCGGCGATCTCGCCTCTCGGCGTCGTGACGCCCTGGACGCGTCCGTCGCGGACGGTGATCCCGGTCACCTCGGTGTTCTGATGGATCTCCACGCCGAGCGCGTTGGCAGCGCGCGCGTAGCCCCAGTTGACGGCGTCGTGGCGGATGATGCCGCCGGGTGGGTGGTAGAGCGCTCCGAGGATCGGGTAGCGGGCATGGTTCGAGACGTCCATGAAGGGGACGAGTCGCTTCACCTCCTCCGGTGAGACGACTTCCGAATTCACCCCCTGCAGCTTGTTCACCTCGGCGCGCCAGACCATCGTGCGGAGCGAGGCGTCCGTGTGTGCGAGGGTCAGGTGGCCGCGCTGTGCGAACATGACGTTGAAGTTGAGGTCGACGGCGAGGTTCCGGTAGAGCTCCATCGAGCGCTCGTAGAAGCGCACGCCTTCGGGCGTGAGGTAGTTCGAGCGAAGGATCGCCGTGTTGCGTCCCGAGCCGCCGCCGCCCACGTAGCCCTTGTCGAGGACCGCCACTTTCGAGATCCCATGCTTCGAAGCGAGGTAGTACGCGGCTGCAAGCCCGTGAACGCCGGCGCCGACTATCACGACGTCGTATCGGCGGTCGAGCTCGGACGTTCGCCAGACCCGCGGCCAGTCGTCGTGCCGCAGACCGTGGCGCAGGAGGCCGAAAGCGGAGTATCGCTGCGGACGGCGCCGCGTCGCTCCCCGTTGCCTCACCACTGGCCTCCCTCGTGCTCGCCTCTGTCCGGCGAAACTAGCATGACAAGGAAACAAGGTCCACTCACGGTGAACACAGCCGGCAGGCTGGACTTCTGAGGAGCCGGGACAACCTCAGCTGCGCGGGCTGCCGTAGGCGATGACGGAGAGGAACTGGATCGGCAGCTTGACCAGCTTCGTCGGTCCGTGCGCGACGTCGCCGGAGAACTGGAGGGCGTCCCCCGGACGGAGCACGTACCGTCCGGCGCCGTGCCCGTACTCCACGACACCTTTCAACATGTAGAGGAACTCGATGCCGGGGTGCTGGAAGAGCGGGAAGACCTCGCTGTGCTCGTTGAGGGTCACGAGCATCGGTTCTACGACCTTGTTGGGTCCCCGCATCTCGCCGAGCATCTGGTAACGGTGCCCCACCCTCGTGCCCTTCCGGACGATCTCGGTTCCCTGGCCGGCGCGAACGAAGAGCGCGTCGTGCTCCTCCTCGAGACCCCGGAACAGTGCTGTGAGGGGCACGGACATGGCCGATGCCAGCCTTACGAGGGTGCCGAGGCTCGGCGAGGCCCGAGCGTTCTCGATCTTCGAGAGCATTCCCTTCGAGATGCCCGCACGCTCGGAGAGCTGGTCGATGGTGAGCCCGAGTTGGGCGCGGTATTCGCGCACTCGGCGGGCAATGACCCATCCGACGCCGGCGTCGATCATGTCTGTCCGGTTGTTGCCGTCCCTCGCGAAAGAGCCGTCTCCAGGACTTAGCCGCCCGTGCGGTGCACCTGCGCCGGTGGCGGCGCCGCCGTTCGCGGCAACGGCCTTGGTGGCTGAGGCGCCGTTCGCGATGCGGGTCCGCTTGGTCATCGGCAGAGTCTAGGAGGACCGCCAGTTCACGGACGCCAAGGCCCCGCCGGCCTGCTCAGGCTTCGAGGTCGGCAAGCACGGCCGCAGCAAAGCCTGCCACGTCGCTCACCCTGTACGACCTCTGGATCCTGCCGTCGGGACCGATCAGATAGGCGATGCGCATCGCGTAGTCGGCCCACTCGGAATCCTCCGGGGCGACGACCTCGTAGCTCCGGCCGACGGATTTGTCTGGATCCGACAGGAGCGGGTAACCGAATCCCTGTGCTTCGGCGAACTCCCGGTTCTCCTCGACCGTGTCGAAGGAGGCGCCGACGATGGCGCAGTCCGCCGCCTCGAAGCTCTCGGACCTGTCACGCAGGCCCAGTCCCTGCGTCGTTCAGCCGGGAGTCGACGCCTTCGGGTACCACCAGAAGATGAGAGAGCGGCCGTTGTAGTCGTCGAGACTGACATCTCTTCCGTGTTGATCGACAAGCGTGAACGGAGGGGCAACCGTGCCTTCGGCGAGCATGCGCAACACTACGCCTCGGGTGTGCGCGTCGCAGGGAACCGACTATGGGCAGAAGGGAGGCGGAGGGAGCGGGCGCGGGAGAGCTTGTGCGATGACGTGAGCCGCCGCCAGCACCTTGGCGTCCTCGTAGCGGCGACCGAGGAGCTGGATGCCGACCGGAAGCCCTTGCGGTGTGAGTCCGCACGGGAGCGATATCGCCGGCTGTCCCGTGAGGTTGGCGACGGCGTCGCTTCCCCAAGTCCGTTCGTCCTCCCCGTTTTCGGCAGCCTCGAGTGGGAGCGGCGGGACCGAAGCGGAGGGGTGGACCACGAGCTCGACCGTCTCGTACAGCTCGTCCCAGCCCCGGGCGAGCGAGCGGCGGAGCTCTTGCGCCTCGAGGTAGTCGCCGGCGGACATCGCTTCGCCCCGCCGGAGCACTTCGAGGCTGTAGTCCGTGAGCAGGTCTGCTTCGGTGAGGAAACCGCCCTCAGACCCGTAGCTCTCGGCGTCGGCGATGCGGTACCAGAGATCGACCGGATCGATGGACGGCAGCCGGGCGTCGACGAGCACGCAGCCGAGCCCCTCGAGCACGGCCACGGCCTCTGCAAAGAGATCGCCCACGTCGGGATCGGGTGCGAGAAGGCCGAGATCTTCGCTGACGAAGATCCTGAGGCCCCGGACATCCGCGCGCGATCCGGCCGCTCTCGCCAGAGCCCGGGTGTCGACAGGCGTGGTGGCCGGGTCCGCCGAGTGCGGCCCGGCCATGACGGCGAGCATGAGAGCGACGTCCTCCACACTCCGGCCCATCGGCCCGTGGACCGACAACGTCGGCCAACACTCGAAGCCCGGCCGTGTCGGCACGATCCCGAACGTCGGCTTGTGCCCGACGATCGCACAGAAGGCGGAGGGAGCCCGGATCGAGCCCCCTCCGTCGGTCCCGACGGCGAGCGGGACCATCCCTGCAGAGACCGCGGCCGCCGAGCCGCCGCTCGAACCGCCGGGGGTGCGCCCGAGGTCGAACGGGTTCCTCGTCGTGCCGTAGACAGGTGAGCGTGTGTGCCCGACGTAGCAGAACTCGGGGTTGTTCGTCTTGCCGACGAGGACGGCTCCCGCCGCCCGCAGGCGGGCGATGTCGCCGCTGTCCTCCGGCGGCACGAAGTCCCTCAGCACGCGCGAGCCGTTCGTGGCCGGGGCACCGGCCATCCAGACGTGGTCCTTCACGGCGACCGGCACGCCGGCGAGTGGTGCGGAGAGCTCCTCGGCCGAGAGGCCCCGAGCTCTCTCGAGCGCCTGCTCTGCCAGCACGACCGTGAAGGCGTTGAGCGCTCCGTCGAGGGCATCGATGCGGGCGAGCGTCGCCGCCACGACCTCGGCGGCGGACACCTCGCCGGAGCGCACGGCTGCGGCGATGCACGTAGCGGAGGCGAACGGGGCAAGCGGCGAACCCGTCTCGCCGGGATGAGCGGTGTCTGTCATACGGCGCCGCATCGTAGGCCGGATGTGCCTTGCGCGGCTCGTCTGCCGGGAAGGCGACGACGGGCGGCGTCTAGCGTCGTGGTGTGCCCGAGTTCGACCTCGTGATTCGCAACGGAGTCGTCGTCGACCCCGAGACGGGCCTCGATGCCGTCCGCCACGTCGGCATCGCCGGTCGCTCGATCGCCGCAGTGTCCGAGCGTGAGCTCAGTGGGGCGAGAGTGGTAGAGGCGGCTGGATTGGTCGTGGCCGCGGGTTTCGTCGATCTTCACAGCCACGCCCAGTCCCTCGCCGGCCGCCGGCTCCGTGCATGCGACGGGGTGACGAGCGCGCTCGACCTCGAGGCCGGCCGCGCGCCCGTCGCACATGCCTACGACCGCGACGCCGCCCAAGGCTCGCCGATCCATTACGGCTACTCGGCGTCCTGGGCGCTCGCTCGCGGTGCGGCTCTCGGCACGGTCGAACTGGACGGGGAGCCGTCCACGGAGCTGCGCATGCTCGGAGAGACGGGATGGCGGGGCACCGCCACGCCGGCGCAGGTCGGTGCGATGCTCGCCTTCCTCGAAGGAGAGCTCGCCGTCGGCGCCGTCGGCGTCGGCTTCCTGCTCGGCTATGCGCCGGAAGTCGACCCGGGCGAGTACCTCGCCGTGTCCCGTCTCGCAGCATCGAGCGGCGTGCCGACGTTCACGCACTCGAGGGAGCTGATCGAGACCCACCCGGCGACGCTCGTCGACGGTCCGGCAGAGGTCGTGAGGGCGGCCGCCGAGACCGGCGTGCATGCCCACTACTGCCACGTGAACAGTACCGCCGGCCGGTATGTGGACCGGATCCTCGGCCTCGTGGACAGGTGCAGGAGAGAGGGCGGGCGTGTCACCTACGAGGCGTATCCCTACGGCTATGCCTCGACCGTGATCGGCGCGGCTTTCCTCTCGCCGGAGGGTCTCGCCGCATACGGCCTCGAGCCGAGCGCTCTCATCTATCTTCCGACGGGCGAACGAGTGGCTGACGTGGCCAGGCTCGAGCGCCTGCGACGTTCAGACCCGGCGGGCCTCGTCTTCATGGATTTCCTCGACGAGCAGGATGCTGCCGACCGGGCGACTCTGCGGCGGTCTCTCACGACCGGAGATGCGATCGTCGCGAGCGACGCCATGCCGCTCGTGCCGCTCTCCGACGATTTCAGCGAGGAGGCGTGGCCGATCGGCGGGACCGCCGTCGTCCATCCCCGGACCGCCGGCTGCTACTCGCGGGCACTCCGCCTGGCGCGCGAGGACGGCCTTCCTCTTGCCGAGACGCTTGCACGCTGCAGCCTGTACCCCGCACGGGTGCTCGAAGGATGCTGCCCCGACATGGCAAAGAAGGGCCGTGTGCAGATCGGCTGCGACGCCGACCTCGTCGTCTTCGACCCCGTAGAGGTGACGGACCGGGCAGACATCGGCTGCACGACGCGGGTGTCGCGAGGGATCCGCCACGTGTTCGTCGACGGCGTCGCGGTGGTGGGGGACGGCCGTCTCGACCTCGAGGTTCGGCCCGGTCGGCCGATTCGAGCCTCGCTCTAGGTCACGCCGCCAGTCAGTGCCGGCCGCCCGGCCGACCGGTGGGGATCCGTCTTGCCATGCCGGCCATGGCCTTCGGCCCCGTCACCGGCTCGAAGCGCGAGCTCGCCTCGCTCAGCCGGCGGTCCTCCTCGTCGGACAACTCGAGGTCGGCGGCGGCGGCGTTCGCCTCGAGCTGTGCCACGCTGCTCGCGCCCGGGATGACGACGACGTTGGGTCGCCGGATCAGCCAGGCGAGGGCCACCTGCGCCGGCGTCGCGTCGTGCTCGGCCGCCACCGCACGGACGGCACCGAGCAGTTCGGACGCCCGGTCCAGGTTCTCCGGCAGGAAGAGAGCGTTCCCGCGCCGGACGTTGTTGCGAGGCGGGTTGTCCCGGTCGTAGCGGCCGGCGAGAAGACCCTGCGCGAGCGGGCTGTAGGCGATGACTACCCGATCGTGAGAGGCAGCCCAACCGACGAGATCGTCCCCGCGCCGGCGCACCGCAAGGCTGTACTGCACCTGGTTGGAGAGAACCGGCGCTCCGAGCGCACGCTCTGCTTCCTGCCACTGCTCGAGCGAGAAGTTGCTCACTCCGGCGTGACGGCAGAGTCCGACCTGCAGGAGCTTGCCCATCGCCCTCATCGGCGTGCCGACCCTGAAGACGGGATTGGGCCAGTGGATCTGGTAGAGGTCGATGTGGCTCACGCCGAGGCGGGCGACGCTCTCGAACGCCCGCCACTCCACGACGGGGGTGAGCGGGAGGAGGGGGAGCAGTTTGGTGGCGAGAAACACATCGTCCCGCCGGCCACGGATCGCCTCGCCGACGATCCTCTCGGAGCGGCCGAACCCGTACATCTCCGCCGTGTCCACGAGATTGATGCCGAGATCGAGAGCCCGCTCGATGATCGCCGGAGCGACCTCGGTCGAGTACTCCTCGCCGTAGCCCCACTCCCGGGCCCCGAATTGCCAAGCTCCGACGCCGATCACGGAGATCCGAGCGCCCGCCGCCTCTACGTAGCGCATGGCTAGCCTCCTTCTCCGCCATCGACCGTATCGGTGCGCAGGGCCACCCGAGCGGTCGGTCGCACGCCGTGCGGCGCATCGCCGTACCCGTCATGGTCGCGCTCGCTGCGGCATCGGTCGGAGGCACCGTCTACCTACAGCAGGTCGGAGAGATCAACTGGAACTACATGGGCACCGATTGCAGGGCGGGTGCCTTCCTCGTCGGAGCGGCCTTCGCCCTCTCGTGGAAGAGAGGAGCGCTCGGCTTCCTCAGGCACCGCTCGCTCGGTACGGCCTCGCCGCAGGTTGCATGGTCGCCCTTGTCGTGGTCTCGAGGTCTCTCGTGTACCCCCACTCGATCAGGCAGTTCGCCGTCGCATGGGTGGTTGCGACGGTCGCGGGCCCGCTCCTCGTCGTGACGATGGTGCAGCAGACCGGCGGTCTCGCCCACAGGGTGCTCACCCATCGTGTCGCGATCTACGTCGGCAAGCGCTCGTATGCCCTCTACCTCTGGCATTACCTCTTCCTCACCTGGTTCAACGACCTCGGCGACGTCGGGGTCGCCGTGGCCTTCGCGGCGAGCTGCGCTGCGGCGGAGCTCTCCTGGCGCTTCGTCGAATCGCCGGCGCTGCGCATGAAGCAGCGCTTCTCCGCAGGCAGGGCGACACACGGCAGCGCGCCGATGCAGCCGCTCGTACAGGTCAATCCCGCAGGGTACTCCGGAGGGCACGGTCCCGGTCTCAGCCTCCGGCCATCGCCCCGAGCACGATGAAGGGTTCAGATCCGCTGCGCACGGCCTCGGGGAGAGGGTCGTCCGGCGAGTCCTGCGACAGGTCTTGCTTGCAGGCGAAGAACCGCACGAATGCCCTGCGCTTCGAGGAGGCGTGGTCTCTGATCGTCCCGCGCAGGACCGGGTAGCGCGCTTCGAGCTCGTCGAGCACCGCCCGGGTGGTCACCGGCGGTGCCACCTCGAGCTCCACCTCGCCGCTCACGCCCGCCAGGACCTTCAGGTGGGCGGGGAGGACCACCCGGATCATGGCAAGGTCTGCACCTCGACCGAGCAGACGGCCGGAAGGTCGCGGGCCAGGGCTGTCCATGTGTCGCCCGCGTCGGACGAGGCGTACACCTGGCCACCGGTGGTTCCGAAGTACACCCCACACGAGTCGAGCGAATCGATGGCCATCGCATCGCGCAGCACGTTCACGTAGCAATCGCTCTGCGGCAAACCGTTGGTCAAGGCTTCCCACTCGTTGCCGCCCGTCCGACTGCGGTAAACGCGCAGCTTCCCTTCCGGTGGGTAGTGCTCCGAGTCGCTCTTGATCGGGACGACATAGACGGTCTCGGGCTCGTGGGAGTGAACGTCGATGGCGAAGCCGAAGTCGGTCGGCAGATCACCGCTCACCTCGGTCCAGGAGTCGCCTCCGTCGTCGCTGCGCATGACGTCCCAGTGTTTCTGCATGAAGATCGTGTCCGGCGCGGAGGGATGACGCGCCAGATGGTGGACGCAGTGGCCGACCTCGCGGTCCTCGTCGGGCAGCTGCGCCGAGCGCAGGCCCTTGTTGGCCGGCCGCCACGTCGTCCCGTCGTCGTCGCTCCGGAAGACCCCGGCGGCGGAGATGGCGACGAACATGCGGGGCCCGCCGTCCGGGTCGAGCAGGACGGTGTGGGTGCACATGCCGCCGGCACCCGGTTGCCAGTGGGGGCCCGAGCCGTGCTCGCGCAGTCCCGAGAGCTCCTGCCAGCTCTTCCCCCCGTCGACGGACTTGAAAAGCGCCGCGTCCTCGACCCCGGCGAAGACGGTGTCGGGGTCGGAGGAGGAGGGCTCGAAGTGCCATACCCGGGCGAACTCCCACGGGTGTGGCGTGCCGTCATACCACTGGTGCGTGCCAGGCACCCCGTCGTAGGCGAACTCGTTCCCGACCGGGCTCCACGTCCTTCCCCCGTCGTCCGAGCGCTGCACGAGCTGGCCGAACCAGCCGGTCGACTGGGAGGCCCAGATCCTGTCGGGTTCGGCGGGGGAGCCCTTCAGGTGGTAGATCTCCCAGCCGCCGAAGAACGGACCGTCGATCGTCCAGTCCTTCCGTGTGCCGTCGGCGGTGAGCACGAACGCGCCCTTTCGGGTCCCGACCAGGAGTCGCACGCCACTCATGTATTCCCCCCTTTTCCCCGGTGGCTACATCATGCCTCCTCGGCGAAACGGCCGGGTGCAACGGTGAGCCCGGTACCCGCGCCGAACGAGGGTTCGGGCCTCCCGACGATGTCGTAGACGGTCGACCCGTCGACGGTCTCGCTCGCGAGCAGCAGGTCGACCAGTCTGTCGAGCTGGGGCTCGTGCGTCCTCAGCACCTCAAGAGCCGTCCTCTCGGCCTGGCGGAGCAGCTCTGACACTTCGCGGTCGATGACGGCCTGCGTCTGCTCGGCGAACGGGCGGCTCGAGAGCCCCGCCCCGCCGCCGAGGAAGACGGACCCGCCTTCGGGGTAGCCGACCGGGCCGAGCTCGGAGGAGAGACCGAACTCGCGGACCATCTTCGTCGCCAGGTCCGTCGCGGTGGCGAGGTCGTTCGCCGCTCCCGTCGATCCCTGGCCGAGCTTCAGCAGCTCGGCCGCCCTGCCGCCGAGCCGCACGGCGAGAGCTTGGCGCAGGTAGTCCTCGCCGTAGAGATGCCGCTCGACGAGGGGGAGCTGCTCGGTGACGCCGAGGGACTGGCCTGCCGGAAGGATCGTCACCTTGGCGACCGGGTCCGCCTTGTCGGAGAGCGCGGCCACGAGAGCGTGGCCCGCCTCGTGGACGGCGACGGCGTGCTTCTCCTCGGGGAGCAGGACGTTCGATCCCTCCCGTCGCCCGAGCAGGATCCGGTCACGTGCCTGGTCGAAGTCGGCCGCCACTATGAGCTCACGGCCCTCGCGCACGGCGACGATCGCAGCTTCGTTCACGAGGTTGGCGAGGTCCGCACCGGAGAACCCGGGTGTCCCTCGCGCCACGATCCCGAGGTCGACCGAGTGGTCGAGGCGCTTTCCGCGGCAGTGCACCCGCAGGATCGCCGTGCGCTCGGCGAGGGTCGGCAGGGGAACCGTCACCTGGCGGTCGAAGCGGCCGGGCCGCAGGAGCGCCGGGTCGAGCACCTCCGGCCTGTTCGTCGCGGCGAGCACGACGATGCCGGTCGCCGGGTCGAATCCGTCCATCTCGGAGAGCAGCTGGTTGAGCGTCTGCTCACGCTCGTCGTTCGCCACGACGGAGCCGGAACCGGCTCGTCTCTGGCCGATGGCGTCTATCTCGTCGACGAACACGATGCACGGCGAGCGCTTGCGGGCCTCCTGGAACAGGTCGCGCACCCGGGCCGCCCCGACGCCCACGAACATCTCGACGAAGCTCGACCCCGTCACCGAGAAGAACGGCACGTCGGCCTCACCAGCGACGGCGCGGGCAAGGAGGGTCTTTCCCGTGCCGGGCGGCCCGACCATGATGATCCCCCGCGGCGCCATCGCACCCGCCCGTGCATAGCGGTCGGGCCGGCGGAGGAAGTCGACCACCTCACGGATCTCGAGCTTTGCTCCCTCGTAGCCCGCCACGTCGCTGAAGGTCGTCTTCGGTTGCTCCTCGTCGAATATCTTCGCCCGAGACCGACCCACTCCCATGGCTCCCTGCAGCTGCGAGGCGGCGCCCTTCGACAGCCGGTACCAGATGTAGCCGATGACGAGGAACGGGAGGATGAGGATGGCGACGGAGAGGACGTCTGCCCCGAAGGAGGTCCCCGACGCCGTCGCGGTGACCCCGACGCCGTTGCTCTGCAGGGTGTCGAGGAACGCCTGGCCGGCCTGGGGCGGGATGGCGGTGGTGTACGAGCTGCCGTTCGTGAGCGTGCCCGAGGCCGCGCCCGTCGTGTAGATCGTCACCGTCTTCACGTGATGGGCGGTCACGTCGGTGAGGAACTGCGAGTACGTGAGCGACACGGGACTCGTGGCCCTCGTCGTCGGCAGCACGAAGTAGAGGACGAGGAAGAGGGCGATGGCGAGGACCCAGAGGTAGTGCCGCCACGCGGGAGGAGGCGGAGGCGCCGTGGCCCCCGGCTTGTCGGACGCCGGTGGTGGGCTTGCTCGCTTGGTCATGCCAGGCCTCCCTCTAACAAAGACGCTAGTCAGCCGCCGAGTCGGGAGAGTCGTCCGTGTCCCTCGCCGCGGCCGGCAGCCGGACCGTGAACGTCGCGCCGCCCCCGTCTGTGGGCGATGCGGTGACAGTCCCCCCGTGCGCCTCGACGATCGCCCGAACGATCGCGAGCCCGAGCCCCGAGCCGCCTCTCGAGCGCGAGCGCGACTCGTCGGAGCGGAAGAACCGCTCGAAGACCCTCTGCGCGCCGTCAGGACCGAGACCAGGGCCGTGGTCCGAAACGGCGAGCTCCGCGAGCCGTTCGGGTTGGTGCAGCCGGAACGGCTGGTCGGCGCCTTTCGTGCCGTCCTCGACGTATCGCACCGTCACCTCGGTCGCGGTGCCTGCAGGCGTATAGGCGCGGACGTTCGCGAGGAGGTTGTCGAGCACCTGCCGAAGACGCCCTTCGTCGCCGATCGCTTCGACGGCGTCCTCCGCGCGGAGCGACACCGGCCAGTCCGGTCCGAGCGCCCTGTGGGTCACGATCGCCTCGGAGGCGAGGCCGACGAGCTCCACCACCTCGTGCTCGACCGGGCGTCCCTCGTCGAGGCTGGCGAGGAGCAGCAGGTCGGACACGAGCCTGCCCATCCGGTCGGCCTCGACGCGGATGCCCTCGAGCATGCGGGGAAGATCCTCGGGATGCTGGGCCTGGGAGCGCTCAAAGAGCTCGGCGTAGGCGGACACCGCGGCGAGCGGCGTGCGCAGCTCGTGCGACGCGTCGGAGAGGAATTTGCGCATGCGCTCCTCCGAGCGCACCAGTTCGCCCTCCGTCCTGTCCCGCTCGGCGAAAGCCGCCTCGATCCGCCCGAGCATGGAGTTGAGCACCCGGGTGAGACGGCCGATCTCGGTCGACGCGCTCCTCGGTTCGGGCACCCGCGCGCCGAGGTCTCCCTCCTTGATCGCCTCGGCTGTCTCTTCCACCTCGACGAGCGGTCGCATGGACAGTCCGACGAGCCACCAGCCGAGAAGGGCGGCGACGACGAGGGCGGCTCCCGTGACTGCGGCCTCGACCAGGAGAAGCCGGTGAAGGGTGCTCTCGGTGGCAGAG
>JAJYVX010000083.1 GCA_021791795.1 Actinomycetes bacterium | reverse complement strand
TCGCGGTGAAGAGGATCGAGACGAGGTCGTCGTGGTCGACCGAGTTGCGCCGCAGCATCTCGGCGAGGAGCTGCTGCACCCTCGCGTACATCTGCTCTCCGTTGTCCTCGTCGAGGGTGGTCGCCCCTCGCACCGCCCTGAGCGCCCGGATCGCCCGAGGCGCCTGGGGCTCAGCGGGGACGCTGGACTCGGCCATGGCGAGGCAGCCTAACTGCGGCTGCCCGCGCCGGGAGAGCCCGAGAGAGAGCGCACCTCGGGCGGACTCAGGTGACGCCACTCGCCCGGTCTCAGCGAACGGTCCGATATCGGGCCGATACGCACCCGCACGAGCCGTTCGACGGGGTGGCCGATGGCGTCGCACATGCGGCGGACCTGACGGTTTCGCCCCTCGTGGATGACGATGCGAAGGGCTCGCTCGCCGACGAGCGACGCCTTCGCAGGAGCCGTCCGGCCGTCGTCCAGCTCCACGCCCTCGCGCAGCCGCCGCAGATCTCCGGGCGACGGCGAGCTCTCGAGCTCGGCCAGGTACTCCTTCTCGACACCGTGGCGCGGATGAGCGAGGTGCTGCGCGAGGACACCGTCGTTCGTGAGGACGAGCAGCCCCTCCGTGTCGGCGTCGAGCCGGCCGACGGGGAAGACACGTGGCGCCCTTGGCACGAGCTCGACCACGGTCGCTCTCCCCTGCGGGTCCGAGGCGGTGGTGACGACACCCCTCGGCTTGTTGAGCAGGTAGTAGACGAGGCCGGGCAGGGTCCCGATCGGGACGCCGTCGACGGTGACGGTCGACCGGCCGGGGACCACCCGGGCGCCGAGCTCGGCTACGGCGCCGTCGACGGCGACCCTCCCCTCCGAGATGAGCGTCTCGCAGACCCTCCGGCTTCCGAAGCCAGCCCGGGCGAGCACCTTCTGCAGACGTTCGGGCGGCGCCTCGCCCGAGCCGCTCGTCACGCCTGGTTGTCGGGCCTCAGTGCCTGCTCCAGCCGCTCCACCGTCGATGCGGGCGGCACGAAGTCGGCAAGAGGGGGAAGGTCGGCGAGGGCGTCCAGCCCGATCTTCTCGAGGAAGAGGGAAGTCGTGCCGAAGAGGATCGGCTGCCCGGGTCCCGTGTCACGCCCGACCGCCTCGACGTAACCACGCGCCGCGAGGAGCTTCAGAACCCCGTCGGCGTTCACCCCCCGGATGGCCGACACCTGCGAGCGGGAGACCGGCTGCTTGTACGCAACCACCGCCAGGGTCTCGAGCGCGGCGGCCGAGAGCTTCTGGGGCGAGCCGTCCAGCACGAACCGCTCGACGTAGCCGGCGTAGGCCTCGTGGCTCTGCAGCCGGTATCCGCCGGCGACCCGGACGAGCTTGAAGCCCCGCTGCTGCTGCTCGTAGGACGCGGCGAGGGCGCTGCACAACGCCTCGACACGCTCGACCGGCAGCTCGAACAACTCGGCGAGGAGCCGGGGCTCCACCGGCTCGGTGGCGACGGTGAGCACCGCCTCTACGGCCGCCTCGGCGGTGCGCTCCGGCTCGTCACCCGGACCGATGCTGACGTGCTCGAAGTCGTTCATCCGCGGTACTCCGCCTCGGCGAGCGCAAGCTCGAGACCTTCCGAGCTGACGTCACCCTCGGCGATCCACGAGACGACCATCTCGCCGAACGTCGCCGTCTGATCGAGCTCGACATGGCCCTGCTTGTACAGCTCGAGGAGGGCGAGGAAGAGGACGACCACCTCGATCCGGGTGGAAGCGTGCTCGGTGAGAGAGCGAAACGTAGTCGGCGGCCGACCAGCCAGGTATCCCACCAGGCTGCCCACGACCTCGGCCACGGTCACCTCGTCGACGAGGATGTGCTCGACCTCGACGACCTGATCGGGCTTCGGCGCGAGCGCCCGGCCGGCGGCTTCGCACAGCTCCGCGGCGGTGACACCGGCGAGGAGGTCGGGAGCGAGCCCTTCGAACCGCTCGTCCGGCCCGGCTCCGCGGGCGACCGACCTCGAGGCGTCCCGCTCCAGCTCGGCGAGGCGTCTGCCCGCGGCCGAGAACGTGGTGCACTCGACGAGGCGGGCGAGCAGGTAGTCACGCTCCTCGAGCAGGGCGAGGTCGTCCTCGCTCACGTCGCCGTCGCGATCGGGCAGCAGGCGGCGCGACTTGAGCTCGACGAGTATGGCGGCGATGAGGAGGAACTCCGTGGCGACCTCGAGATCGAGCCGCTCCATCTTCTCGATCTCGGCCAGATATGCGTCGACGATGTCCGAGAGCCTGATCTCGTAGAGGTCCACCTCGTGCTCGGAGATGAGCCGCAGGAGGACGTCGAAGGGACCTTCGTAGGCGTCCGTCCGGACTTCGTAGACCACGAGCCGAGGATAACTCCCGGCCGTCGCGAGGCGGGTGATCCCCGGAGTCGCTTGGAGCGGAGCCGGCCGAGCCTCTTATCATTGGCGGATGCAAAGGGTCTTCTCGGGGGTGCAGCCCTCCGGGGCGCTTCACGTCGGCAACTACCTCGGCGCCATCCGCCAGTGGGCGATCGACCAGCACCGAGCCGACAGCTTCTACTGCGTCGTCGACCTCCACGGGCTCACCGCCGAGCACGATCCTGCCGACCTGCGTCAGCGCACTCTCGAGACGGCGATCGGGCTGCTCGCGGCCGGCCTCGACCCGGACGTCTGCACCCTGTTCGTGCAGAGCCACGTGCACGAGCACGCCGAGCTGACCTGGCTGCTCGAGTGCACCGCAACGGTGGGAGAGCTCTCACGCATGATCCAGTTCAAGGAGAAGGGCGACGGCCGCGAGTCGGTGCGGGCGGGGCTCTTCACGTACCCGGTGCTGATGGCAGCCGACATCCTTCTCTACGACGCAGACCGCGTACCGGTTGGCGACGACCAGCGTCAGCATGTCGAGCTCACCCGCGACGTGGCGCGGCGCTTCAACAGCCGGTACGGCGAGACGTTCGTCATACCGGAGGCGGCGGTGCCGAAGGTCGCGGCTCGGGTGATGGACCTGCAGCACCCGGAGCGCAAGATGTCGAAGTCGGTCGATTCGCCACTCGGTACGGTCTCGATACTCGACCCGCCCGACGTCGTCGCCCGCAAAGTGGCAAAGGCGGTCACGGACACAGACGGCGAGATGCGCTACGACCCCGAAGCCAAGCCGGGCCTTTCCAACCTCATCGAACTGCTCGCCTCCGCCACGGGACGCTCTATCGACGACATCGTCGGCTCCTACGACCGTTACGGCCCGCTCAAGGCAGATGCGAGCGAGGCGCTCGTCTCCGTGCTCGCGCCGGTGCGCGCTCGCTACGAGGAGATCGCCTCCGAGCGTGAGCACGTCGTGTCGGCGCTCGAGAAGGGTGCCGACAAGGCGCGCTCGGTCGCATCGCTCACGCTGCGCAAGGCGCAGGAGAAGATCGGCCTTCTCGTACCCGGGACCTTCTGACCCTGAGCGGTCCTCCGCCGGGCGATCAGAACGGCAGGAACAGCCCCTCGTACCAGTTGCTCACATGGGTGTAGATGGCGATGAGGGCGTTCTGGTCGAAGAGCACGAAGAAGAGCACCAGCACCATGAAACCCATCCGCATGCGGTAGTAGCCGGGCAGCGCCGCCTGCGGGAGAAGGCGCTCGATGATGGCCGAGCCGTCGAGCGGAGGGATGGGGATGAGGTTGAAGGTGCCGATGAGCACGTTCACGAGGCCGAGGTAGAAAAAGACCTGGAACGCCCAGTACCATCCAGAAGACGTCCATGCGTACGCGTTCAGCGAGGGTACGTAGGAGACGTGCGCCACGGCTATCCAGTGGAAGATGCCCCCGGCGATGGCGGCGATGAGGTAGTTGGAGAAGGGCCCTGCCAGCCCGACGAGCACCGCCTGGTTGCGGGGGTGCCTCAGGCGATCGATGCGCACCGGCACGGGCTTCGCCCAGCCGAACACCGGACCATGTGCGAGGGCCATGATCGCCGGGAGGATGATCGTGCCCACGGGATCGATGTGGCGGATGGGGTTGGCTGAGATGCGCCCGGCTTGCTTCGCCGTGTCGTCGCCGCACCAGAGAGCCACGATCCCGTGGCTCACCTCGTGGAACATGATCGAGGGGATCGCTACGAGGATGTAGATGAGCGTGATGGTGCTCAGGTAACCGCGCCGCACGCCGGCCACGAGCACCGCCACGATGATCCCCACGACGGCGAGGGAGATGATGACGTTCGGCGCCTGTTGCCACCAGTGGCCGGCGCGCCGTCGGGGAGCGCCACCCTCGGTCCTCCCGTCGTCCGAGCCGGGTGGTGGGGTGGCACCCCAACTGGAAGGCGGAGCGCCCCAACTGGGAAACCCTTGGGCCGGTCCGGGGCCGGGCTGCGGAGGAGCTTGCTGCCAGGCTCCCTGGCCCGGCTCTGCGGCGCCGCCGTGGCCCGGCTGTTCTTCCGCGCCGCCCTGGCCCGGCTCTGCGGCGCCGCCGTGGCCCGGCTGTCCTCCGGCGCCGGACGCGGGCCGATTGCCCGGACGCGGCCAATTGACGGGACGTTGCTGGCGGGGCGGTGGCTTCGGTGACACGGACGGTCCTGGCCAGCCCCGATCACCCCTGCCGGTCTCAGGTGCGCCGGCGTCGGCCGACTCACGGCCGCGGCCTTCACTTCCTTCCCGGCCGGAGGGTCCTGAACCGCCCCCGAAGGTCATGGGCGAGGCGCTATCGCCGGACGGAGGCGCAGTCGATGCAGTAGGCGCTGGCGGGCTTCGCCTCGAGGCGCGCCTCGGAGATCGGCTTGCCGCACCGCTCACATGTGCCGTACGTGCCGTTGTCGAGCTTGCGCAGCGCCGTCTCGACGGCACTCAGCGCGTCGGTCAGCTGCGCAGCGAGCGCTTCCGCCTCTCCTCGCTCGGCGGTGACTTGAGAAGAGTCGGCGAAGTTCGAGTCGTAGTTGAGGGCGGCGCCACCGTAACCGAGCTCGGACAGCTGACGGATGAGCGACTGGCGCTCGTCCTCGAGCAGGGCTCTGTAGTCGACAGCTGCGTCACTTGCCACCGGCACAGATTAGTGGGCCGGGGGGTTTCGCCGGGCACGGGGGTGCGCCGCCTCGTATTCACGCCGGAGCAGGTCGTTCGTGACCTTGGTGTAGACCTGCGTCGTCGTGATGGCCGCGTGTCCGAGGATCTCCTGGACGACGCGGATGTCGGCGCCGTGCTCGAGGAGATGCGTCGCGCAGGAGTGTCTCAGTACGTGCGGCGACACCTTGTCGGCGAGCCCCGCGCGTTCTGCGGCTCGCCGCACGACCACCCAGACGGCCTGTCGCGACATGTTCTTGCCTCGTGTCGAGATGAACACGGCCTCGGCATCGACACGCCGTTGGAAGCGCACGGGCTGGAGCACCTTCCTCCCTTCTGGTCCGAGCCAGTCCGAGATCGCCTGTAGCGCGTGGCGCCCGAACGGCACGAGCCGCTCCTTTGCTCCTTTGCCGAAGACGACCGCCACCTGGCGGTCGAGGTCGAGATCGGAGAGCCTGAGGCCGGAGAGCTCAGAGATCCGCATGCCGGTCGCGTAGAGGAGCTCGAGGATCGCCCTGTCCCGGCGGGAGCGGGCATCCAGTCCGACGACGGAGTTGAGCAGCTGCTCGGTCTCGGGTTCGGTCAGCGCCTTCGGCAGCGGGATGGGCTGGCGGGGAGGGCGCAATCCGTCAGTCGGGTCGGCGACGGCCCCCCGCTCGTCGAGACAGAAGCGGTGCAGACCACGGATGGCCGAGAGCGCCCGCTTGATCGAGCTCGGCTTCCGTCCGGCCGCGTGCAGGAACGCGAGGTAGTCCTCGACCACGTTGGGACCCACGTCCTTAAGACCGATGCGGCGCCCTTCGAGGAACTCCTCGTAGGCGACGAGGTCGAAGCGGTAAGAAGTGATCGAACGTGGCGAGCGGCCCCGCTCGACGAGCAGATACGTGAGGTACTCCTCGGCATCCTTCGAGAGCGCTCCACGGGATGCGAGCTGAGCGCTCGGTGCCGGGTCGCGGGTGCTCGCGGTCATGAGCGGCGGCAGCTGACAGGCCTGCCGGGTCGAGTGGAGCGGCGGGATCGCGACATGGGCTGGGCCGTGTGGATCGACTCGGTCGGCCGGCTCGGCGCCTCAGGCGTGCTCCGGCGGCCCGCCGGCCTGCGCACCGCCAGCCTGCCCCGTCTCCCGACCGCCGGCGTGCGCACCGCCGGCCTGCCCAGCGCCGGCCTGCGCACCGCCGGCGGGCTCCTCCGACCGGGAGGAGAGGAACGACCGGGCTGCGTAGAGGCCGATGATCGACTTCGCGTCGCAGAGGTCTCCGCTCGCCATCAGCTCCTCGACGTCCTCGAGCAAGATGCGTTCGACGGTGAGATGCTCCTCCTCGACACCGTGGGCATCCCGGGCGACGGGCTTGAGGCCCTCGGCGAGGAACAGGATCGTCGCCTCGTCAGCGTAGCCAGGCGAGTTGTAGAAGCGCCCGATCTCGTGGAGGCTCGACGCCTCCTGGCCTATCTCCTCTACGAGCTCGCGCCCGGCACAGATGGCCGGGTCCTCGTCGGGGATGTCGCGCTTGCCCGCGGGCAGCTCCAGGATCGGCTCGCCGACGGCTCCGCGGAACTGCCGGATCATGAGCACGCTGCGCCCGTTCGCCTCGAGCGGGACGATGGCGACTGCCCCTGGGTGCCGCACCAGCTCACGCTCGAACATGAAACCGTCCGGCCCGACGAACGTACCGGTCACGACCCGGAAGAACGACCCGTCGAACCTGGGCCGTTCCCCTATCTGGCGAAACTGCCCCTGCCCGCCATCACCTCCCCCCATCACCCGGCGACGTGGGCGTCGAGCTCGAGGTCGAGGTCGAGGTCGATCAACCTGGGATTACGGGCGTGGACCCTGCTCAATGCGGCCTCGATCAAGCCCGTGAAGAGGGGATGCGGGCGATCGGGCCGGCTCTTGAACTCGGGGTGCGCCTGGGTCCCCACCCAGAACGGGTGCGAGGTGATCTCGATGAACTCGACGAGGCGATCGTCAGGCGACACGCCCGAGCAGGTGAGGCCCGCCTCCTCGAGCCTGTGCCGGAAGCGTGGGTTGACCTCGTAGCGGTGGCGGTGACGCTCGGAGACGACCGGCTGGGTATAGAGCTTCTCCACCATCGTCGCCGGCTGCAGCAGCGCCGGGTAGGCGCCCAGCCGCATCGTGCCGCCCATCTCGGAGACGTCCACCTGGTCGTCCATGAGGTCGATCACCGGGAAGGGTGTCGCCTGGTCCGCCTCGCTCGAATTGGCGTTCTCGAGGCCGCACACGTTGCGGGCGAAGTCGACCACCATCGTGTGAAGGCCGAGGCAGAGACCGAGACAGGGCAGCTCGTGCTCCCGGCTGTAGCAGGCGGCGGCGATCTTGCCCTCGAATCCTCTCTCGCCGAAGCCGCCCGGGATCACGATCCCGTCGAGAGCCTCGAGACGCGCGCCGGCCAACATGCCGGTGATCTCCTCCGCCTGTATCCACTCGATCTCCACCTTCGCGCCCTGGTTGTATCCGGCGTGCTTGAGCGCCTCGACCACCGACAGGTAAGCGTCGGGCAGGTTGACGTACTTGCCGATGATGCCGATGCGCACCTGCTCGGTCGCGGCGCCTATCCGTTCGACGAGCTTCTCCCACACCGAGAGGTCGATCGGGTGCTCGGGCCCGTCGAGGCGCAGGAGCCCGCAGACGATGTCGTCGAAGCCCTCGGCGTGGAGGGCGAGCGGTATGGCGTAGATCGGATCCGCGTCGAGCGCCGAGACGACGGCATCGATGGTCACGTCGCAGAGGAGGGAGATCTTCCGCTTCAACGACTCGGAAATCGGCTGCTCGCTCCGGCAGACGATCACGTCCGGCTGGATGCCACGGCTACGCAGCTCGGTGACCGAGTGCTGGGTCGGCTTGGTCTTGAGCTCGCCCGCCGTGCGGAGGAAGGGAACGTAGGTGAGGTGGACGTAGCAGACGTTGTCCCGGCCGGCCTCCCGCCGGAACTGGCGTATCGCCTCGAGGAACGGGACGATCTCGATGTCGCCGACCGTCCCCCCCACCTCGGTGATCACGACGTCGACATCCTCGCGGGAGCCGAGGCGGCGCACACGCTCCTTGATCTCGTCGGTGATGTGCGGGATGACCTGGACCGTCTTGCCGAGGTAGTCGCCGCGCCGCTCCTTCGAGATGACGGACGAATAGATCTGCCCGGTGGTCGCGTTCGAGTCGCGGTGCAGGTTCTCGTCGATGAAGCGCTCGTAGTGCCCGAGGTCGAGGTCGGTCTCGCCGCCGTCGTCGGTGACGAAGACCTCGCCGTGCTCGAACGGGTTCATCGTCCCTGGATCGACGTTGATGTAAGGGTCGAGCTTGCACATCGTCACCCGGAGACCGCGCGACTTGAGCAGGCGACCGAGAGAAGAGGCGGTGAGCCCCTTGCCGAGGGCGCTCGAAACGCCACCCGTCACGAACACGTACTTGGTCAATGAATCCTCCCCGGTGTCCGCTCCGACAGCCTACCGGAGCGACCGGCAGCACCCGCGGATGCCGCGCTGGGCTGAAGCGGGTCCTCGTCAGCCGGACCGGGGCGAGACCGCCTCTCTCATCTGACGAGCCATCTCAACCAGCTCCTCGGCATGCAGCCGGGCAGCCGCCGAGTCGGGCTGGCCGGAGAGCATGCGTGAGAGCTCCCGCAGCCTCTCCTCGCCCGTCACCAGCTCGGCGCTGGCGACCGTCCTCCCGTCCCGCACCTGTTTGCGCACGACGACGTGGGCGTCGGCGAAAGCCGCCACCTGGGCGAGGTGCGTGACGACGAGCACCTGGTGGTCCCGGGCGATCTGGGAGAGCGCACGGCCGACCGCGAGAGCCGCTTCGCCGCCCACCCCCGCGTCGACCTCGTCGAAGACGAGAGTGGGGGGCGCCTCCGTGAGCACCAGCCGGGTCGCGAGCATGGTCCGCGCCAGCTCGCCGCCGGAGGCGACCTTGGCGAGCGGGAGAGCGGGCTCCCCCGGGTTGGCGGCGAGCAGGAACGTCACCTGCTCCCCGCGCGACCCAGCCACCTCCACCTCGAAGCGAGCCCTCGGAAGCGCAAGGTCCCGGAGGTTGCCCTCGATCTGTGCGGCCAGGCGAGGCGCGGCCGCCGCTCTCTCCCCGGCCAAGCCTGCCTCCGCGGCTTCGAGCCTCGCCTCCACCTCCGCCAGTGCCGCCTCGAGCTCCGATCGCCGCGCCTCGCCGGCCTCGAGGTCGCCGAGGCGCTGGCGCACCTGCTCACGGAACTCGATCACCTCGCCAAGGCTCTCGCCGTACTTGCGGCGGAGGTCGGCGAAGAGACGGCGGCGCGCTTCCACGGCAGCGAGCCGCTCGGGGTCCTCTTCGAAGCCCTCTGCTCTCGTGCGCAACTCGCGAGCCACATCTTCGAGCTCGGTCGCCGCCGTGTCGAGACGGACGCCGAGGTGCTCGAGCACCGCGTGGCGCTTCAGGGCCGAGGCCGCTCCGGCCGCGAGCGCGGAGGCGCCCTCGAGCCGGTCGGAGCCGGTGAGGAGCGATCTCGCCTCCTCGGCCGCCTGCCTCAACTCGACGACGGCGGTGAGCAGCTCCGCCTCGGTGGCGAGCTCCTCCTCCTCGCCGGGATCCCCGAGTGCGGCACCCTCGAGCTCGCCCAACTGGAATCGCAGCAGGTCGACCTCGCGCCGGAGCGTCAGCTCGTCGCCGCCGAGCTCGGCGATCCTCCGGCCAAGGTCCCTCGTCTCGCCCTCGAGCCTCTCCACCTCCGCCGTGTCGACGGCGGCGAAGTGGTCGAGCGCCAGACGCTGGGCGCCGGTGTGCAGGAGCGACTGGTGGGCGTGCTGGCCGTGCAGATCGACGAGAGCGCCTGCGACCTCGGCAAGGCTCTGCGCGGTCGCCATCCTCCCGTCCACGTAGGCCCGCGACCGTCCGTCCGAAGGGACCTCACGCGCGACGACGAGCTCGTCCGACTCGGCCGACCGCTTGGAGTCAGGCGCGCCGTCGAGCACGAACCTTCCCTCGACGACGGCGGTGACGGCACCCGCCCGCACGAGCTGGGTGTCCGCCCTCCCGCCCACGAGGAGCTCGAGTGCTTCGACGACGAGGGTTTTGCCGGCGCCAGTTTCGCCGGTGAGGGCCGTCATGCCAGGGGCGAAAGGGAGCGCGAGATGCTCGATCACGCCGAGGTCGCTCACACGGATCTCGGTGAGCATGCGACAGTCCCTCTCGTCGCCCGGCTCAGTGGTCCGTGAGCCCGAAGCGGGAGCGGAGCACGGCGTGGAAGTCCCGCTCGCTGAAGGTCACGAGCCTCGCCGGATCCTCCCCTCCCCTGCAGGTGACGGTCTCTCCCACCTTGAGCGGGATGATGCGGGAGCCGTCGAGCGCCACCGTCGCCTCGCGATCGCCAAGGAGGGTGAAGGTGATGGTCTCGCTCGGCCCGAGCACGAGCGAGCGGTCGAAGACGAGGTGCGGGGCGACCGGTGTGAGGACCATGGCGTTCAGCTTTGGCGAGACGACCGGTCCGCGTGCCGAGAGGTTGTATGCCGTCGAGCCCGTCGGCGTGCAGACGAGCACCCCGTCAGCCGCATAGGTGAGGAACCGCCTCGACGAGATGTCGACCGCCACCCGGATGGTGTGACCGGGGCCGATCTTCTCGATGATGGCCTCGTTCAGGGCGACGTACTCCTGCCGGCCTCCCGTTGCGTGCGCGTCGACCGCCACCTCGAGCGTCATTCGCTCCTCGACCTGGTACTTCCCGGCGGCTATCTGCTCGAAGGCGGCGAGCATGCCGGCGGGCTCGACCTCGGTGAGATAGCCCATCCGCCCGAGGTTGACGCCGAGGACGGGGGTGTGGCCCGGGCAGGCGAGGCGCACGGCCCGGAGCATCGTGCCGTCGCCGCCGAGGGAGATGGCGAAGTCGAAAGGGCCCTTGCCGTCGAGCTCGGGTGCGGCGGGCTCCGGGTGGCCGCCCGGCTCCGGCTCCTTGTCGGCCGAGGTGACGACGTCGTAGCCGCGCTCCTGCCACCACGTGGCGGCGGTGCTCGCCAAGCTGCGAGCCTGCGGGCGATCGGGGTGGACGACGACGAGCACGCCACTCACGGGCGCCATCCTTACGTGGCGAGGGCGGTCGTGCCAGCGGCACCCTCGCTCGGGCCCTTCGCGGCCCCAAGCCCCGCCCGCCCGCTTGCCCGGGCCGCGCCCGCTACTCCTGGACCACGCCTGCGCGCGCTTCCCGGTGCCGCGAGTTAGCCGGCTGTCTTCTTCGTGGCGCGCTTCGCCGGGCGGGTCGTCTTCTTGGCGGCAGCGGTGCTCCGGCGGGCAGTCGCCCGCGCCACTCCCGTGGTCGTCTTGGCGGCGGCACGGGCCGTGGCGGTCGCGGCCGCCTTCCTCGCTCCGGCGGCCTTGCCGGTTCCGGCGGCCTTCCTCGCTCCGGCGGCCTTGCCGGTTCCGGCGGCCTTCCTCGCTCCGGCGGCCTTCTCAGGAGCACCTGCCGTCTTGGCAGTCGCAGGCGACTTGGTCGCGGTGCGTGCCTTGCGGGGTCTCGCCGCCCGCTCTGCCGCCGCGGGGCGACCCTCGGACGGGAATGTCTCCTCCGCCTCGTGCTCGACACGTCGGACACGGCGCCGACCGGCCCGGCGGGCGTCCTCGGCCCTCTCGGCCATCTCGCGGATCGTCCGCGCGCCCGTCGTGCGGGCAGCTTCGGCGAAACGCTCGACGATCTTCAACACCTCCTCGGCGTTGACGAGGCCGAGCGCGTCCACCTGGCGGTGCACCTCCTGGCGCACCTGCTCGGCGATCTGGTCGACGGAGCGCCGGCTCCGAGCGAGCAGGTCCTCGACCAACTCCTCGGCCCGCTCCCGGTTGACCTCGCCGTCCTTCACGAGCTCCCGCACTGTCTCCTCGGCACGCCTACGGGTCATCTGCGTGAAGGCCATGCCGGCCGCCAGATATCTCTCAAATGGGCTCTTGCTAGCCATGCCTACATTTTACCGTACTGACCTGGATTGCTTGCAATAGTAAGCGGTTTGTAATCTCCACTCGGCACGCCGGATCTCGCAGGCGGCGTAGACCGTGTCAGGCGAGCAGGTCCTTCACGAGCCCCGCGAGGTCGGGGGCCTCCCGATCGGGCGCCGGATCGATCGGGCCGTGGTCCGGAGGCGTGACGCCTGTGAGCACCAGCCCGAAATGCGTCTGCAGCCTCTGCGCGAGCGCCCCGTCGGTCGACGGGCGATCTCCGACGACCCAGTCGACGTGGCCGACCCGCTCGGTGATGAGGGCCCTCGTGGCGTCGTACGGTTTCCCGGCCACCTCTGCCTTCTTGCCGCCGGCGGTCATCACCGCGGCGAGCAACGACCCGGCGCCGGGCAACAGCCCATCAGAGCTCGGGAAGGTGGCATCGTCGTTCGTCCCGACCAGGCGAGCGCCCTGCCGCACAACGGTCGCAGCCGTCGCCAGCCTCGAGAAGTCGAAGTTGCGGTCGAAGCCCACGATGACGGCGTCGACGGCTCCCGATTTGCCGTTCATGCCAGCGCCGGGCTCGAGCGCTTCCACGCCCCGTTGCTCGAGCGCCTCGAAGATGCCGGGACCGCCGAAGACCATCACGCGCTCGCCGGGCGCCAACAGCGAAGCAGCCGCCATCGGTGAGGTGAGGACGTCGCTCGGATCGACCTCGATGCCGAGACGCTCGAATTTGGCGACGTGCTCGGCGAGGCGGGGGAACGAGTTGTTCGTGAGGAACACCACCCGGTGCCCGGCCTCCCGGAGGCGGGAGACGGCGGTTGGGGAGCCGGGGATGGCGGTTTCGCCGAGCCACACGACGCCGTCACAGTCGAGAATGAAGGTCACGCCGGAATGCTGCCATCGCCGTCCGTGTTGCGCATGACCGATGGCAGGATTCGAACCTTTCCACGCGACCACCTACGACCCGGCCAGGGTGGTGGCGGACGACGTCATCGCCCCGCCTTACGATGTCGTCAGCCCCGCCGAGCGATCGGCACTCGCCCGGCGCTCGCCGTACAACGCCATCCACGTCGAGCTCCCTTCCGACGAGCCGGGCAGCTCGCTCGACCGCTACGGGCAAGCAGCTCGGCTGTGGCGCCGCTGGCACGAGGAAGGGGTCGTCGAGGTCGACCCGGTGGAGGCCCTCTACCTCTACCGCATGACGTTCCGTGACGTGCAGGGTGAGGTCCGCTCGACGACGGGCGTGCTCGGAGCGCTCGGCCTCGACCCTGACCGCACCGGCGAGGTGCTTCCGCACGAGGAGACCACCCCGAAGGACAAGCACGACCGTCTCTCGCTGCTGCGGGCGGCCAGGACGAACTTCTCTCCCCTCTGGGTCCTCAGCGTGGCCGACGGGCTGGCGCAGGCTTGTGACGAGGCCGTCCTCGGAGCGGGCGAGCCGTGGAGCGCGACTGACGACGAGGGCGTTCTCCACGAGCGCTGGCGCCTCGAGGTCGGCGGCGGCGCTGGCAGTGCCGGAGGGTCCGGTGGCCGGAACGACGCCCGGCGCCTCGCTGAGCTCATCGCCGAGGCGCCGGTCCTCGTGGCCGACGGCCACCATCGCTACGAGACGGCGTGCACCTATCTCGAGGAGCGCCCGGGCGATCAGGGTGCGGACCGAGTGCTCGCGCTCGCCGTCGCTCTCAGCGACGAACAGCTGGCGGTCGAGGCGATACACCGTGTCGTGCGCGGGGTCGATCCCGAACGCTTCCCGAGAGATCTCGAGAAGTGGTTCGTCGTGACGCCGGCACCTGATCGCAGCGACGATCTCGCCGCAGCCCGGGCAACGCGGCGGGAGGGCGAAGTCGAGCAGAAGCCGGCTGCCGGCGACCAGCGTTGCTTGCACAACCCCTGCTGCTGCGGTCATCCCGTCGTGCCTCCCCCTCCTCCCCTTGTCCGCCTGTTCCCCCGTCACCACAAGGGGGCATGGCCGAACTCCTGTTTGACGACATGGCG
The DNA here is from genome assembly GCA_021791795.1 of Actinomycetes bacterium. Taxonomy (GTDB): domain Bacteria; phylum Actinomycetota; class Acidimicrobiia; order Acidimicrobiales; family Bog-793; genus JAKATT01. The sequence continues at coordinate 237 of JAJYVX010000083.1, read as the reverse complement.
CGGGAGCAGCGCCGTTCGCGCGCGCTTGCCCGCGAACCTCGCCCTTTCCTTGCCGAGCGCATCGTCCAAGATCTTCGCGAGCGACTGCTGCCTGTTCGCCGGCGCTTCGAGCGGGCGCTCGTGACCGGCTGTCCTCCGGCGTTGCACGGAGATCTTGCGGGTTGCGCCGAAACCGTGCTGTTCGCTTCAACCTTTGACGCACTTGCTACGCACGGCGAAGGCGCCTTCGACCTCCTG
>JAJYVX010000082.1:4940-14218 GCA_021791795.1 Actinomycetes bacterium | reverse complement strand
CGGGCGACGATGGTAAGACGGCGCACCGGCGCCTCGGTGGGGGAGGGGAACGAGTCGGTAGCCGATATCTCGAGGGGAAGCTCGACGCCGCCCACGCCGGCGAGGTCGAGGGCAAGGCGCAGGAGGTCGGGCGGGTTGGGGAGGGGCGGGACGCCCCAGTTGAACGTGAGCGGGAAGAACCACTTGTCCGGCGGATCGTCGTCGTCGTCCGGAAGAGCGACGACGGCGTCCTCGAAGTCGAGGAGCACGCGCGGCTCCACCTCGAGGGCGAGGTGCAGGTCGATGGGGCCGCCGCAGCCCTCCTCGGGATGGAGGTCCACTTCCCAGAACTGGCGCAGCGAATAGGTCTCGACGAAGTGCCTCTCGTCGTGCACGTGGAACTTGTGCTCGACGGCATGGTCCTTGAGCTCGGCCACGTACCCGGCCACGTCTATCACGGCCATGCGAGATGGAGTGTATGCGGTGGCGGGCACGTGGCAGGCGGCGACGCCGCGATAGCTTGCACGGGTGGACGGAGATGCCCTGCTCGCGGTGCTGGGCGAGGCGGCCACGGCCGTCTCGGATGCGCTTACGAGCACCGACGACTGGGGGCTCACGGGAGGCAAACCCGGCTTGTACCGGTCTGACCTGGTCGCAGACGAGGCTGCGCTGTCCGTGCTCCACCGAGTCGGGCTCCCGGTTCTCTCCGAGGAGTCGGGCCTGTCGGCTCCGGCGGCGGGCGCCTCGTCGGGGGGCGGGCTGCTCGCCGTCGTGGACCCGCTCGACGGATCGACGAACGCCTCGCGGCGCATCCCCTGGTTTGCCACGAGCCTCTGCGTCCTCGACGAGCTCGGACCGCTCGCGGCCACGGTCCTCAACCTCGTCTCGGGCGCACGTTTCACTGCCTTGCGAGGCGGCGGGGCGTTCCGGGACGGAGAGCCGATCTCGACCTCGGGCTGCGGGAAGCTGTCCCGCGGCGTCGTGGGCGTTTCCGGCTACCCCAAGCGATATCTGGGCTGGAAGCAGTTCCGGGCCCTCGGTGCCGTCGCGCTCGACCTCTGTGCCGTCGCTGACGGCACCCTCGACGGCTACGTGGACTGCGCCTACGACGCGCACGGAGGGTGGGACTACCTCGCAGGCATGCTGGTGTGCAGCGAGGCGGGCGGGACCGTCGTCGACGCTCTCGGTCGTGAGTTGACTGTGAGGACCCACGATGCCCGCCGCACCCCTGTGGCAGGTGCCACCGACGAGCTCTGCCGCGCCCTCGCCGCGGCACGCCGGTCCGCTTACGAAGAGTCGTCGCCCGGGCTGTAGCGTGCTGCAGGTGTCATCCGTGGCGCTCGATCAGCTGCTCCAAGTGCAGGACCTCGACATCGAGCTCGACCGCGTCGCCTACAGGCTGCGGCACTTGCCCGAGCGTGAAGCGGTGCGTGCGGCCGAGGAGAGCCTGAGCTCGGTGAAGGCGACCACCGCCAAGTTCGCGGAGGAGCGCTCCGTGCTCCTCGCAGAGCAGGAATCCCTCGAGCGGCAGATCGACGCCGCCAGCTCTCGGATCGGGGCGATCGAGGCGAGGCTTGCATCGCCCGCAGCCGGCTCCTACCGCGACCAGCAGGCCATGGGTTCCGAGGCCGAGTCGCTTGCTCGCCGCCGGAGCGAGCTCGAAGACGACGAGCTCGAGGTGATGGAACGCCTCGAGCCCCTCGAGCAGACGATGACCTCGCTCGACGCGCAGGCGGCCGCCATCGAAGCGAACCTGAACCAGCGTCGCGCCGAGCTGAAGTTGGCCGAGGAGCAGCTTGGAAAGCAGCGGGACGAGGTTGCTGCTCGCCGGGACGAGCTGGCGGTCGACGTCCCGCCTGAGCTCGCCGCAACCTACTATCGCCTCAAGGCCAAGCTGGGGGGCGTCGGAGTCGCCCGGCTCGTCGACGGCATGTGCTCCGGCTGCCACCTGAAGCTTCCCGCGAGCGAGCGCGACCGCATCCTCCACTCGCCCGAGGACCAGCTCTCTTTCTGCGAGCAGTGCGGCCGGATCCTCGTCCCCTGAGCACCTCGCTCGCCTCCGCCCGCGGCTAGGCGACCGAGAGTGCGCCAGAGCCTCGTCCTCCTGCGTCACGGCGAGTCCGAGCTGAACGCGAAAGGCGCACTCGTCGGGCGGAGCGACCCGCAGCTCACGGCGCACGGGCGGGAGCAGGCGCTCCATGCTGCGGCAGCGCTCGCCTCCGAGCTCGCCGGCGTCGAGCGGCTGCGCCTTCTCTCGAGCCCTCTCCGACGGGCGCGCGACACGGCGGAGATCGTGGGAGCCGAGCTAGCCGCACATAGACACGAGATCGGCGTCGAGATCGATGACCGTCTCGTCGAGATCGACTACGGGACCTACGACGGGCTGCGCCCCGACGAGCTGCCGAGGGACGTCTGGTCGGCCTGGAGAGACGATCCCGGCTTCCGACCGCCGGGCGGTGAGACCCTGATCGAGCTGCAGAGCCGCTGCTCAGAGCTCTACGACGAGCTGCGCACCAAGGCCCTGGCTGCGGGCCCCAGAGGGGCCGAGGTCGTCGTCGCCGTCTGCCACGTCTCGCCTATCAAGGCGGCCGTCTCCTGGGCTCTCGGGACCGGCCCGGAGATCGCCTGGCGGCTTAATCTCGCGATCGCTTCGATCACCCGATTGTCGCTCGGGCCGGGAAGACCTGCGCTTCTCTCTTTCGGAGAGACGGCGCACCTCACGCGAACCGACCCGGCCGAGGGCCGGGTCGGGCTCTGACGCGCGCTCTTCGGGCGGCGTGGCGCGGTCGCTCAGCCGACGTCGATGATCCCTGAGAGCTCGGGCTGTGCTCCGGCCGTCACCTCGACCTTGCGCGCCTTTGCCTGCTCGGCGACGGGGACCGTGATGGTCACGACGCCCTGCTCGTAGTTGGCTGCAACATGTTCGGTGTCGAGACCCTCGCCGAGGAACAGCCTCCGCGTGAAGGTGCCCTGCGGGCGCTCGCTGACAAGGATCTCGTCGCCATCCGCCGGCGCCCAGGTTCGCTCGGCCTTCACCGTGAGGACGTTCTTCTCGATGGTCACGTCGAGTGAGCTCGGCTCGATGCCGGGCAGGTCGACGCGCACGACGAACTTGTCGCCACGCCGGTAGACGTCGAGCGGCACCGTGTTCCGCATCTGCCAGGAGGGACCCTGGCTGAGTCGGTCGAGCTCCCTGAATGGGTCGAATCGCATGAGCATGTCATTTCCTCCTTCTATATTGAACAAGTTTAATGACAGCATAGCACTCAACTTTCATGCTTGGCAACAGCAAATGACATTGGGAACCCGCCCCACGCGCGGCGCCTGAGGCATGCCGCGTCGCCGGGCATCGCCCATCGCCCGCCGCCCATCGCACAGCTTGAAGACGGCCCAGGTGTTGCGAGCCGAGATGAGCAGATCGCCGTCGGGCGCCACCGCGATCGAGTTCATGTGGAAGTAGTCGAAAGGCGATGTCTGCTTCTCGTTCGGCGGCGATGAGCACGTCTCGGTCACGGGCACGTGCTCGAGGCAGTCCCAATACCAGAGGAGTTTGCCGGTCGCGATGTCGATCTCTTGCGCCTGCGGCGCGAGCACCTGCCCGTTGGAAGGGCCACCGAGGACAGACAAGTCGGTCGTGGTCACCCGGTAGGCGGTGACGAGCGCCGTGCCCTGCGGAGTGAGGTTCAGCTCATGCAGATCCGCCTGCAAGCCGTTGCCTGCTCGGATCTCCGCCACGCCCTGGCCGGCGGGACCACGACCCGGCGCCGAGGTAGGGCTTTGTGGACGTAGTCTGGCGTCGACATGGAAGCGGAACAGCATCTGTCGGACAAGGCGAGGGCAGCAAAGGACATGCTCCGTGACGCTGCGGCGTACTACCAGACCGTCGTCGAGGAGATCCTGAGCGACCCGAACGGGGAGCTCGTGGAGCGACTCCGTCACGCCGACGAGAAAGTCTCCGGGGCCGCCCTGCACTGGGCCCTCGCATACGCGGAAGGCGGCGGCCAGCCCGGCTGACGCGCAGGAGGTTCAGTGGTGAGCCGACTGTAGGCGGGGAGCGTTCGCACCAGCGGCCGAGCCGGGATCACGTGTCCCGAGGACGGTGAGGCGCAGGCCTTCGTCGGCGCGCTCGTCAAGGCCCCGACAAGCTCCTTGCCGAGGATCGGCCAAGTCCCGACTGCGTCAACCTTCCTCCAACCTTCACCAAAGGGGCGGAGGGCAGCCGGGCAGCCTTGCCGATGCGGTTCGGCCTCTTGCCCGCAAGTACGTTGGCCGACGCACGGAGCTCCTGGAGGGCGACGACCCGTCTCGGGTCAGAGCTGAGCTGCCGGCGGTCTCAACCCGGGGAAGTGAGAGTCCCGCGGAGCAGCTCACTCTCCCTCGCCGGGTCGAGACCGATGGGTCCCCGAACAGGCGTGGGAGCTCTGAGCTCGTGCTCGTGCAGCTCACGGATCGTCTGGGCGAGCGGTCGGGGCCTGAGACCGGCGGCGAACGCCCGGCTCGGGTCGAGCGCGCTGAAGTACCAGTCCGACTCCGCGGGCGCCCACAGCGGGAGGTCGGAATCAGTTACCCCGGCGCGAACGAGCGCGTCGGCCTCGACCCAGACGAGCTCCGTGCCGGCGGGGGCAACCTCGGCCGCGGCAGTGCGGAGGAAGTCGGCGAAACTGCACGGAGGTGCCGGGCTCACCGTGTGGAAGGTGCCGGCCGCCTCACCGTGCAGGAGCCGGACGACGAAGTCGGCGAGGTCCCTCGCGTCGATCACCTGGAAAGGGCTCTCGGCGGGGCCGGGTGCGAGCACTCGGCCGCCGCGGGCGAGCCGCTTCATCCACCAGGTGAAGCGCCCCGTGTGGTCGTAGGGACCGACGACGTAGGTCGGGCGCACGATGCTCACGGGCACCGGAGGCCAGGGGTGGTCGCTCCCCTCGCCGAAGGCGTCGTGGGACGCGAGCTCGCAGAGCGCCTTGAGAGCGCCGTACGTCGTCTCGTCGACGACCTCGGTCTCCCGATCGTCGAGCTCGGCCAGTGCAAGCTCCTCCGAGCCGCCCGGCGTTGTGACCTCCGCGTAGGCGGACACCGACGAGACATGGACGTACCGACCTCCCCGACCTCCGAGAGCAGAAGCAAGCGCTCGGACCTGGCGCGGCACGTAGGCCGACGGGTCGAAGGTCGCGTCCCATTCCCCTCGCAGAAGAGCCGCGAGGTCGACGTTGCGGTCGCCAAGGCGGTGGTCGGCCTCGGGGAACAAGTCGGGATTCGTCAGCCCGCGATGGAACAGGGTCACCTCGTCGCCCCTCGCGAGGAGGTGATCGACGACATGCCTCCCGATGAACTGTGTACCGCCGACGACGAGGATCCTCATGGCGACGATTCTGGCAGGCTGGAAGACCTGCCTCCTTCCCTCGCTCGACCCTGGCGGTAGAGGTGGTGAGCCGGCCTGTAGGCGGGGTTCTGTCCGCCTACGGTGCGTCTCGGCACCTGCAGGCGGGGTGGCCATCCATCTAAGCGGCCCACCTGGGGACATCGGACGGGCAGCCCGTCCCCGTTTCGGCCTTGCTCCGGGTGGGGTTTGCCGAGCCGCCCGGGTCGCCCCGGGCGCTGGTGCGCTCTTGCCGCACCGTTTCACCCTTGCCTGTGCACGCCTCGGCATGCCATCGGCGGTCTGCTCTCTGTGGCACTTTCCTGCGGATCACCCCGACTGGCCGTTAGCCAGCACCCTGCCCTGTGGAGCCCCGACCTTCCTCAGCCGCCGGCTGACGCCGGCGCACCGCGGCCACCCGGCCGGCTCACCGCGACCATTCTCGCGCCCCCCGAGCGCACCCGGGCGCGCCCCGGGGGGAGAACCTTCCTTGAGCAGAAGAGCCCGCAAGTAGCCTGAGTGCCGTGCAGGCGCGCGAGCGATCAGAAGCGCTCAGGTTCGACTTCTCCGCGGCGGGCCAGCCAGCGGACGCCGGCGCGACCGACGGCGTGGCCGGATCCGTCGCGGACCTCGCCCGGGCGAGCGTCGCCAGGCCCGAGAGACCCGTTGGGGTCGCCAGCGCCACGAAGGACGCGGCGGCTGCCGAGGACCGCCCGCGCGGCGCGTACTCGGAGACGGCCCTCGGAGTGGGGGAGCTCTACGAGCGGGTGAGACTCGCGCTCCGGCTCGGGCTCCCCGACGAGGTGTGGGTGATCGGCGAGGTGCGCAAGGTCACCGTGGGACGCAGCGGCCACCGCTTCATAGAGCTCGCCGACTCCGTGAAGGGCGGGCACGAGTCGAACGCCTCGATCGACGTCACCTGCTGGAACCGCGACTGGCCGACGATCGCCGCAGAGCTCGACTCGGTCGGCCTCGAGCTCGCCGTCGGGCTCACCGTGCGGGTGCGCGGGAGGCTCGATGTGTGGGAGGCCGCGTCCAGGCTTCGCCTCTCGATGACGGCACTTGACGTCGACGCTCTCGTCGGCGGAATAGCGGCGGCGCGCCGCAAGCTGCTCAAGCGGCTCGGTGAGGAGGGTCTGCTGGACGCGAACAAGCGACTCGGAGTCCCGCTGGTGCCGATGCGCATAGGCGTCGTGACGAGCGCAGGCTCGGAGGCGTACCGAGACCTGAGCGGGACGCTGTCGAGGTCGGGCTTCGCCTTCGACGTGCGGCTCGAGCACTCGCTCGTACAGGGACAGGGAGCGCCGCAGCAGGTGGCCGCCGCGATAAGCCGGCTGCAGCACTTCGCCCCGGATCTGATCGTCGTGGTGCGCGGCGGCGGAGCGCGGGGCGACCTGGCCGCCTTCGACAGCGAGCTCGTCGCCCGCGCCATAGCGACGTCGCGCCACCCGGTTTGGACGGGGATAGGTCATACGGGGGACGAGTCCGTGGCCGACGAGGTGGCGCAGCGTGCGCTCGCCACGCCGACGGCCTGCGCCGAGGCGATCGTGGAGCTGGTGGCCACGTTCCAAGGTCGCGTCGGAGCTGCGGCCGAGAGGTTGGCGCCCCTCGCCCGCTCCGGGTTGGCGAGCACCACCTCCTCTCTCACCGAGAAGCAGAGACGCCTCGAGACGGCCGCAGGTCACCAGTTGGAACGTGCTCGAGACTTGCTCGAGCACTCCGCTCGCATGACCGAGCGAGCCGCACTCGCGACGACCGAGCGGAGCGGAGGACGCCTGGCGGCGGGTGCCGGCAGGGTGGCGACGGCCGTCCGGCACCTCGTGTCGAGAGCCGAGCAGGAGACCGCCCATCGTCGCCGGATGCTCACGGTCTACGACCCCCGTCACCAGCTCCGGCGGGGCTGGTCGCTCACCCGCTCGAGCGACGGGACGATCCTGCGTTCCGTGGCCTCGGTGCAGCCGGGCGCCCTTCTCACGACGGTGCTCGCCGACGGCAAGGTCGTATCGCAAGCGAGCGAGGTGGAGAGAGACGAACGACAAGAAGGCCCCGAGGAGGACGTGTGACAGGACCGGAGGAAGTGGAGAGGCCCGTCGGCGAGCTCGGTTACACAGAGGCGGCCGACGAGCTCGACCGGATCGTCGCCGAGCTCGATCGAGGGGTCGTGGACGTCGACGTCCTCGAGGAGCGGCTTTGCCGGGCGGTGGAGATCGTCGAGGAGCTCGACCGGCGCATCCGCAGCACCCGCGAGCGGGTGGAGAGGATCCTGCCGCGGCTCGAGGGCCTGGGCGGCACGGACGCCGGCTAGGGCTGAGAGGCTCCGGCTTGGTCCCCGCTCGGCAACGTCGCGCTCACGATCGTTCCCTCTCCCGGAGCTGCCTCGACCGTCAGCACTCCGCCGAGGAGATTGGCTCGCTCTGCCATGCCGACCAGCCCGAGGTGGCCTGAGCCGAGCTCGGCTATCTCGTCTCGGACGAATCCCTGCCCGTCGTCCGTCACCCACAGGTCGAGCTGGTCCGGCCGGAACGTCACGGACACCGACACCTGCTGGGCTTTCGCGTGGCGGACAGTGTTGCGCACGGCCTCCTGCACGATGCGGAAGGCTCCGAGCTCCACGTCGGGCGCAGCCCGGCCGGGCGTCCCGTTGACCCGGAAGCTCGTGACGAGGTCGGCCTCCTCCTCGACGTCGGCGAGAAAGCTCCTCAGCGCGGCCACGAGCCCGAGCTGGTCGAGGACCGGTGGGCGAAGGTCGCGGGCGAGGCTGCGCAAGCGGGTGGCGGCCTCGAGCGCCTGCGTTCTCGCCTCGCGCAGCCCGGCCGAGACCTGTTCCGGCACGCCCTTCGAGCCACCGAGGTTCTCGAGCCGGCGAGCCAGGTGCAAGAAGAGCTGCAGCGGCTCGTCGTGCAGTTCGCGGGCGACCCGCTGGCGCTGGCTCTCCTCGGCGGCGATGACGAGCGCTGCGTAACGGGTGGCGCGCCGGCCTTCGCTCAGCTCGTCGGTCACGTCCTCGAGGATCACCTGGCAGGCCGGCGAGCCGGCAGCGAGTGGTGCGACGTCCACCCGGTAGTCGCGCTCGTCCTCGAGCGTGAAGACGCGGCCGGCGAGGCTCTCGAGGGAGTCGTGCCGGCCGAGGAGCGATGCACCGGGCGCTCCGACGGCGCGCGCTCCGAAGACGACCCTCGCTGCGGGATTCGCCTCGAGCACCGTGCCGCCGGCGTCGAGCACCAGGATCGGCGAACGGTTCGCCTCGAACAACCGGCGATAGCTCGCCTCGGCGTTCAGCCGCTCGGCATTCGCCTGTTCGACGCGGCCACGGGCGAGTCGCTCGGCCTCGATGTGATGACCCACGAAGAGGGCAGTGAGGTCGACGATCGCGAGGTTGATGAGGTCAGCTCCGACGTGACCGTGGTCGTGGGGGAGCGCGAGGTCAGGCAGCCAGAGGAGCGTCGCCCAGATGGCCGTCGCCGCTGACCCGGCGAGGCCGTAGCGAAGGGCGGCATAGCCCACCGGCACGATGAGCAGGGCAACTGGCACGCCTTCCGGAAACGCGGAAGTACCGGCAGGCGCGGCGATGTCGACGGTGAAATGCAGGCCGGCTAGCAGGAGGACCATCGCCTGGACGACCCAGAAGCCCGCGTCACGGACCGGCGGCTTCAGGGCTTGTCGCAGCACGGGGGCGAGGTCAGCGCCGGTTGCCTGTGTCTCCATCGCTCTCAGACGGGACGAGGTGGTTGCGCAGCGCGAAGGCGACCGCCTCGGTCCTCGAGGCGGCGCCGAGCTTCACGAGGACGTTCGACACGTAGCCCTCTATCGTGCGGAGCCCGAGCGAGAGCTCGAGCGCGATCTCCTTGTTCGACTTGCCCTGGCTGAGCAGAGCGAGCACTTCGGACTCGCGGGGCGTGAGGACTCCCGGGGTGCGCTCTTCGTCGGGCTCGTTGCGCCAGCGCCG
>JAJYVX010000082.1:0-4930 GCA_021791795.1 Actinomycetes bacterium | reverse complement strand
GCGGGCCGAGACCTCCCGGTCGAGCACCACGACGCCATCGGCCACCGCCCGCAGGGCGTCTACCAGTTCCTGGCCGGAGGCCGTCTTCAAGAGGTACCCGCCGACGCCGGCCTCGAGGGCCTCGGTCACGTAGGCGTAGTCGTCGTAGGCGCTCACGATGAGCACTCTCACGGGGAGCCCGCGCGCCGTGACAGTGCGTGCGAGCTCGAGGCCGCTCATGCCGGGCAAGTTGATGTCGACGATCGCCACGTCGGGCCTCAGGTGCTCGAGCAGTTGGAGCGCGTCCTCCGCCGTGCCCGCCTCGCCGACGACCCTCAGGTCCTCCTGTTGCTCGAGAAGCTGGACGCTTCCCTCGCGCACGAGGGCGTGGTCGTCGACGATCATGACTCGTACCGGCTTGCGCCTCGCCTGTCCATGGTGGCCGTTCTCACCGCCGGTCACGGCCGTGGGTTCCTCGCCCTCCACCTCCATCGCTCCAGTCTGCGCCGTATCAGCGTGACTTGCCAGCGTGGTCCTCGACGCCACCCCCGGGAAATCACGGTGCTGCCGGGGTGACATCCGGGGCACGCATCCTCGGTTAACCCCGTTCCGTCGCCGAGGGCGAACCTTCACGATGAAGCCGTGCTGGTGGAATCCGGGAGGTGGTCGGCGTGCCTGAGGAAGAGGCGTGTCCCACGAGGCGAGGCGCTCCGAGTTCCCTCGTCCGTGACGAGACGGTGAGCGGGTGGTACCGATGAGCGAGGGCAGAAGCCGGCGCTCACTCTCCACCTCGGCCATGGTGGTGGTCGCGCTCGTGGCTGTGCTCGCGAGCCTCGGCGTCTCGGTCGCCGTCGTATCCGGCCTCGCCGGCGGCGTGCGCGCCGTGGCCGACCGCTTGAAGGCGACACCGCCGGCGGTCGTTGCCAACCATGTCACGGTGACGAGGTCCATGGACCTCCTCACAGAGGACCAGGAAGCTGCCCGCCACATAGTCACTCCCTACGGAGCTGGCTTCGGGCCCATGTACACGAACGCCGACTGGAGCGTGCAGGCCGGCGACACGGTCATCGTCAAGATCAGGAGCTACGACGACGGGCCCGCTCCCCTCATGGGCGTCCAGATGATGTACGACAACGTCGAAGGAACGATCGGTGGGGTCGAAACCGTGGACGGCAAGGTCGTCCACAGCGTGCCGAACGCGGACGTGGCCCACACCTTCACCGTGGTGGGGCTCGGCCTGAACCTGCCGATCCCTGCTGCACCGACGGGGAAGTTCGTGACTGTCGTGGCCCGCTTCGTTGCGGACCGGGTCGGCGACTTCACGTGGCAGTGCTATGCGCCCTGCGGGTCGGGCGCGAACGGCATGGGTGGCCCGATGGCAGTGGACCGCTGGATGGAGGGAAAGGTCGACGTGCGGTGAGTGGCGACGCTGGGAGCTGCGACTCGAAGGATGCTGCCGGGATCTCCGAGCGGCGATGCGGTGTGGGCGAGACGGTAGAGCAGTCGGGCACGGTCGGCGGTCAGAGCGTGTCGGTCGGCGCTCGCATCGGGCGGAGGGGGTTCCTCGGGCGAGCCGTGGCGGGGGGCGCCAGCCTCCTCGCTCTAGGGGCGCTCGGCGACCGGCTTGCCGCAACCGTCGGCGCGAATCCGGCCGCTGCGGCCACTGACGGGACTCCGAGCACCGTCCACCAATGGGCGATGGTCATCGACCTCCGGAACTGCAACGGCTGCAAGCTGTGTACGCAGGCGTGCCAGAAGGCCCACTTCCTCCACGCCGATCAGACCTGGATCGACGTGTTCCAGATGGAGACCTCCGCCGGGGACACCTACTTCATGCCGCGGCCCTGCATGATGTGCGAGGACCCGCCGTGCGTGCCGGTCTGCCCGGTGAGCGCGAACATCCGCACCGCCGAGGGTCTCACCCTCGTCGACCAATCCCGCTGCGTCGGCACGCGCATCTGCATGAACTCGTGCCCCTACCAGGCCAGGTACTTCAACTGGTCGGACCCCGAGCCGGCGCCGCGTCAGCCGTTCCCGCAGGAGCCGAGCTGGCCCGTGCCGCAGGTGAAGGGCACCGTCGGCAAGTGCATCTCCTGCGCGGCGATGCTGCCGTCGGGCCAGCTGCCCGAATGCGTCGCCAACTGCCCGATGGGCGTGCTCTACCTCGGCGACCTCGCATTCGACGTCGCCGTCAACGGCATCGGCAACGTTGTGAAGCTGTCGAGCTTCCTCGCAGAGAACGACGCCGTGAAGTTCAAGGAGTCCTACGGCACGAACCCGAGGGTCTTCTACATCCCGGGGCACGGCCAGGACATCGACTCGGATTGACCGCCCCATTCCGGCCACGAGTGATGGTGCGCCGAGAGACGGAACAAAAGAGGAGACGGGAAGAGCATGACTGACGCAGAGAGCTCGACCGGAGACGAGGGAGTGCTGTCGGCGGAGGTCGACAGCCGCCGTCAGCTCTGGACCACGGCCATGAAGCCGGTCGTCGAGACACCGCGCTGGTGGTGGCCCGCCGTTCTCGGTCTCGGCGCCGTCGTCGTTCTCGGCCTCGTCGCCTGGGCGGTGCAGCTCGCCGACGGACTCGGCGCTGCCGGCTACAACGACGGCGCCTTCTGGAGCGTGTACGAGGCGGACCTCGTGACCTTCATCGGCGTCAGCTACGGCGGGGCCGTGGTGTCGGCGATCCTGCGGCTGACGAAAGCGCGTTGGCGTGCGCCCCTCACCCGTATCGCGGAGGCAACGGCGCTCGTGACCCTGCCGATCGGGATGCTGTTCATCATCCCCCACCTCGGTAGCCCGACCCGGGTCTGGGAGCTCGTCTGGCCGCCGTACTGGAACCTCTCGTCGCCCATCCTCTGGGACTTCTTCGCCGTGAGCACTTACCTGCTCGCAACCGTCGTGTTCTTCTACCTGCCGCTCGTCCCGGACCTCCCCGTCGGCGCCGCGCTGCTCGAGCACCAGCACGACCGCCGTGCGGCCTTCACCCGCGGCCTCTACAGGCTTCTCGGGAGCAGATGGAGCGGCAAGGCACCACAGCGGCGCCTGCTCGAAGGAGCGATCGGCCTCCTCGCCATCATGGTGATCCCGCTGGCCGTGTCAGTCCACTCTGTGCTGTCATTCGCATTCGCCTCCTCCTCACGCGCCGGCTACTCCGAGACCATCTTCCCCGTCTACTTCGTCGTGGCCGCCCTCTACTCAGGCGTCGCTCTCGTCATCGTGACGGCGGCAGCCGCGCGGCGCCTGTTCGGGCTGAAGGCGTACATCCACACCAAGCACTTCGTCAGGCTGGGCTTCATCCTCGTGGCCTTCGGAGCCGCCTACCTGTATCTGACGTTCACCGAGTACCTGGTCGACGGCTATTCGAACACGTCTGACCTCGCGGCCTGGGTCCACCAGGTTCTCGTCGGCAGGTACTGGATCCCGTTCTGGTTCTACTTCGTCGCCGGCGGTGTGCTACCCCTCGCGCTCATGGCATGGCGCCGCACCCGTTCGGTGACCGGCGTCGTCGCCGGCTCGAGCCTCGTGCTCGTCGCCATGTGGGTGAAGCGCCTAGTGATCGTGGTCCCGCCCGCGACCGAGCCGCTGGTGCAAAGGACGCTGGGGCCCGCAGGGCTCTCCGGCGGCGCCTGGGGCACCTACCACTTCACCTGGGTCCCGATCGCGATCACGCTGGCGGCGACCGCGGCGATCCCCCTGCTCCTGTTGGTCGTCTTCCGCTTCGTGCCGATCCTCCCCATCGACGAGATGGAGCAACTCGTCCTCGAAGCAGAGGACGTGACGACGGCGGCACGTAGGGCGGTCCCCGGGCTCGAGCCGTCGAACAGGCCGGGAGCTGCCGGTGAGCCGCTGTTCTTGCCGAGCACTTCAACCGCGACGGCGAGCCCTCCCTCCGGCTTCTTGCCCGCAGCACCGCCTCCCGGCGCCGAGGGGCCGCCGATCGGCCCGCTGTTCAACCAGATGACCGTTGCCGACCCTTCCGACCTGGACCCCAACGGACCGAGCAGGGGGACAAGATGACCTGGTCCTGCACATCACGCCCACGCCCCGGCCGTTTGCTCGCATTGGCGGGGGGTGTCATCGGTGCGGTCCTCGTGGCGGCGCTCCCTCTCGGCACCGCGGCGTCGGCTGCGGCGCCCCGTGCGAGCCTCACGCTGTCTGCGTCCGCCGTGACGGGCGGGAGCCCGAAGGTGGATCTCGTGGCCCGCCTCGGGCGGTCCAGCGTGCGCGGTGCCAAGCTCGCCGGCGTCAAGGTCACCTTCTCCGTCGAGGTCACTGAGTTCCAAGGCGCACCGCCCCTCGTCCTCGGCTCGGCCACGACGAACGCGTCCGGAACGGCGCGCATCACCTACGAGCCGACATGGACAGGCGCTCAGCACCTCGTGGCCGCGGCGACGACCGCCGCCGGTTCGACGCTCGCGACCGGGGCTACGACCTTCACGGCCCGTAGTGACGTGACCCCGCTCGCGAACGAGCTGCAGGCGACGAGGCCCGACGGCGGGATCGGCAAGGTTGTCGTGGGCACCCTGCTCGCGATCGTGGTCATCCTCTGGATCGTGCTCATCACGGTGTTCGTGCGGGTGAGGCGCTCGGCCAGCGCGTAGGCAGTTCCACCACTCTCCTCGACCGCAAAACTAGAGTCGCCGAGCGAGATGTCGGCTTCCACCACCCGTGTCGAGACTGGTCGATCGTGCGGGTCGTGATCCTGGCCGGCGGGTTCGGCACGCGATTGCAGGAAGAGACCGAGACCCGGCCGAAGCCGATGGTCCAGATCGGGGAGCGGCCGATCCTGTGGCACATCCTCAAGCTGTACGGCCACTTCGGCATGTCCCACTTCGTGATCGCGCTCGGGTACAAGGGAGAGCACATAAAGAGCTTCTTCCTCGACTACGGCAACTTGTCACGGGACATCTCCGTCAACACGCTCACAGGGGCCGCCGAGCCCCTC
>JAJYVX010000081.1 GCA_021791795.1 Actinomycetes bacterium | reverse complement strand
CGAGGAGCTGCGCGAGCGGGCCGAGCAGGCCGAGGATGAGATCCTCGAGCTCCGCCGGCGGCTCCAGGACGCGCCGCAACGCGTCCGGTCGCTCGAGGAGCGCCTGCTCGAAGCCAAAGGGCGGCTCAACCACGCGCTGTCGCAGAACGAGAAGCTGACCTTCACCCTCCAGCAGGCGAAGGAGCACATCGCCGCGCTGCGCGAGGAGGTCGACAAGCTGACCCAGCCGCCCGCGGCCTACGGCACGTTCCTGCAGAGCAACGACGACGGGTCCGTCGACGTCTTCGCGAGCGGGCGCAAGATGCGCGTGGCGCTCCATCCCGAGCTCGACCCCGAGGAGCTGCGACGGGGCCAAGAGGTGGTGCTCAACGAGTCGCTCAACGTCATCCTCGCCCGCGAGCGGGAGCAGGGCGGCGAGGTCGTGACGATCGCCGAGGTGCTCGAGGACGGAAGGAGGGCGCTCTGCGTCGGCCGGGCCGACGAGGAGAGGGTGGCCGAGATATCGGAGTTCCTCTCCGGCGTGAAGCTTCGCGCGGGCGACTCGGTCCTGCTCGACCCGAAGACCGGGCTCCTCCTCGAGAAGCTGCCCCGGCCCGAGATCGAGGACGTCGTGCTCGAAGAGGTGCCGGAGGTGACCTACAGCGACATCGGCGGCCTCGACAGCCAGATCGAGGACATCACCGACGCCGTCGAGCTGCCCTTCCTCCACCGTGAGCTCTTCGCCGACTACCGGCTGCCCGCCCCGAAGGGGATCCTTCTCTACGGGCCGCCCGGTTGCGGCAAGACGCTCATCGCGAAGGCCGTCGCGAACTCGCTCGCGACCAAGGTCGCCTCGCTTGCCGGCGACGAGCACTCGCGCAGCTACTTCCTCAACATCAAGGGACCGGAGCTCTTGAACAAGTACGTCGGGGAGACCGAGCGCCAGATACGCCTCGTCTTCCAGCGGGCGAGGGAGAAGGCGGCAGAGGGCGTCCCCGTGATCGTCTTCTTCGACGAGATGGACTCGCTCTTCCGTACGCGGGGGAGCGGGATCAGCTCAGACATGGAGTCGACCGTCGTGCCACAGCTGCTCGCCGAGATCGACGGGGTGGAGGCTCTGCGCAACGTCATCGTGATCGGCGCCTCCAACCGCGAGGACCTGATCGATCCGGCGATCCTGCGGCCGGGACGGCTCGACGTGAAGATCAAGATCGAGCGGCCGGACGAGCAGGCGGCGGAGCAGATCTTCGCGAGGTACCTGACAGCCGACCTGCCGCTCGACCCCAGTGACGTCCGCACCCTCGGAGGCGGGGACGGCGACAAGGCTGTGAAGGTCATGATCGAGCGGACGGTCGCCGAGATGTACCGGAGCGACCCGGAGAACCGCTTCCTCGAGGTCACGTACCAGAACGGCGACAAGGAGATCCTCTACTTCAAGGACTTCTCGTCCGGCGCGATGGTCGAGAACATCGTGCGGCGGGCGAAGAAGCTCGCGATCAAGCGCGAGATCGAGGGGGACGGAAGGGGAGTGCGCCTGCGGGACCTCCTCGACTCCATCAAGCAGGAGTACAAGGAGAACGAGGACCTGCCGAACACGACGAACCCCGACGACTGGGCGAAGATCTCGGGCAAGAAGGGTGAACGGATCGTGTACGTCCGCACACTCATCGGCCAGGGTGAGGAGCCGCAGGGCGGGCGGGCGATCGAGAGGGTCGGGACGGGACAGTACCTCTGAGCGGGCTGAGAACGCCGCAATGCGGCATCGAGCCCCGAGCAGTGGGGTAGCGTCCGATTGTGGCTCTCGTGAAGGTCTGTGGAATCGAGACGGAGTACGGCGTACTCGTGATCTCCGCCGGCGACATGAGCCCCACGACGGCCTCCTCGCTGCTCATCAACTCGTACGTCTCTCGCCTCGAGCGGAAGATCGGCTGGGACTTCGAGGACGAGTCGCCCCAGCGCGACGCGAGGGGATTCGCCCGTGAGGGCGCCATGCCGCCGGAGGTCGAGACGCATCTCGTGAACGCCGTTCTCACGAATGGCGCGCGGTACTACGTCGACCACGCCCACCCGGAGTACTCGACGCCGGAGTGCTCGAACCCGCTTCAGCTCGTCTGCCATGACCGTGCCGGCGAGGTGATCCTCGCCCGCTCGATGGAGGCCGCCCGGCGTCTCCTGCCGCCGGGCGAGGAGATCGTCGTCCACAAGAACAATTCCGACGGCAAGGGCAATTCCTACGGCTGCCACGAGAACTACCTGATCGACCGGCAAGTCCCTTTCGCCCGGATCGTGCAGCGCCTCACCCCCCATCTCGTCACGCGTCAGCTCTTCTGCGGGGCAGGCAAGGTGGGCCAGGAGAACGTAGGCGACTCGGACGCGCCGGTCGAGTTCCAGATCAGCCAGCGCGCCGACTTCTTCGAGGAGGAGGTCGGTCTCGAGACGACGCTCAAGCGGCCGATCATCAACACACGAGACGAGCCGCATGCCGACCCGCAGAAATATCGCAGGCTGCATGTCATCGTGGGCGACGCGAACCTTGCCGAGGTCTCGACGTTCCTCAAGGCGGGCACGACGGCCATGGTGCTCGCCATGATCGAGGACGACTTCGACAACGGCCGTGACCTGAGGCTCGCATCTCCCGTGGCCGCCATACGAGCGATCTCGAAGGACCCCCAGCTCTCGACGGTGGTGCAGCTCGAATCGGGAGAGCGCCTCACCGCGGTCGAGCTGCAGTGGGAGCTGCACGGGCTGGCCCGCAAGTACTGCGAGGAGCAGGGCTTCGACTTCATAGGCGGCGACGTCGTCGGCTCGATGGTGCTCGAGCGCTGGGAGCACGTGCTACAGGGTCTCGAGACGGAGCCGGAGTCGCTCGCCTCCGAGATCGACTGGATCGCGAAGCGCCGCCTGGTGGAGGGTTACAGGGATCGCCACGGCCTCTCCGCCCGCGACCCGAAGCTGAGCGCCCTAGACCTGCAGTACCACGATTTGAGGCCGGAAAAGTCGCTCTTCGCGCGCCTCGACATGGAACGCCTGGTAGACCCAGAAGAGGTGGAGACGGCAGTGACCGAGCCGCCGCAGACCACACGAGCGTACTTCCGGGGGAGGTGCCTGCAGTTGTTCGCCCAAGCCATAGTCGCCGCCAACTGGGACTCGGTCGTGTTCGACATCGGCCAGGACCCGCTCCGGCGGGTTCCGATGATGGAACCGCTCCGTGGGACTGCCCAGCATGTCGATGCTCTCTTCGACCATTGCACCAGCCCGGCCGAGTTGCTCACCCGGCTGGGTTCGTAGGAGAACCGGAGATGCCTGAACGCGAACAGAAGAGACGACCTGCCCAGCGGGAAGAGCCGATCGTCGAGGAGGAAGAGGTTCCCGCCTCGACCGAACGGGCAGACAAGTTGAAGGCCGAGATCGACGTCCTGCTCGACGAGATCGACGAGGTCCTCGAGGACAATGCCGAGGAATTCGTCCGAAATTATGTGCAGAAGGGCGGCGAGTGACCCGGGAGCGGTACTCTGCGCCGCGATGACCCTGCCCGTCTTCCCCCCGGTAGGAGATCCCGGACCAAGCTTCGTGGATCTTCTCCGCGCCACTTCTTCCGGTCCGGCCGGCGACGTCCGGCGTGAGCCGCCCGGTCTGAAGGAGGCGCTGCCCCACCTCGCGGCCATGCCTGCGGTCCCGCACGGCACGACGATCGTCGCTCTCAGGTACGCCGACGGGGTGGTGATGGCGGGAGACCGGAGGATGACTCAGGGACCCGCCATCGCCCACAGGGGAATCGAGAAGGTCTTCCCCGCGGACCGGTACTCGGCGGTTGCGATAGCGGGCGCCGCCGGGCCTGCGATCGAGATGGTCCGTCTCTTCCAGACTCAGCTCGAGCACTACGAGAAGGTTGAGGGCACCCAGCTCAGCCTGGAGGGCAAAGCCAACCAGCTGGCCCAGATGGTGCGGGCGAACCTGCCCATGGCGATGGAGGGCCTTGCGGTGATGCCTCTGTTCGCCGGCTACGACGTGCGAAGGAGCATGGGGAGGATCTTCTCCTTCGACCTCGCCGGCGGCCGGTACGAGGAGCTCGAGTACCACGCGACGGGTTCGGGCGGGCGGGACGCCAAGACCACTGTGAAACTCGGCTTCAGGGACGACCTGTCGATGGAAGAGGGCGTCGAGCTGGCCGTGAAGGCGCTCTACCAGGCGGCGGACGAGGACTCGGCGACCGGCGGGCCCGACCCGCTGCGCGGCATCTACCCGGTCGTCGCCGTCGTCGACGCGGACGGCTACAGGCGGCTCGCCGAGAGCGACGTGGCGGAGCGGTTCGACCGGGTGCTCGAGCAGGAGCGGTCGCGCTCAGGGAGGGATGCGGCCTCATGACGATGCCGTTCTACGTCGCGCCGGAGCAGGTCATGAAGGACCGCGCCGAGTACGCCCAGAAAGGGATCGCCCGGGGGAGGTCCCTCATAGCGACGACCTACGACTCGGGTGTCGTCATCGTGGCCGAGAACCCCTCGAGGTCACTCCACAAGATCAGCGAGATCTACGACCGTGTCGCATTCGCCGGGGTGGGCAAGTACAACGAGTTCGACCAGCTGCGCGTGGCCGGCGTGCGTCATGCGGACACGAAGGGCTACGCGTATTCGCGCGAGGACGTCGAGGCACGATCTCTCGCCAACCTCTACGCCCAGTACCTCGGTCAGGTCTTCACCCACGAGATGAAGCCGCTCGAGGTGGAGATCCTCGTGGCGGAGCTCGACCCGGTCGGGAACGCCCACCAGCTCTACCACATCGCCTACGACGGCACGGTCGTCGACGAGGTCGGCTACACAGTGCTCGGGGGCGACGCGGACTCGGTGTCGGCGCAGTTCGGCGCGTCGTTTCGCTTCGGATGGACGCTCGCCGAGGCGCTCAGCGAGTGCGTAGCGGCCCTCTCGGGCCCCGACCGGACGCTCGAGGTGGCTGACCTCGAGGTCGCGGTGCTCGAGCGCGGCCACGACAGGCGTGCTTTCCGACGGCTCTTGAACGGCGAGCTGGCCGAGCTGCTCGGGCGGCCGGCCACCGGGGACGAGGACTTCGCCGACCTCCGGTCGGACCAGTCAGTAGACGGACGCGACGACGCTGATCCCCGTGACGATGAGCAGCAGCACGACTGAGAGCGCGAGGAAGACGTAGAGCTTCCGGCTCCGGGATGAACGCCTCCTGTCCGCTCGATTCCCGGCCACCGGTCCGGTCGTGGCGGCAGCCCCGGGATCGGTAGCTGTCCCGACCCCGGGGCCGGCTTGCTCGAGACGGCTCCGCTCGAGGTCGTTCTCCTCCAGACCGGCCTCCTCGAGCCACGGCCCGTCCATCGCGTCCTCGACGGCATCCGCCAGCAGGATCTCCCTCGCGAGGTCTAGTTGCTCGGTCGGCACGAGTACGTCTATCGGCGCGAGGAGGGGGTAAGGGCCGTCGAAAAGCCCTCGTAGCTCGACGAGTACGCCCTCTGTCCCGAGCCGTGCCGCGAGGACGCGGCCGTGGAAGCTCCCCGAGACCGTGGTGAGATGCTCCATACGTGCGGCGGGTGGCATTCGACACGAGGCTACCGTTGCTCGTAGTGGACCGCAGGATCTTCGGGCTCGAGAACGAGTACGGCGTCACCTGCACCTTGCGCGGCCAGCGACGCCTCAGTCCCGACGAGGTGGCGCGCTACCTGTTTCGCCGGGTCGTGAGCTGGGGCCGCTCGAGCAACGTCTTCCTCGAGAACGGCGCCAGGCTCTATCTCGACGTCGGGAGCCATCCCGAGTACGCCACACCGGAGTGCGACTCGATCGAGGACCTGGTGGCGCACGACAAGGCGGGAGAGCGCATCCTCGAGAGCCTCGTCCGCTCGGCGGAGGCGCGCCTCGGGGACGAGGGCATCCGCGGGGTCGTCTACCTCTTCAAGAACAACACCGACTCGGCAGGCAACTCGTACGGCTGCCACGAGAACTACCTCACGAGCCGGCGCGACGACTTCTCGCACTACGCCCAGGTGCTCATACCTTTCTTCGTCAGCCGGCAGATCTACGCCGGGGCGGGCAAGGTGCTCCAGACGGCGCGCGGCGCGATGTTCTGCCTCTCGCAGCGGGCCGAGCACATCTGGGAGGGTGTCTCCTCGGCGACGACTCGAAGCAGGCCCATCATCAACACCCGCGACGAGCCGCACGCGGATGCCGAGCGCTTCCGGCGCCTCCACGTCATCGTGGGCGACTCGAACATGAGCGAGTACGCGACGTTCTTGAAGGTGGGTGCCACGAGCATCCTCCTGCGCATGCTCGAGGAGCCCGGAGTAGTGCTACGCGACCTCACGCTCGAGGACCCGATCCGGGCCATACGCGAGATCAGCCACGACATCACCTGCCGGCGTGTGGTGCGCCTCGCGAACGGTCGTGAGGCGAGCGCCCTCGACATCCAGAAGGAGTACCTCGGGAGGGCGATCCGCTACGAGGAGCAGCGCGGGCTTCCCGATGCCGAGCGCAAGGCGCTCGGCATGTGGCAGCACTGCGTCGAGACGATCGAGAAGGACCCTTTCAGCCTCGACACCGAGTGCGACTGGGTGATGAAGCACCGCATCGTCGAGGCGTTCCGGGAGCGTCACCAGCTCCCGCTCGGGCACCCGCGGGTGGCGCTCGTCGATCTCCAGTATCACGACGTCGACCGCCGCCGCGGCATCTTCTACCTGCTGCAGCGCCAGGGCCGGGCGGAGCGGGTCACCACCGACGAGGCCATCGCCGAGGCGATGGCGTACCCTCCGTCGACCACGAGAGCGCGCCTTCGGGGCGAGTTCATCCGCAAGGCGAAGGAGCGCCGCCGGGACTTCACCGTCGACTGGGTCCACCTGAAGCTGAACGACCAGACGCAACGAACCGTGCTCTTGAAAGATCCGTTCCGATCGCACGACGAGCGCGTCGAGCGCCTCATAGAGGCGATCTGAGTCCGTGCCCGCCCGCCTGTAACCTGCCCGGCGATGACCGACCTCCCTCCATCTGGCGGCGGCGCGCCCGCAGAGCCGTTCGACGCAGGGGAGGATCTCCGGCCGTCCACCGGTGAGCCAGCCGGATCCGATGCAGCACCGGGAGCCGCGGAGCCGCCGTCTCAGGCCGCGGAGCCGCCGGATCGGGCCGCGGAGCCGCCGCCTCGGAGCCCTTGGCTCGGGGACGTGGGCGGAGGCCGAGAGGGGCGGCCGGCTGTGTCGCAGCCGGGTCAGCCGAGGCACATGAAGAAGCACAGGCGCTGGCTCAGCTGGGTCGTCGTCGTGGCGGTGGCGGCCATCGTTGCCACGATCCTGCGTCTTTTCGTCGTCCAGACGTTCTTCGTCCCGAGCGCCTCGATGGAGCCGACGCTTCTGCCGGGCGACCGGATGCTCGTGCTCAAGGTCGGCTACAGCCTCGGTCGGGGCAGCATCGTCGTCTTCCGCCACCCTCCGCGCGAGACACCGGACATGTGCGCCGGTTCCAGCACCGACGACCTGGTGAAGCGCATCATCGGGCTGCCGGGGGAGTACATATCCTCGAGGGGGAACACGGTCCTCATCAACGGAAAACCGCTCGCAGAGCCGTGGTTGCCGAAGGGTGAGCCGCTCGGGCCACCTATCCCTGCCCAGCGCATCCCCGCCAACTACTACTTCATGATGGGCGACAACAGGACCGACTCCTGCGACTCGCGGCGCTGGGGACCGATACCGCGCAGCTTGATCATCGGCCAGGTGATCGTCGTCGTGTGGCGCAACGGGCACCCCGTCTTCGACATCAAGTAGTCCACAGCTACACTGCGGCCATGGGCGGACTTGACCCCGCCAAGATCCTCATGATCCTGCTCGTGGCCGTCATCGTCGTCGGCCCGGAGAAGTTGCCTCGTGTCGCGCGGCAGATCGGCGGGTTCTGGCGTGAGCTCGCGAAGATGAGAGAGCGCTTCGAGCAGGAAGTCCGCGACGCCATGCCGGACGTCGAGCTGCCGAAGATCCCCCGGCTCCCTGCCCGTGGCATCACCGGCTACCTCACGTCGATGATGGCCTCCAGCACCGAGGGCGCTGAGGCTTCGGGGTCCTTCTCCGGTGACGCCGGCCTGCAGCCGGGGCCAGGGTATGCCGTCGCCGAGTCCGACACGCTGGCGCGCCAGGGCTGGGTCAGCCCGAACGGATCCGGCGCCATGCCCGAGCTCGTCGCAGGTTCGGAGCTCGCGACGGCTGCGCCGGTGAGAGAGTCCGTGCCGGCGGGCTGGCACTCGGTCGGGGCGGACGCGCCCGGCTACGCGAGCGGTTCGTTGCTCGCCCCCGTGCCCTCACTCGCGCCGAGCGGGCAGATGACGGTCGAGAGCGAGCTCAGCTTCGACGAGCCGGGCTGGAACTAGGCCGGCACGCGAAGTGGTCGCAAGAGTCCTCCGCAGGCCGGCGGCGGGCGCTCGGGAAGGAGTGGCGCGCGCCTCGGGGAAGGCGCCGAAGGCGTCGCCGGACGCCATGACGCTCTGGGAGCACATCGCCGAGCTGCGCCGGCGGCTCATCCTGAGCGTGCTCTCCTTCGTCGCAGGAAGCGTCTTCTGCTACTTCATCTACAACCACCTGCTCAACTTCCTGCGCGGGCCGTACTGCAAGGCGGTCCACCGCGCCGTCTGCCCGGACTTCATCATCACCCAGCCCCTGCAGGGCTTCACCGCCCGGCTCGACCTGTCGGCGCTCGGCGGCCTCGTCATCGCGCTGCCGATCATCCTCTACGAGCTCTGGCAGTTCGTGACGCCCGGCCTCAAGGCGAACGAGAAGCGGTACGCCCTGCCCTTCATCTTCTCGACGGTCGTCCTTTTCGTCGCGGGCGCCTTCGTCGCCTACGAGATGTTCCCCCGCGGGCTCGGCTTCCTCATCCACTCGTCGGGCAGCTCCGTCCAGGCGCTCATCACGGTGCAGAGCTACGTCTCGCTCATAAGCATCCTCATACTGGTGTTCGGCATCGCGTTCGAATTCCCCGCCGTCCTCGTCGGGCTCGAGCTCGCCGGGGCGGTGACGCCGAAGACGCTCGCCCGCTTCCGGCGCTTCGCCATCCTCATAATCGTCATCGTCGCCGCCGTGGTCACCCCGAGCGCGGACCCGTTCAGCATGTTCGCGCTGGCCTTCCCCCTCTACCTGTTCTACGAGGGCTCGATAGTGATCGGACGGCTCGCCGGGAAGTGAGCCGGTACGACCGCGCCGGGGTGCGGGCGTCGTTCCTCGCCGAGCGGCCGTTCCCGCTCGACCGGTTCCAGCTCGAGGCGCTCGACGTGCTCGACGCGGGCCGCTCGGTCCTCGTCACGGCGCCCACCGGCGCGGGGAAGACGGTCGTGGCCGAGTACGCCGTCCACCTGGCGCTCGCACGCGGCGTGAAGGCGTACTACACGACGCCTCTGAAGGCGCTCTCCAACCAGAAGTTCGGAGACTTGAGGCGCAGGTACGGGGCTCGGAAGGTCGGACTGCTCACGGGCGACAACTCGATCAACGGGGACGCTCCGGTCGTCGTCATGACGACCGAGGTGCTGCGAAACATGATCCACTCCGAACGAGCCTCCCTCCAGCATCTCGGCTACGTGGTGCTCGACGAGGTCCACTTCCTCGAGGACCGCTACCGGGGCGGCGTCTGGGAGGAGGTGATCCTCGGGGCGCCCGAGGACGTGGTGCTCGTCTGCCTCTCGGCCACGGTGGCGAACGCCTGCGAGCTCGCCGACTGGATAGGCGGCGTGCGGGGCGAGACGGCCATCGTCCGCGAGGACCGCCGTCCCGTCCCGCTCGTCGACCTCTTCGCCATCGGAGACCGCTCGAACGAGAGGGTGCACCTCTTGCAGACCTTCGTCGACGGCACGCCGAACCGGGCGGCCATCGAGCTCGACGAGCTCATGGCTCGCCCGGCAGCGTTCTCGCCAAGGCCACGCTCGCGCCCGCATCTGGCCGGTCCGGGCCGGGGGAGGACCCGCACCTACCGGCCGCACCGCAGCGACGTGGTGGAGAGGCTGGACGAGGCCGGGCTGCTGCCTGCCATCTACTTCGTCTTCTCTCGCGCCGGCTGCGACGAGGCGGTCCGTCGCTGCCTCGACGAAGGGCTGCGCTTCACCTCGACCGAGGAGCGGCGCAAGATTCGCGAGATCGTCGAGGACCACGCCGAAGCGCTTTCGGACGAGGACCTCGCCGTGCTCGGCTACGGGCGCTTCGTCGCCGCTCTCGAAGCAGGAGTGGCGGCGCATCACGCCGGGATGGTGCCCCCGTTCCGGGAGGCGGTGGAGGCGTGCTTCTCCGCTGCGCTCGTGAAAGTGGTCTTCGCGACCGAGACGCTCGCGCTCGGCGTCAACATGCCCGCCCGCTCCGTCGTGATCGAGGACCTGACGAAGTACTCGGGCGCCGGCCATGCCGAGCTCACGCCGGGCGAGTACACCCAGCTCACCGGAAGGGCGGGGCGGCGCGGCATCGACGAGGTCGGCTATGCCGTCGTGCTCGCCTCGCAATTCCACTCCTTCGACGACGTCGCGAGGCTGGCCGGCGCCCCCGGCCGGTCGCTCCGCTCGTCGTTCCGGCCCACCTACAACCTGGCCGTCTCCCTCGTGCGGCGCTTCGACCGCACCGAGGCCCACCGGATGGTCACCTCCTCGTTCGCCCAGTACCTCTCCGACGAGGACCTCGGCGGCCAGCTGGACGCCGTGCTCGACATCCTCTCCGAGCGCGGCTACGTGCGCGGGTGGCAGGTCACCCCGAAGGGCGAGATGCTCGCCGGTCTCTACCACGAGGCCGACCTGCTCATCGCCGAGGCGCTCGGCGCCGGGCTTCTCGACGGACTCGACCCTGCCTCGCTCGCCGCGGTCGTGTCGTCGTTCTCCTACGAGGCGAGGCGCGAGCGGGAGGCCGCGCGCCCGGCGCCTGCCGGGGCGATCGCCGCACGGGTCGACGAGATCGCCGCGATGTCGCTCTCACTCGGAGACTCGGAGCGCGCCCGTGGGTTGCCGGTGACACGGGGAGTAGAGCCCGGCTTTGCCCTGTTGACGCGCAACTGGGCGCGGGGCAGGGACCTCCGCCAGGTGCTCGAGGGCCGTGGCACGGCCAAGCCGGCGAGCGGGGGGCGCCGGCGGGGCGGCGATCGGCCGCGTCAGGCGACCCGGCAGGTGATGACCGGCGGGGACTTCGTGCGCAACACGAAGCAGGTGATCGACCTCCTGCGGCAGCTCGCCCTCGTCGCTCCGGAAGAGGGCACGAGGATCGCAGCTTCGTCGGGTGCCTCGAGGCTGCTCCGGGGGGTCGTCGCCGCCTCGTCCTTCGTCGCCGGGGACGGGGAGAGCGAGGACACTGGCACCATCCGCGACCGGGCGCGAGCCGGGTCCTAATCTCACCGGGGCATGTCGCTCACGACGCCCGAGACGTTCTCGCCCCACGAGCGCGAGCTCTTGTCGAGGTACTTCACGAACCTCGACGGGCCGGTGTTCGCGCTGGTGAACCTGCCCGAGGTCGTGAAGGGGGCGTTGTTCGCCAGGTACTCCCGTTCGCCGAAGAGCCTCCGGCGCCTGTTCCTCGACGAGTTCGTGGACGAGCTCGACGTCTCTGGCGACACCGGCCTCGACGCCACGGTCGGGCTCAGGCGTGCCGAGGAGCTCTACGAGCGTGTCTTCGCCGACTACGGCGACGACTCGGTGGCCCAGCTCGGGGGAGTGCACCTCGCGTGCGAGCAGTCCTCCAACATCCTCACGAAGGTGCTCGAGCGGGGCAGGCTGATGTCGTATCTCGAGCAGTCGACCCGGTACATCCCCTACGACACGCGCCTTACGACCGGCCACTACCGCTACGTGCGTGAGCCGCAGATCCTCGACTCGCCGCTCGGTGCTCGCTACGTCGGCGAGATGGACCGCATGTTCGACACCTATGGCGAGCTGCTCCCGAGGATGCAGGCCCATGTCCAGCGAACCTCCCCGCCTCCCCCCGGCGTCTCCGCTCTGGCACACCGCCAGGCAGTCCGGGCCGCCTGCCTGGACGCGCTGCGCGGACTCCTGCCGGCGGGCTCCCTGTCGAACGTCGGCATCTACGGGAGCGGGCAGAGCTACGAGCTGCTCCTCATGCGG
Organism: Actinomycetes bacterium; assembly: GCA_021791795.1. Taxonomy (GTDB): domain Bacteria; phylum Actinomycetota; class Acidimicrobiia; order Acidimicrobiales; family Bog-793; genus JAKATT01. Next base: position 2,178 of record JAJYVX010000081.1, on the reverse strand, counting down.
ATGAGAGCTCACCACCTGCCCGAGGCGAACCGCTACGCCGAGATGATGCTCGAGGAGCTGCGCAAAGTCATCCCGTCGTTCCTCACGCGCATCGACAGGAACGACCGGGGAGTGGCCTGGACGAGGTACCTGCGCGACACCGAGGAGCGGTCAGCGGAGGCCGTCGGTCGGCTCTTCCCGCGGGCGGCGTCCGATCCCGGTGCCCGGGTGACCCTCACCGACTTCGATCCCACCGGCGAGGACAAGGTCCTCGCCGCAGTCTGCTACCCCTGGTCCAACCTCCCCGACGACGAGCTCCAGGAGAAGGTTCGTGCCCTGCCGGCCGAGGACCGGACGGCGCTCTGCCGCGAGTACGTCGGCGAGCGGCTCAACCGCCGCCAGCGACCGGGTAGGGCCTTCGAGCGGACCGACTACCGCTTCGACGTCGTGGCCGACTACGGGGCGTTCCGGGACATCCAGCGACACAGGCTGCTCAGCATCGAATGGCAACCGCTCGGGACCGACCTCGGCTACGAGGTGCCGGAGCTCGTGAGCGAGGCCGGGTTGGACGCTCCTTTCGTCGAGTCGCTGGAGCGCTCGCGGGCACTTCACGACGCGCTCGCGAAGTACTTCCCCGACCTGTGCGGGTACGCGGTCGCTCTCGCGTACAACATCCGGTTCGCCGTGCAGATGAACGCCCGCGAGGCGATGCACGTGATCGAGCTCCGCTCGACCCCGCAAGGGCATCCGGCATACCGGAAGGTTGTGCAGGACATGCACAGGCTGATCCGCGACGAGGCGGGTCACAGGGCGATCGCCGGAGCCATGAGCTTCGTGCAGACGGCGGACGTCGACCTCGGCAGGCTGGAGGCCGAGCAGCGGGTGGCCCTGCGGGCGGCGGGTCCGGCGAGCGGCGCCTGAGGTGGCCGGCGCCTCTCGGATCCGGCGTCCTCTGAGCTGGGTCGCCCGGGTCTCTTCGCGGAAGTTGAGACTCTCGCTTGACGCGGACCCGGTGACTCGACATAACTATGGGGTCCCTCCTTCCGAAGGGCGTCGAGGAGGGCCATTGAGGCCCAAGACGGCAGCGGTCGGAACTGGTCCGGGGGGAGTTGCGAGCGGTGGGGGTCCAGGGGTCGAGTAGAGAACGCCCGAGGCCGGTTTCGGACCGGCCATCGCCCGGGCAGGCGACGGGGCGGCCCCAAAGGCATCTGGACCCCTCCCGCGATCGCAACGTCCTCGGTCCCGACGGATCGGCAGTGCTCCCGAGCGTCGGTTCAGGCAATCGGTCGGGAACAAGATTGAACCTCGCGAGCGTTCCCCTATAGTCAACGCGCCTCGGGCGCGGAGCGGCCGGGAATGGCGCGGTCGAGATCGACATCAAGGAGCCGAATGCCGAAAGAGATCGAGGACAAAGTCGTAGAGCCTGGCGAGTTGGAAGAGTCCGACGAGCTGGGCGATGACGCCGCCCTCGAGGACCTGTCCGACGAAGAGCTGAGTGAAGACGACGACTTGCTCGGCGAGGAAGACGACGATGATGACGACGAGGTCATCGACGATGTCGACATCGACGAGGAAGGAGGGGAGGAGGACTCGCTCGCGACCCCGAAGAAGCGCGAGCGGCCTGCGCCAGATGGCGAGGAGGCGGTCGCCGAGGAGGACGACGAGGACGAGCTCGACGACGACGACGTGGAGGCGAGCCTCGACGTCATCTTGAAGGAGCGTCTCGTCGTCGAGGACGAGGAGGACGACGACGAGGACGAGCCGGCCGACGCCGAGGATCGCACCGACGGCAACCTGCGCGTGCTCCCCAAGCAGCCCGGCGAGTTCGTCTGCCAGTCCTGCTTCCTCGTGAAGAGCGAGAGCCAGCTGGCTGATCGCAAACGGATGCTCTGCCGCGACTGCGTCTGAGAGGACGCCGGGCTAGGGTCGGCTGAGTGCCTGAGGAGCGACCCGTACTTGACGCCGTGCTCGACATCGTCGTGTTCGCGCCGATCGGCCTCGTGCTCGAGGTCGTGCAGGACCTGCCCAAGCTGAGCGAGAGGGGGCGGGGCTTCCTCGAGAAGGACATGACCGTCGCCCGCATGATCGGCCGGCTCGCGGTCGGGCAGGCGCGAAGGAGATTCGGCGAGACGTTCGGGGGAGGCGACGGCGCCTCCGGCCGGCCGGCCGGGTGGCGTCCCGGGGCGACCGGCGCCACGG
>JAJYVX010000080.1 GCA_021791795.1 Actinomycetes bacterium | reverse complement strand
TCCCCTTTCCTCGGCAGATGACCGTGCTCTCTCGACGGGACGGAGTGAGGAAGCGCAGCCATCCCGCTCGGCGATCGTCACGTCGGCGGCGGCCCAGTGCGTGGCCGGCACCTCGCGGACCACGACGCGGATGCTCGCACGGGGCGCGTCGAGGGAGTTCTCGGCGGCCGCCGTCAACTCGGAGATGAGCTGACGCAGCCGCTCGTAGGGTCGGCCCTCTACGAGAGTCACTTCGATCAGGGGCATGTGACGGCTCCCTCGGTCCTGCGGCAACCGGCCTGCACCGGCGGCCGATGCGTCTTCAGGTCTCCTGCCTCTCTCATCTGTAGAGAGCGAAGACCTTGTTGGAGTTGAAGACCTCGGTCGGCACGTAGCGGGACCAGCTCACGCTCCGACCGAGGTACTCCATGGCACCGAGGAGGCAGAACCAGTTGAGCATCTCCTGCTGACCCGATTCCTCGAGCTGTGCGACGGAGGTCTTGCGCCAGAAGTCGAAGTCGTTCTCCTCGAGGGCCCTGTAGAAGGCGAGGTCGGCCTCTCCATCCGGCCGGAGCCGCCAGGTCTTGTCGCAGAGGAAGGCATGCGACCAGCTGCTCGAGGCGACGAGCGCCACGCGGTGCGGCGTCGCGGAGAGGACCTCGGCCACGGTCGCGCCGACATGCATCGCCCGCGAGGGGGTGGGCGAGGGCGGGTCGAGCTGCTCATGGTCGCCGAGGCGGGAGACGAAGCCCCGGTAGCTCACGACACGGCGGCCGTAGCAGTTGATCGGGAAGGGGATCACCGGGTAGTCGAAACCGGTTCGCTCGTAGTCGAGGTAGAGGAGGGTGTTCAGGAACGCGTGCGGCAGGCCCTCGTGGTGGAGAGGCTTGTAGGCATAGGCGACGTCGATCTCCCGCTCGAGGAGCCCCTCGGTGAGAGCCCGGCCGATGTCGGGTGCTCCACGGACGACGATGCTCGTGTCGCCGTCCTCGCCCCAGACGTTCGGCCGGCCGAGCAGCGCCGAGGACTTCCTCGCGTGGCGCCACGGGTGGACCTCGCGGTCACCGTATATCTGCACGGTGAAGGCCGGGATGATGTCCTCCTCGAAGTTCTCGTATTGGTCGTCGCCCCATATGACGAGCGCGTCCGGCCGGAACTCGTCGATCGCCCGCCGCACTTCGGCGAAGCCCTCGAGCAGTGCCCGCCGGTGTGCGGCCGCGCCGGCGACGCCGCCGTCCTCGCCCCATTCGGCCCTCATCGACGCCGGCCAAGCGCCGGGCTCCTTGTGGGAAGCCGGCACGTCAGGATCCTCGAGCGTGTAGCGCAGGATCGACGCCATGTCCTCGTCCACCCCTCCGAGCAGCGGGTAGTGGGACAGCCCTACTCCGAGCACCTCCGCCATGCCACCTCCTTCACTTCGTCGTCTCAGACCGGTACTGACCCACCCTGAAGAGGGCGGCGAGCTCATCCTGAGAGAGGCCGGCCAGCCGCTCGAGGCTCAGGGCATCGAGGAAGCCCACATCGCCGGTCTCTGGCACATCGATCCGGAGCCGCCGCGAGTTGCCCTCGCGGTCGATGCTGAGCAGCACGCGTGCGAACTCGTTCTCGAGCTGGACCGGCTCTTCTGAGCCGAGCGGGCCGTCGGTCACGGCACGAAGCTCAGGTCGGGCTGTGCCTGTTCGAGGTCGGCCAGCTCCACGCGCTTCTGCGCGATGCGCACCGCGCCGGCATCGTCGCGCACGAGTCGGTGCCGGCACCTTGCCGCCACGACGGTCTGCCCACCGAAGCGGGTCTCCACCACCACGAGCGCCGACTCCACGGTGGCAGACGAGTCGTCCGCCTCGGTGACGATGATGCTCGAGTAGGCGTGCACGGTCGACGAGGGCGGCTCCTGGGCATGGGCGATGCCGCTGCGAAGCCGGGCGACCCGCTGGCGCATGCGGGCCGGACCCTCGAATGCGATGTTGAGGCTCTCGCCCGCGTCCGCCGCGCCGCGATCGAGGGGTATCCAGTACAGACCATCCTCGGTGAACAGCTCGATCCACTCCTCGTAGCGGCGGCTGTCGAGCAGGAGCGCCTCCAAGGCGAGCAGTCTCGCCGCCTGGCCGGTCCAGCGCGAGGTCGGCTCGGCAGAGGTCGCCGTGGGCTCGGGGGTCATGCGCCCGCTCCGGCGTCGGCGGACATCTTCCGCACCCATTGCCTGTACTGCGCCCGCTGGGCGTTCTCGGCGGCGAAGTCCCCCTCGCTGCCGTCGCTCTCCTCGACCGAGGGGTCGTAGCCGCGGGCGAGCACCGTCCAACCGACGGCGCCGGCCGCCATGCCGACCTGGCAGCGGCGAAACATCTCCACGTCGTCGGGGCCGCCCATCCCGGCCGGCCCGAAGAACACCTCCTGGGCTCGCCGCCTGAGGTAGTTCATCCTCGGGTCGGCCCCGACCACCTCGGTCGGGTAGAGAGCAACCTCGGTCTCGTCGACCGCGATGGGGCGGATCACGCGGATCTGGGACTGGATGAGCCCGAGGTTCGGGAAGATCGCCACGTTGAGCCCGGTCGCGATCAGGCGGTTGAGCTCCTTCTGGGCGACCTCGGCACCGAGCTCACGCCGGAACTCGGCGAAGATGTCCTCGGCGCCGGGCGCGTTCCTCACCCGCTCGTAGAAGGTGTCGCCGAACTCCTCGGCCGAGCGGCCGGCGCCGAAATCGAGGGCGGCGTGCCCGTTACGCAGCGCCTTCGAGCGGATCGGCGACTCGCCCCGCTTGAAGTAGGGGTTCGCCCGCTTCCCGGTCTGGTCCGACATCATGTCGAAGAAGGAACGGTGCGTGAATCCGGGGTGGTACCCGTCCACGGTGTTCTCCATCTGCAGCTTCCAGTTCGCCCGGAAGCGGTAGCGGTGGGTCACCCCGCGTCGTACCTGCACGCCGGCGCCGGAGGCGGAGTCGACGAAGCGATCGATGTAGCCGGCCGCCGGGCCGAGGTACTCGTCGAGCGGTTCGAGCTCGGGGGCGAGCGAACCGAAGACGAAGCCGCGATAGCTCTCGCAGCGAGGAGCGGCTCTCAGGGCGAGCGACTTCACGTCGAAGCCACAGGCCGCATAGCCGTCAGGAAGCGTGACGCCTGCGAGCTCGCCAGTGTTCTTGTAGGTCCACCCGTGGTAGTGGCAGCGGAAGAACGTGGAGTTGCCGGCGAGATCCTGACACACGGTGGCGCCGCGGTGACGGCAGCGGTTGAGGAGCAGCCGGATGGTGCCGTCGTCGCCCCGGGCGAAGATCACGGGTTGCCGCCCGATGAACGTCGTGCGGTAGTCGCCCTTCTCGGGGACCTCGGTCTCGTGGCCGACGTACACCCAGCCCGCCTCGAAGATCCGCCCCATCTCCAGCCGGAACACCTCCTCATCGGTGTAGGCGTCCGAATGGACGGCGTCGGGACGGACGTAGCGGGCTGGGTCGAAGGTTGGCGTCACGAGGCCTCCTCGGGAGCATTGAGGAACAGGTTGCTCAAGTCGTCCATCTTGCGCAGCTCGTCGGCGCTCGAACTGAGACGCAGCCTGCCGTCGGTGAGGACGTAACCCCAGGTCGCCACTTCGAGCCCGAGATGCACCCTCTGCTCGATGAGCAAGACGGCCGAGCCCGTGCCGGCGAGCGTCTTCACGACCTGATGGAGCACGCTGGACGCGATGAGAGGCGAGAGGTTGGCCGTCGGCTCGTCGAGGATGAGCAGCGTCGGGCTCGCGACGAGCGCCCGGGCAATACCGAGCATCTTGCGCTCTCCGCCCGAGAGGGTCCTCGCATGGCGGCGGCGCAGGACGGCGAGCGTCGGGAAGATCTCGAAGATCTCGTCGATCCGCCGCCGTACCGCCTTCGCGCGCATGCGGTAGCCGCCCATCTCCATGTTCTCGAGGACGGTGAGCGTCGGGAAGACGTCGCCTGTCTGGGGGACGTAGCCGATGCCCCTCGCGGCGCGCGCCTCCTCCCGCGAGGAGGAGATGTCTTCGCCGGAGAGAAGAAGCCGTCCTCCCATGAGCGGCAGCTTCCCTGTCACCGTCTTCACGAAGGTCGACTTGCCGGCACCGTTCGGGCCCATGACGAGGACGACCTCGCCGAAGCCGATCTGCACCGTCACGTCCTTGATGACGGGCACCTTGCTGTAGCCGCTCGTCACCTCTTCGCCTACGAGATGCGGGACGCAACGGCCAGAGTCGGGAGAGCGGCCGCTCTCGGACGTGGCTGACATCACCTCACCCGATGTAGGCATTCCGCACCGCCTCGTCCTCGACCACCGCGGCGTAGCTGCCCTCGGCGATGACCGTCCCCTGCGACATCACGACGACCCGGTCGCACAGATCCCCCACGACCTCGAGGGCATGCTCGACGAGGATCAATGCGATCCCGTCGGCGGCTATGGAGCGGAGGTCGCTCACGAGCCGGGCCACGAGGTGGGGCGCGACACCCACCATCGGCTCGTCGAGGAGGAGGAGCGAGGGTCTGCGCATGAGGCAGCGCATGATCTCGACTAGGCGACGCTGGCCGCCTGACAGCTCCCGCCCGTAGGCATCGGCCGTGTCCGCCATCTCGAATCTGTCGAGGATCTGCCAGGCGTGCCCGCATGCCTCCGTCTCCTCCTTCCTGCTCTGGCGCCATCCCCAGGTCGTCTGCAAGAGGGACGCCCCTCTGTTGCCGCGTGCGGACGTGACGAGGTTCTCGAAGACCGTCATCGCCTCGAACTCGCTCGTCGATTGGAACGTGCGGGTGATGCCGAGCCGGGCGCGCCTGTAGGGCGGCAGCTTCGTCACGTCGCGCCCCTCGAATCGGATGTGACCCGCTGCCGTCTTCAGCTGGCCGCCGCAGGCACCGAGCAGTGAGGACTTGCCCGCTCCGTTGGGGCCGATCAAGCCGAGGACCTCGCCGGGATAGGCGGCGAGCGAGACGCCGCCGACGGCCACTACCCCGCCGTAGCGGACGACCACCTCCTCACAGCTGAGAATCGGCTCGGTGCTCGTCGCCCGGCTGCCATCTCCCTTGCCGGCGCGGAGAACGCTCTCGCTGCGTGCGTCTCTCACCGGACCTCGGCCTCCTCGGGTCTCGCCTCGTCACCGATGCCTGCCGGTGACGCGACGGTCGGCACCCCTCCCGCCGACCGGTGGAACAAGCGAGCCGGCTCCCCGCTGCCGACGGACAAGAGCCGGCCGAAGAAGCCCTTCCTCGTGCCGACCGTCATCACCCCGGCGCCCTCCCGGCTCGCGATGAAGCGCCGCTCGGGCAGCACCCCGCGCGGGCGGATGAGCAGGCCGAGCATCCAGAGGAGCCCGATGATGATCCACTCGAAGTCGTCGACCAATCCCGGATAGCCGAAGGAGGGGAGGTAGCTCGGAAGCTCGAGGAAGAGGATCGGGACGAGGAGGGTGCCGACGATCATTCCCCGGTTGTTGCCCACACCGCCGATGAGCAGGGCCGTGAAGATCACGAAGGTCTCGGCGTACCCCCACGCGCCGGGCGACCAAGCGGAGATGAACTCGACGAGCAGCCCTCCCGAGAGCCCGGCGATGGCGCCGCCGATGACGAACACCTCGAGGCGGAGCACGGTCGGGTTGAGCCCGATCGAAGCGGCCGCGTCCTCCTGGTCGCGCATCGCCCGGAGCGCTCGTCCCCAGGAGGAGCGGCAGAGCCTCTCGACGAGGACGTAGACGACGACGCAGATTGCGAGCACGAGAACCACCCACACCCACTCCCAGCTGCTGAGTGAGAGGTTGAGGGCGGTCATCATCGGGTGCGGCACGCCCGTCAACCCGTTCGAGCCGTTGAAGAGGTGCACGTCGGCCGACACGACCTGCAGGGCGATGAGGGACACGATGAGCATCACCGCTGCCTGGTAGTCCCGCCGGATGCGGCGCAAGGCGAAGAGCCCGATGAGGGCCGAGAGCGCCGCGCCTGCGGCCGCGGCCGCGATGAGGGGCAGGGGCCACGGGAGCCGCGCCCCGAAGATGTAGGTCTGGTAGGAGTTGAGGCCCGTGTCAGGACCGAGCGACACGGCCGCGGCGACGTAGGCCCCGGCGGCCTGAAAGATGATGAAAGAGAAGTTGATGACCCCGGCGTAGCCGTACTGCAGGTTGAGCGACCATGCGGACAAAAGGTCGATACCGAAGTACACGACCAGGGTGGGTATGTAGTAGGCGAACAGTGAGCCCAAAGATCTCTCCTTCTTGGCCTCCGTCTCGGGTAGCCCGACTCCTCAGACGGTGAGCTCGACCTTTCGTGCCACTCCCGATGGCTTGCTCAGAAGGACGACGACCAACACGCCGAAAGCTGCCACGGTCGAGTAGGCCGATCCGCCGAGGGCTGCCGTGAGCTCGGTCACGATCCCGAGCACGAGCGAAGCGACGAGGGCGCCGCCGGGAGATCCGACACCGCCGAGAATGGCTGCCGCCAAGACGGAGGGCAGGAAAAGCGTGCCCGTGTAGGAGTCGACGCTCAGAGAATTGATGACGAAGACGACTCCGGCGACGCCGCACAAGAAGCCGCTCACGAGCCATGTGGCGTTCACGATCCGGTCCGTCGGGATGCCGCACGAGCGCGCCAGGCTGGGGTCGACGGCCATCGCCCGCAGGGCCTTCCCGAGCCTTGTCAACTTCAGCATGGCTTCGAGCGCCGCGAAGATCGCGATCCCGATCCCGATGATGGCGAGTTGGGATGCCGTGACCGTTATCGGCCCGAATGTGAAAGAGGACCCCTGAGGGAAGGTCAGCTGGTAGATCTGATCCTGCGAGACGGCGTCTATGGAGTACTCGATGATGAGAGCGAGCGAGAGGGTCACCATGACCATCTCGAAGAGCTTGGCGCCGCGCCGGGCGAAGATCTTGAAGACCGACTTGCCGATGAGGATCGTGGCGACGGCTCCGGACAGACCTCCGAGGACGAGGCCGAGCCAGATGTTTATCCCGGCCGTCTCGCAGAGGTAGGCGACGAAGCCCGCCAGCGTCATGATGCTGCCGAAGCTCAGGTTGAGAACGTTCGTCAGGCCGAACTGGAGGGAGAAGCCCATCGCCCCGATCGCGATGATGGAGGCGGTGATGACCCCGAATCCGATGGACTGTAAGAAGACGTTCATGTTGCTCCCGACTCGGGTCGTGCACCCGGGGTCCGGGGAGCCTTGCAGCGCCCCCGGACCCGGAGTGACTAGCCCAGCTTCTGGATTGCCTGCTCGGTGATGACGCCGAGGACGGTCGCGGTGCCCGAGACCGAGACGTGCTCGGCCGCCTCGTTACCGAATGAGTTGTGGTACTGGTCGAAGACGACCGGACCCGACGCCCCGATGTACTCGATCTGCTTGCCCTGGGCAAGCTCGCTCTTCCCCTGAGCAAACGTGTACACCTTCACCTTGCCGGCGCCGGGCGAGGTCACCTTCTGGATGTAGCTGTTGTACACCGAAGGCTTGATCGAGTGCGCCGCCTCCATGGCGAGCGCCTGGACGATGACCCCGTCGTAGAAGGCCTGCGAGTAGGGGTTGCCGTCCCATTGCGAGGCGGGGGACGGCACTTTGGAGGCGGAGGCCTTGACAGCGCTCTCGTATGCCGTGAGCGCCGGCGTGATGCTCGGCGTGCCACCGATGATGCCCGTGTAGTACTGGTTGAAGTCGGCGGTGCCGAGCGCGCCCGACACGGGCTTCAGCCACGAGGTGGTGACCGTGGCCTGCGTGCCGAAGATTGGGACGAGCTGTCCGAGCTGCTTCATCTCGCCGAAGAAGGTGGCGGCGGTCGGGCCGTCCGACTCGGTCATGATGACCTGCGGATGCGCCGCGAGCACCCTCTCCACCTCGGGACGGTACGACGGCTGGTCGGGCGTGAGTGAGACGTTGGCGACGAGGTTCATGTGCGCGTCCTTCACGCCGGCGAGCACGCCCGGGAGGTCGCCCTGCGATCCGCTGTCGGTGCCGAAGACCGCGGCCACGCGGGTGTACCCGTGGCGCTGTGCCCAGATCGCCATCGCGATGCCGTTCGCGGGGTCGGGGGGGACGAGGCGCCAGAAGTACGGGTAGGCGTTGCGGTCGTAGGTGGCCTCACCGGCCGAGCTCATGACGACGACGTGGCTCGTGTTGAAGACCGGGATGAGCGTCGGACCCGAGGTGGTGCCGCAGCCCGTCACTCCGACCAGGTTGGACGTGGTGGCGAGCAGCTTCTCGACGAGCGGCAGGGCGTCGGCGGGGTCGCCGCGAGTGTCGACCGGATCGATCGTCAGCTTGTGCCCGAGGATCCCACCGGCCTGGTTGATCTCGTAGGCGGCCGGATAGACGCCCGCATCCGTCACGCCTCCCTCAAAGGAGTTCGTGCCCGTGTAGGCGATTACCGCCGCCTCGACTATGGGACTCTTGCCGGAGTTGCTCCCCCCGCCGCCTCCTCCTCCCGAGCTACTCGGTGTGCCGCAGGCGGCGAGTCCGATGCCGGCCACGAGGGCCAGGCTCACCGCTGCCATGCGCTTACGTCTCACTAGGTCTCCCCCTTCTTTCTCTTTGCTGGAGTTGTGCGTACCTCTCGGGCGCTCGTGGCGACCCTCTCTTCTCGGCGCGAGCTCATCGGTCGAACCCCGAGCGGCGCGCCGGCGTCATCAGAACCCCGCCGGACACGAGTCGACCTCCATCATCACCGTCTTCGGCTCGGTGAAGAATTCCCGGCTGTAGGTGCCTCCTTCCCTTCCCACGCCAGAGTCCCCGACCCCGCCGAAGGGAGCCCGCAGATCCCGTACGAAGAAGCAGTTGACCCAGACCGTGCCGGCACGGAGCCGCGCCGCGACTCTGTGCCCTCTACTCAGGTTGGTAGTAAAGCACATCGCATTCAGCCCGAACAGTGAGTCGTTTGCGAGCCTCACCGCCTCCGCCTCGTCCTCGAAGGGGAGCACGGGCACGATCGGTCCGAAGATCTCCTCCCTGCAGTGAGGCGCCTTCGGCCCGAGACCGGACACGACCGTGGGGGCGACCATCCATCCATCGCGGCGGCCGCCGGTGAGCACCTTGCCCCCGGCGAGGGGAATGTCGTCGAGGTAGCCGACGACCTTCTCGAAGTGCTGACGCGAGGAGAGCGGGCCCAGCTGGGTCTTCGGGTCGGAGGGATCGCCCACGACGAGGGACTCGGCCGCAGTGACGAGACGGTCGACGAATTCGTCGAGGACGGAGGCCTCGACGAGGAGCCGGCTCCCGGCAAGGCAGACCTGTCCGGCGTTGGAGAAGGCGGCCCGGATGGACCATGCGACGGCCCCGTCGAGATCGGCGTCGGCGAAGACGATGCTCGCGCCCTTCCCGCCGAGCTCGAGGCTGACGGGCGCGAGGTGAGAAGCGGCCGCGGCCGCCACGGCCCTCCCCGTCGCCGACTCCCCGGTGAAGGTGACCCTGTCGACGCCGGGATGGCGGGTGAGGGCCTCTCCGGCGCTTTCCGGGCCGAAGCCATGGACGACGTTCAGAACGCCGGGCGGCAGGCCGGCTTCGAGGCCGAGGCGGGCGAGGCTAGAGGCCGAGACGGGCGATTCCTCGGCCGGCTTCAGCACGACGGTGTTGCCCCAGGCGAGCGCAGGCGCGATCTTCCAGGTCTCGAGCATGAGGGGGAAGTTCCAGGGCGAGATGGCGGCGACGACGCCCGCCGGCTCGAAGCGCTCGTAGGCGTGGTGCCCCGAGTCCATGGGAAACACCGCCCCCGGCGCGAGGGCCGCATGATCGGCGAAGAACCGCAGGTTGTGCGCCGAGCGCGGGACCTCCCGCTCGAGCAGGTCGGATATCGGCTTGCCCATGTCCGAGGAGTCCGCCTGTGCCAGCTCCCCTGCGTGCGCTAGGAGCAGGTCGGCGAAACGATGGAGCACCGCCCGGCGCTCGGCGGTCCCCATGCGCGGCCACGGCCCCTCGTCGAAGGCGCGCCGAGCGGCTGCGACGGCGCGAGCCACGTCGGCCTCGTCTCCGAGAGCCACCTCCGCCCACGGCACGCGGGTCCACGGGTTCACCGACTCGAAGCGACCGCCGTGGACGGCGTCGGTCTCTTCGCCGTCGATCACGTGTGGTACGACCGTCACTGCGCCTCTCCCCCGCTCGCCTGGATGACCACGGAGCCGAGGTGTGTGAAGTCCACTCGCAGGCTCGAGCCGGGCACGAGCTCGACCGCGTCGGTCATGCCGCCGGTGAGCACGGACCAGCCCGCCTCGAGGGCGATGCCCTCGAGGGCGAGGGCGTTCACCGCCTCGGCGAGGGCCTCTGCTGGGTGCCCCTGCACCGCCGCCCCGGTCGCCGAGTCCACCACCCGGCCGTTCAGCTCGACCACGCATGCCTCGAGCGTCAGGTCGAGCGACGAGGGGTCCACCCGCCGCGGCCCGAGGACGTAGCGGGCGGCCGACGCGTTGTCAGCGACGACGTCGGGGAGCTTGAATCGGAAATCCCGGAAGCGGCTGTCGATGATCTCCACGCCGCAGGAGACGGAGGCCACGGCCGCGAGCGCCTCGGCTGCGGTGACGCCGGGACCGGCGAGGCGCTCGCCCATGAGAAAGACGATCTCGGGTTCCGCCCGGGGGTGGATCAACCCCCCCAGGCGGAGCGGTTCGCCGAGGCGTAGGACCATGGCGTCGGTGAGGAAGGCCGTGAGCGGCGTGTCGATCCCCATCCGCCGCTGCTTTGCCCGCGAGGTGAGTCCGAGCTTGAGACCGGTCAACCTTTCGCCCCGGGCGAGGCGGCGGGAGAGGGTGAGGTGCTGCACCGCCGTGGCTGTGGCGAGGTCCAGCTCCTGCCAGCTGTCCGTCAGGGGCTCGAGCGCGCTCGCCGTGGCCTCCGCCCCGAGGAGCACGTCCGCCGCATCGCTGAGGTTCACTCCTCCCCACTCCTCTGGCCGGCCGCGCTCGGCTCCGCCCGGCCTCTCGCGAGCTCGATGGCGATGTCGATCAGCATGTCCTCCTGGCCGCCCACGTACCGCCGGCGTCCCGCCTCCGCCAGGAGATCGTGGGCGGGGACGTCGTAACGCCGGGCGGCCCGCTCGGCGTGGAGGAGGAAGCTCGAGTACACGCCCGTGTGGCCCATCACGATGGCGTTCCGGTCCGCCACCGGCTCCCGCTGCAGGTAGGGCCGCACCACCTCGTCCGCCGCCGCCAGCACCCTCTCGAGGTCGATCCCGGTGGCCACGCCGAGGCGGTCGAACACGGCGGCGAGCACCTCGGTCGCGCTGTTGCCGGATCCGGCACCGAGCGAGCAGGTCGCGCCGTCTATCTGGCGGGCACCGGCCCGGTGCGCGAGGACCGAGTTGGCGACGCCGAGACCGAGGTTGTTGTGGCCGTGGAAGCCCACCTCCGCCTCGCGCCCGACCTCTCTCACGAGGGCGCCTACCCGTTCGGTCACCTCGTCGAGCACGAGGGCACCGGCAGAGTCGACGACGTAGACGCACTGCGCGCCGGAGTCGACCATGATGCGGGCCTGCTCGGCGAGGCGCTCCGGCTCGAGCATGTGCGAGAGCATGAGGAAGCCGACCGTCTCGAGGCCCATCTCCCGAGCCAGTCCGAAGTGCTGCACGGCGATGTCGGCCTCGGTGCAATGGGTGGCGATCCGGGCTATCGAAGCCCCGGCGTCTCTCGCCCGCCCGAGGTCCGCGGCCGTGCCGACGCCGGGCAGCATCAGCACGGCGATGCGCGCCCGGCGAGCCGTCTGCGCCGCCACGGCGACGAGGTCGAGCTCGGCCGTGGCCGAGAAGCCGTAGTTGAACGAAGAGCCGCCGAGGCCGTCGCCATGGGTCACCTCGAGCACGGGGACGCCCGCCTCGTCGAGGGCCGCCACGGTCGACCGCACCTGCTCCGCCGAGAAGCGGTGGGCCATGGCATGGCTGCCGTCCCGCAACGTCGAGTCGGTGAGGCGCACCCCCGGAGGGGCCGCCTGCTCGATCCCGTTCACCGCGCGGCTCCCGCTTTGGCGAGGGCGAGCTCCTCGCCCACCCAGGCGGCGGCGGCGGTCATGATGTCGAGGTTGCCGGCATAGGGCGGGAGGTAGTCGCCGCGACCCTCCACCTCGAGGAAGACGCCGACGCGCTGGCGCCCCTCCCACTCCGGGCGCGCCTCGTCGAACTGCGGCTCGGCCTTCAGCCGGTAGCCCGGCACGAATCTCTTCACCGTGGCCACCATCTCGGCGACCGACTCGGTGACGGCTTCGCGTTGGGCCGACTCGTCGATGCCGCAGAAGACCGTGTCGCGCATCACGAGCGGCGGCTCGGCGGGGTTGAGGATGATGATCGCCTTTCCTTTCGTGGCGCCGCCCACCTGCTCGATGCCGCGAGCAGTCGTCTTCGTGAACTCGTCGATGTTCGCCCGGGTGCCGGGACCGGCCGAGCGCGAGGCGATCGAGGCGACGATCTCCGCGTACGACACCGGTGTGACCCGGCTGATCGCTGCCACGATCGGGATCGTCGCCTGGCCCCCGCAGGTGATCATGTTCAGGTTGGGAGCGGCGAGATGACTGTCAAGGTTGACGGCCGGCACGACGTAGGGACCGATGGCGGCCGGCGTGAGGTCGATCGCCTGGATGCCGGCCTCCTCGTAACGAGGCGCGTTCTCGAGGTGGCTCTTGGCCGAGGTCGCCTCGAACACGATCTCGGGGAGCTCGTCACGGCGAAGGAGCCAGTCGACGCCCCCTGCGGAGGCCTCGATGCCGGCACGGCGTGCTCTTGCGAGGCCCTCGGAGTCGGGATCGATCCCGACCATGCACGACAGCTCGACGAGCTCGCTTCGGGCGAGCTTCGCCATGAGGTCGGTAGCGATGTTGCCGGAACCCACGATGGCGGCTCGAACGGGTCGTTGCGTCATGGGGCGCTCCCTTCGAAACGTGCGCCGACCGAGCCGAGGCCGGCGAAGAAGGCTCGAACCTCGTCTCCGGCGGTGACCGGCACTGCCACGGTGCACGAGCCCGGCAGGACGACCTCTCCCTCCATGAGCCCCTCCCCGAGCGAGCCGAGGGTGTTCGCGAGCCAGACGAGCGAGTTGAGCGGGTTACCGAGGACCGCCCCAGCGGCGCCGGTCGCTGCCAGTGCGCCGCCGTGCCAGAGATTGCAGCCGATCGTGCGAAGCTCGAGGCCTTCGAGACGCCGGGCCGTCCCACCGAGAACGACGCCGCCGGAAGAGGCGTTATCGGCAATCGTGTCCGAGAGCGAGATCTTCCAGTCGACGATCCGGCTGTCGATGATCTCGAGGGCCGGGAGCACGTACTCGACGGCGCGCACGGCATGGGCCATCGTGACGCCGGGGCCGGAGAGCTCCCGGCCGAGCACGAAGGCCACCTCCGGCTCCACCTTCGGCTGGATGAGCTCCGAGAGCGGCACGGCAGAGCTCTCGGCATAGAACATGCTCTCGAGCAGGTGGCCAAAGTCGGGCTGGCTCACGCCCAGCATCGACTGCATGACGACCGAGGTGAGGCCGACCTTGTGACCGAGTGTCCGGTTCGGGCCGGGGGCGAGCTGCTCGACGAAGAGTTGCTGGACGGCATAGGCGTCCTCGACTCCGAAGGACCCGAAGGTTTCGGTGAGCGGCCGGATCGGGCGTCGCTCCAACTTTGCCTTCGAGAGATCGAGAGCGGCGGCCTTGCGCTCAGCGTCGTCCACGAGACCTCCCTCCGTCACCGTTCGAGCGCGCCTTCACGCTGCCGAGGATGCTGGCCGGTGCATGGTGTGCCGCGAGACGTGCAGCACGAGCCGAGTCCTGCCGCTCGATCGCGTCGACGAGGCGGCTATGAAGTGCCAAGTTGTCGTTGCGGTGCCGCTCGTAGCTGCTCGCGGCCATTGCCTGGGTCAGCTCGTCCTCCAAGAACCGGACGAGGGAACAGTAGAGACCGGACAGGATCTCGTTGCTCGTGGACTCGGCGATCCGCCGATGCAGGCGCCAATTGATTCGGAGATAGTCCTCGGGATCCTCGAGATGGCGCCGCATCTCGGCAAGCATCTCGCGTATCTCTGCCAGATCGGTCTTGTTGCGGCGCTCCGCTGCCAAGCGGCCGATCGCCGGCTCGAGCGCCTCACGTGCCTCGAGCACGTCGCTCGCCGCCATGATGCCGCCACGGAAGCCGAGCAGCACGTTCGACAGCATGAGCCGCCCGGACGGCTCGGCCGCGAACACGCCTCCTCCCGGTCCGGTGCGCATCGAGACGATGCCGCGGGACTGAAGAAGGCGAAGCGCCTCGCTCATCGTCGCTCCCGACACCTTGAATTGGCGGCGGAGCTCCTCTTTTGTTCCGAGCCTCGACGACGCAGGTTGCTCGAGCGCCATC
>JAJYVX010000079.1 GCA_021791795.1 Actinomycetes bacterium | reverse complement strand
GAGCAGCACCTAGCCACGATGGATTGCGTACGTGCGGGCGATACCGTTTGTGCCGGTGCTGGCGTTCTCCGAGACATACGACGCGCTGAGGAGCAGCCGGGTGCACCGCCTGGTCACGCGCGACCTCGTCACGGTCGAAGGCCCCGGCGCGTTCGAGTGGCTGCAGGGTCAGGTGAGCCAGGACCTGACGGGTCTCGCACCGGGTGGGGCGCGAGAGGCGCTCGTGCTGTCGCCGCAGGGGAAGCTCGACGCCTACTGCCGCGTCTGGCGTAGGTCCGAGGAGCTGTTCCACCTCGAGGTCGAGCAGGGCTTCGGCGACTTGCTCACCGAGCGCCTCAGGCGGTTCAAGGTCCGTGTGAAGGCGACTCTCGGGCAGTCGACCTCACAGCTGCTCGAGTGCCGTGGTCCCGAGGCCCTGGCGTCGGTCGGGTCGGGGGTCGCGTGGGAGTGGGCGGGCTTTTCGGGGTGGGACATGCTCCTCGAGGACGATCCCCTTCCGGAGGCTCTGCCCCCGGAAGGGGATCGGTTGGCGTTCGAGGTCGCACGGATCGAGGCCGGCGTACCCCGCATGGGAGCAGAGCTGACCGCGAAGACCATCCCGCAGGAGGCGGGCGACGAGCTCCTCGCCCGGAGCGTCTCGTTCACGAAGGGCTGCTACACGGGCCAGGAGCTGGTAGCGAGGATTGATGCCCGCGGCTCCAACGTGGCGCGGCTCCTCCGCGGTGTGGTGAGCGCCGGGCCGCTTTGCGCAGGGACGGGGCTTTCGGCTGGCGGGGGCGCCGTCGGGACGGTGACGAGCGCCGCCGAGTCGCCGAGGGGCGGCTTCGTCGGCCTCGCCATGGTGCGGCGCGGCGTCGAGCTACCGGCGGAGGTGAAGGTCGAGGGTACCGACGAGGAGGCGGAGATCCGATCTCTGCCGCTCGCGAGAGGGTAGGGGGACCAGGTGGCGGCGATCGTGCTCGCCCTGGCGGCGGCCCTGTGCAATGCGATGGCGACCATCCTCCAGCGGATGGGCGTGGAGTCCGCGCCGCCGGACTCCGAGCTGAAGCTGAAGCTGATCCGATATGTCCTCGGCCGCCCGATCTGGTTCGCCGGGTTCGCCGCCATGGTCGCTGCCTTCCTCTTCCAAGCCGGTGCCCTCGGGGACGGTCCGCTCACGATCGTCCAGCCGCTGCTCGTCACAGAGCTCGGGTTCCTCGTGCTCATCCTGCGCGTCTGGTTCGGGTGGACGCTCGGCTGGCGCGAGGCGGTGGGCACAGTCTCGCTCGTCGCGGGGCTCGGCACGTTCCTCGCCGTGAGCAACCAGGGCGGCGGCAACTCGCTGCCGACCAAGACCGAGTGGATCCTCGTCGTGGCGGCCTGCGTCGGCGGGATCTTCTTGTCTCTCCTCATGACTCGTTTCGGGTCGCGGCCCTGGCGCTCGGCCTGGTTCGGGGCGGCGGCGGCGATCTCCTTCTCGCTCTCGGCGGCCTTCATCAAGTCGACGACCGTGATCCTGCAGCACGGCTTCGTCCACCTGTTGCTCCACTTCGAGCCTTACGGAATCGCCGCCGCCGGCCTCGCCGGCCTCTTCTTCGTCCAGAACGCCTTCCACGCGGGACCGATCACGGCGTCGCAGGCGAGCATCGTCATCCTCGACCCGATCGCGAGCATCGTGATCGGGGTGACCCTCTTCGGCGACAACCTGCGCGGTGGTGTCGGGATCCTCAGCGTCGACGCGCTGGCGCTCATGGTCATGAGCTTCGGAGTCTTCGTCCTCTGCCACTCGCCCCTCATCGTCCACTCGACGGCGGAGGACCGGCTCGTGCGGCGGGCAGGCGCGCCCGGCTCGCAGCCTGGCCGCGCCGCCGAGGAGGGCCCCAGCCCCGGGGCCGCCGGGGCGCCCAACTAGTCTGCGGGGATGGCGACCTATCTCGACGGCATCGTCGCCTGGCATCGTGCCCGGGCTGATGCTTCGGCGCGCTCGGCCCGGGAGCTCGAAGGGATGGTGTCGGCCGCTCGTCGTGCCTGTGAGGAGGACCCGCCGCGACCCTTCGCCGATGCGCTCTCGGGTCGGGACCTAGCCCTCATCGCCGAGGTGAAGCGGCGCTCGCCGTCGAAGGGCGATCTCGCCATGTCGCTCGACCCGGCGCGCCTGGCCGCGGCCTACGAGCAGGGCGGAGCCAGCTGCCTCTCGGTTCTCACAGACAGCGAGCACTTCGGCGGCAGCAGCGCTGACCTTGTCGCGGCGCGAGCCGCCTCCTCGCTCCCTGTCCTGCGGAAGGACTTCACCGTCTGCGACGCCGACGTCTGCGAGGCGCGGATCATGGGAGCCGACGCCGTCCTTCTCATCGTCGCCGCCCTTTCCGACTCGGAGCTCACGCGATTCGTGGCCCTCGCGGAGACTCTCGGGCTCGCGGCCCTCGTGGAGGTCCACGACGAGGCGGAGGCCGAGCGCGCGGTCAATGCCGGCGCCCGTCTGGTCGGGGTCAACCAGCGAGACCTCCACAGCTTCGAGGTCGACACCGCGCGGGCCCTGCGGATGGCGAAGGCTCTGCCGGACGGTGTGACGACGGTGGCCGAGTCGGGCATAGCCAACCACGACGACATCGCCCGCCTCGCCGAGGCCGGCTACGACGCGGTGCTCGTCGGCGAGGCGCTCGTGCGCGCCGGCGATCCGCCGGCCGCGGCCGAAGCCGCCCGCGTGCTCATGAGGGGGCTCCCATGTGGGTGAAGATCTGCGGGATCACGAGCGAGGAGGACGCGCTCCTCGCGGTGGCGATGGGAGCCGACGCGGTGGGCTTCGTCTTCGCCCCCTCTTTGAGGCAGATGACGCCGCCGGCCGTGAACGCCATCACGAGGAGGCTGCCGCCCGAGATCGTCACAGTCGGAGTCTTCCGAGACGAGCGCCCGCAGACCGTCGTGGACGTGGTCAACAAGGCCGGGCTCAAGGCGGCCCAGCTGCACGGCCACGAGAGCCGCGAGGATTCCGGCTACGTCTCGGTGCGGGTGCCCCTCGTCATCAAGGCGTTCGTCGCAGGCGACCACAGGATCGACCAGGCAGAGGAGTACGGCGCCGACGTCATCCTCGTCGACGCCCCCTCTCCCGGCTCGGGCAAGGTCTTCGACTGGCAGTTGGCCGAGGGGGCGCCGCGGGGACGGCGGCTCGTCCTGGCCGGCGGTCTCGACCCCGACAACGTGGCAGAGGCGATCCGGCGGGTGCACCCGTGGGGCGTCGACGTCTCGAGCGGCGTCGAGCGCGAGGTCGGGAAGAAGGATCCGATGAAGGTGCGTGCCTTCGTGCAGGCCGTCCGTGCCACCGAGCCGGAGCCCTACGACCCCGACGGCACCGCGCCCTACGACTGGCAGGAGGAGCGATGACGGCGGCGTTCGAGGTCATGCGTGAGCCCGCTGAACGCGGCCGCTTCGGCGACTACGGCGGAAGGTTCGTGCCGGAGTCGCTCGTCTCGGCCTGCGAGGAGCTCGACCGCTCCTTCCACAAGGCCTGGGGCGATCCCCACTTCCGGGCGCGGCTCGATTCGCTCCTCCGGTACTACGGCGGACGGCCGACCCCCGTGTGGGAGTGCGCCCGGTTGGGGGACCAGCTCGGGATCAGGCTGCTCCTCAAGCGGGAGGACCTCAACCACACGGGCTCGCACAAGCTGAACAACGTGATCGGCCAGGCGCTGCTCGCCGAGCAGATGGGCAAGACCCGCCTCGTCGCCGAGACCGGCGCCGGTCAGCACGGCGTCGCCACGGCCACGGCCGCGGCCCTTTTCGGCATGGAGTGCATGGTGTACATGGGTGCCGTCGACGTGGAGCGCCAGGAGCTCAACGTCTTCCGCATGAGGCTGCTCGGCGCCGAGGTGACCGCTGTCGAGTCGGGCAGCCGCACTCTGAAGGACGCCATCAACGAGGCCTTGCGGGACTGGGTCGCGACCGCGGCTACGACGCACTACTGCATCGGTTCGGTGATGGGCCCGCACCCGTACCCGTTCATCGTGCGCGAGCTGCAGCGGATCGTGGGGGAGGAGGCTCGCTCGCAGTGTCGCGAGGTGCTGGCCGGCGGGGACCCCGACGTAGTCGTCTGCTGTGTGGGCGGGGGGTCGAACGCTGCCGGCACGTTTGCCGGCTTCGTCGACACCGGTGCCCGGCTCGTCGGCGTCGAGGCGGCGGGGGGTGCGGCGATGCACAACGGCGTGCCGGGCGTCGTGCACGGGATGCGCTCGATGTTCCTGCAGGACGAGGACGGTCAGATACTCGAGGCCGAGTCCATCTCGGCCGGCCTCGACTACCCGGGGATAGGCCCCGAGCACGCTCACCTCGGCAAGATCGGTCGTGCGGAGTACGTCGACGCGAGCGACGACGAGGTGCTCGCGGCCTTCCGGCTGCTCGCCGAGACCGAGGGGATCATCCCCGCCCTCGAGCCGGCGCACGCGCTCGCCTGGGTGGTGCGGGAGGCGGGACGGTCGATCCCGAAGGGATCGGCGGTGCTGCTCACGCTCTCCGGGCGCGGCGACAAGGACGTCGCCCTCGTGATGTCGCGCTCGGCTCGGCAGCCGGAGCTCGACTCCGAAGGGCGCCGACCTTGAGCCGAACCGAGCTCGAGCGGAGCCTCCGCCGGCAGCGGGACGCCGGCAGGAAGCTCCTCGTGCCCTACGTGACGGGCGGTCTCGGCCCGGACTGGCTGCTCGCGGCGGAGGCGGCGGCCGCGGCCGGGGCCGACGCCCTCGAGATCGGGCTTCCCTTCAGCGATCCCATGATCGACGGGCCGGTCATCCAGCGGGCCTCCGTGGCGGCGCTCGCGTCGGGGGCCACCCCCGCGGGCATCCTGTCGGCCGTGTCGAGCGTCGACCTCGGCATCCCGGTCGCGGTGATGACCTACTACAACATCATCGCGAGGGCCGGGCACAAGCGCATGGCGAACCTCCTCGCCGAGGCCGGCGTCGCCGGCGCGATCGTGCCGGACCTCCCGGTGGACGAGGCCGAGCCCTGGCTGGCCGCGGCGGCAGCCGCGGGGATCGAGACCGTGCTGCTCGCAGCGCCTACCACGACGGACGCACGCCTGAAGGAGATCGTGACGAGGACGAGGGGCTTCCTCTACGCCGTGGGGCTCATGGGCGTCACCGGCGAGCGCGCCGAGTTGGCCTCGACCGCCGCGGACCTCGCGGCCAGATGCAAGGAGGTCACAGACGTGCCGGTGCTCGTCGGCGTGGGCATCTCGACGCCTGCCCAGGCGGCCCAGGTCTGTGCGGTCGCCGACGGCGTCGTGGTCGGATCCGCCGTCGTCCACCGGCTGCTCGACGGGGAAGGCCCCGAGGGCGTCTCCAGGCTGGTGGGGGAGTTCAGGACGGCCCTCGACAGCTGATCACGGCGACCCGGGGTCGCCTGACCGCCCGACCCCCCGGTGGGATCAGTATGCAGCAGCGTGTATAGTCATGCTCCATGAAGTGCGGCGTCGCCGGAGCGACCGGCTACCTCGGGGCAGAGCTGCTGCGGCTCCTCGCCGGTCACGCAGAGCTCGAGGTCGCGCTCGTGCAGGGGGACTCGACGGCCGGCCAGCAGCTCACCGACGCCCTCCCGTCGCTCGCCGCCGAGCCGGCCTACCAGGGCCTCGTCGTCGAGGCGCTCGACCCGGGGGATCTCGAGTCCCTCGACGTCGTGTT
This sequence comes from Actinomycetes bacterium, assembly GCA_021791795.1. Classification (GTDB taxonomy): domain Bacteria; phylum Actinomycetota; class Acidimicrobiia; order Acidimicrobiales; family Bog-793; genus JAKATT01. The sequence continues at coordinate 8,609 of JAJYVX010000079.1, read as the reverse complement.
CGTGGCGCTCCCGTCGGGCACCTCACAAGAGGCCGTGGCGGCGTTGACGGGCCGGGTGCGGCTCGTGGTCGACCTCGGTGCCGATTTCCGCCTGAAGGACCCTCGCCTCTACCCGATCTGGTACGGATGGGAGCACTCGAGGCCCGAGCTGCTCGAGGAGGCCGTCTACGGGCTGCCGGAGTTGTTCAAGGCGGAGTTGGCCGGCGCGAGGCTCGTGGCCGCACCCGGCTGCTACGTGACGGCGGCTTCGATGGCTCTCGCGCCCCTCGTGCGCGAGGGGCTCGTCGAGGCTGCCGGGATCATCGTCGACGCCGCGAGCGGCACGTCGGGTGCGGGCAAACAGCCCGCGGCGAACTTGCACCATCCTTACGCCAACGAGCGTTTCGCCCCGTACGGGCTCCTCAACCACCGGCACACGCCGGAGATGGAGCAGGTCATCGGCGGCACCGTCCTCTTCACGCCTCATCTGGCGCCGATGACGAGAGGCATCCTCGCGACCTGCTACGCGAGGTCGGCCCGCGCGCCCGCGCGATCCGGCGGACCGGCGGGCGCGAGTGCCGCCCTCGTCGAATATCTCGGGGACTTCTACCGGGATGCCCCCTTCGTGAGGGTCGCCGGCGCCGGTGAGCTCGTCTCCACGGCCGACTGCTACGGCTCGAACGTCGTGCACCTCACGGCGCGCGTCGACGACCGGACGGGCTGGACCGTCGTCCTCGCGGCTCTCGACAACCTCGTGAAAGGTGGTGCCGGCCAGGCCGTGCAGGCGGCGAACGTCGCCCTCGGCCTGCCGGAGACGAGCGGGCTGCCGCTCGTGGGGCTGACGCCGTGACCGCGGCGGACAGCACGGGGCCGAGCGCAGAGCACGCGACCGCCGGCCTGTCCGTCGCGACGAAGGCGACCGTCCTCTGCGAGGCGCTCCCGTACATACGCCGCTTTGCGAAGCGGGTGATCGTCGTCAAGTACGGCGGCAACGCGCTCGCCGGCAACGATCCGGCGGCCGCGCTCGCCTACTTCGCGGAAGACGTCGTGCTCCTCCGCTCGGTCGGCATGCAGCCGGTCGTCGTGCACGGGGGCGGGCCTCAGATCGGCGACCTCATGGAGCGCCTCGGCAAGGTCCCGCAATTCGTCGACGGGCTCAGGGTGACGGATTCCGAGACGCTCGAGATCGCCCGCATGGTCCTCGTCGGCAAGGTGAACCGCGACATAGTCGGCGCCATGAACGTGCACGGGCCCGTGGCCGTCGGCCTCTCGGGCGAGGACGCCGGGCTCATAGCTGCGACGCCGCGCGACGAAGCCCTCGGCTACGTCGGGGACATAGCTGCGGTCGATCCGGCGATCCTGCGTAAGCTCATCGCCGAGGGCCTCATCCCCGTCATCGCCACCATCGGTTCCGACGCCGCCGGCCAGGCGTACAACATCAACGCCGACACGGTCGCAGGGGCCGTCGCCGAGGCGGTCGGGGCGGAGAAGCTCATCTTCCTCACCGACATAGAGGGCATACGGACCGATCCCGGCGATCCGGCAACCCTCGTGACCCGGTTGCGCGCTGCCCAGCTCGACGATCTCATGAGCAGCAGAGCCGTCTCGAGCGGCATGATCCCGAAGGCGTCGGCCTGCGCCCACGCCGTCCGCCACGGCGTGGGGAGCGCCCACGTGCTCGACGGACGCGTGCGCCATGCCCTTCTCCTCGAGCTGCTCACGCCTGAGGGCGTGGGGACCATGGTGGTCGGGCCGTGAGCGACCAGGCGCCGAGCCACCTCATGAGCACCTACGCGCCTGCGCCGGTCACCTTCGTGCGAGGCGAGGGCACCGTCCTCTACGACTCGGACGGAAGGCGCTACCTCGACTTCCTCTCGGGCATCGCCGTCACCTCGCTCGGTCACGCCGATCCGGCGATAGCCCATGCTGTGTCGTCCCAGGCGCAACGGTTGTTGCACGTGTCGAACCTGTTCCACAACGAGCTCGCCGAGCCGCTTGCCGCGCGGATCGACACCCTCGTCGGGGACGGGAGCCCGGCCGGCGGGAAGATCTTCTTCTGCAACTCGGGTGCGGAGGCGAACGAGTGCGCCATCAAGCTCGCCCGCCGCTACGGCGGGCGGACCGGCGACGACGCTCGAGCCAGCCGCATTGACGCCCCTGGTCGCTACGCCGTCGTCTCGGCGCTCAACTCCTTCCACGGCAGGACGCTCGCGACCCTCCACGCGACTGGCCAGCCTGCCAAGCACGGACCCTTCCAGCCCCTGCCGGAGGGCTTCAGCCACGTCGGCTTCGGCGACCTCGACGCCCTCGCCCGGGCTTGCGACGAGCCGCAGGTGGCGGCCGTCCTGCTCGAGTCGGTGCAGGGCGAGGGTGGCGTCGTGCCCGCACCGGACGGCTACCTCGAGGGGGCTCGCCGGATCTGTGACGAGAGGGGTCTCCTGCTCATGCTCGACGAGGTCCAGACCGGTCTCGGCCGCACCGGGCGATGGTTCGGCTTCCAGCACCACGGCATCCGACCCGACGTCGTCACCGTCGGCAAGGCGCTCGGCAACGGCGTGCCCGTCGCAGCCTGCTGGGCCCGGGGAGAAGTCGCCGCCGCGTTCGAGCCGGGCGACCACGGGAGCACCTTCGGAGGTCAGCCGCTCGCCGCCGCCGCCGCGACGGCCACGATCGACCGCCTCATGGCGATCGACGCACCCGGACGCGCCGCCGAGCGGGGCTCGTGCCTCACGGCCGGGCTCGCGGAGCTGGACGGAGTCGAGTCCGTGCGGGGCGCCGGCCTGCTCCTCGCCGCCGTGCTCGCCACACGAGGAACAGCCAAGCAGGTGACGGCCCGTGCCCTCGAGGAGGGACTGGTCGCCAACGCCCCCACGCCGGACGTCGTCCGCCTGGCACCGCCCATCACCGTGTCCGAGGCCGAGATCGCCGAGGCGGTGGCGATCCTCGGCGCAGCCATCCGAAGCGTCACCCGCGACAACCTGGAGGAGGTCGGTTGATGAGGGGGAGTGGAGCGTCGTTTCTCTCCGTAGGCGACCTGACGGCCGCGGAGCTCGGCGCCGTGCTCGACCTTGCGGAGGCGCCGGCGACGGCGCGCCCGCTCGAGGGAAAGGGCGTCGCCCTCGTGTTCGAGCACCCGTCGGCCCGGACCCGCAACGCGGCGGAGATGGCCGTGGTGCAGCTTGGTGGACACCCGTTGGCGATCAGGGGCGAGGAGATCGGCATCGACCGGCGGGAGAGCGCCGAGGACGTGGCGCGCACGCTCGCCTGCTACCACTCCATCATCGCCGCGAGAGTGGAGCGGCACACGACGCTCGAGCGCATGCGTCATTCGCTCGAGGCGAGCGGGACGCCCGTCCCGGTCGTGAACCTCCTCTCGGATGTCGAGCACCCCACCCAGGCGCTCGCCGACCTGCTCACGATCCGCCAGCGTCTCGGGCGGCTCGAGGGGGTGACCCTTGCCTTCGTGGGCGACGGCAACAACGTGTGCCGTTCGCTCGCGGGAGCCGCCGCGCTGGCCGGGATGCACTTCCGGGCGGCCGCGCCGGCCGGCTACGAGCTCAAATCGGAGGACGTCGCGTGGGCGCTGAGGCTCGGCGGCGAGATCGAGCTGTCCTCGTCGCCCCGCGAGGCGGCCGAGGGAGCCGACGTCATCTACACCGACGTCTGGGTCTCGATGGGCGAGGACGAGGAGAGCTGGACGAAAAGACATGCCTTCGCCGGCTACACGATCGACGACGAGCTGCTCGCCGCGGCAGCACCGGGGGCGCTCGTCCTGCACTGCCTGCCTGCCCACCGCGGCGAGGAGATCAGCGAGGCGGTGCTCGACGGTCCGCAGAGCGCAGTGTGGCTGCAGGCGGAGAACCGCATGCACTCGATCCGCGGCTTGTTTCGCTTCATGTCCGGAGAGGGCGTGGCCCCTCGAGGACAAGCTCTGTGAGCTACAGCGGCGCGAGGGTCTCGAAGGCGCGTCGCCAGCACCTGCTGGGGCGCGTGCTCGCCGAGCACGCCGTGACGAGCCAGGAGCAGATCGTCGAGCTCCTGGCCACCGAGGGCGTCACGGCGACCCAGGCGACCGTGTCACGCGACTTGGAGGAGGTCGGCGCGGTCAAGGTCCGCGTGCCGGGCAGCGACAGGCTCGTCTATGCCATCGCGGAACTGCCGCGCGACCAGTTGCTCCCTGAGGACCACCTGCGCAGGGTTCTCGGCGAGTGGGTGGTCGACGTCGCCTTCTCGGGCAACATCGTGGTGGTTCGCACGCCGCCCGGGTCCGCCCACGTCGTCGCCTCGGCGCTCGACCGAAGTGCCCTCGAAGGGGTGCTCGGCACGGTGGCCGGCGACGACACCGTGCTGATCGTCTCGGAGGAACCGAGGGGCGGCAAGGCTCTCGCCGCCCGGGTCGGTGAGATCGCGGGTCGCTAGTCAGTAGGTACGCTCGGCGCTCAGCCGACAGACGCGGCCGGAGGGCCGAGGAAGAAGGTCAACTCTCATGTCACGTCGCGTGGTGCTCGCCTATTCGGGCGGGCTCGACACGTCGGTCGCAGTCCACTGGTCGGGTGCTGAGCTCGACACAGAGGTGATAGCCGTGGCCGTCGACGTCGGCCAGGGCGCCGACTTCGAGGAGATCCGCGAGCGAGCCCTCAGAGCCGGTGCGGTGGAGGCGATCGTGGTCGACGCCCGCGAGGAGATGGCCAACGACTTCGTCGCCCCGATCCTCATGGCGAACGCCCTCTACGAGGGGCGTTACCCGCTCGTCTCGTCGATCTCGCGACCGCTCATCGTGCGCCATCTCGTCGCCGCGGCACGCAAGCACGGGGCGGACGCGGTGGCTCACGGGTGCACCGGCAAGGGGAACGACCAGGTCCGTTTCGACGTGGCGACACGTTCCCTCGCACCGGATCTCGAGATCGTTGCGCCTGTGCGGGTGTGGGGGATGAACCGGGAGGAGACCATCGCCTATGCGGAGAAGCACGAGCTTCCCATCACGATCTCGCGCGACAAGATCTACTCGATCGACGAGAACCTCTGGGGCCGCTCCATCGAGTGCGGCATCCTCGAGGACCCGTGGGCCGCGCCGCCCGAGGACGTGTTCACGCTGACGGTGCCGACCACCTCGGAGGCCGTCGAGCTCGTCGTCGGCTTCGAGGCCGGCGTTCCCGTCCGCCTCGACGGCAAGAGCCTCGGGCTCGTGGAGCTGATCGAACGCGTCGGTGCGCTGGCCGGCTCGACCGGCTTCGGGCGGGTCGACATGATCGAGGGTCGCCGCGTCGGCATCAAGAGCCGGGAGGTCTACGAGTGCCCGGCGGCGCTCGCTCTGATCAAGGCCCATCAGGACCTCGAAGGACTGACTCTCGAGCGCGACGTGGCGCACGAGAAGGCCCGGCTCGAGCCGCGCTTCTCCGAGCTCGTCTACGACGGCATGTGGTTCTCCCCGCTGCGCGAGGCGCTCTCCGCCTTCGTCGCGTCTACCCAGCGCGACGTCACGGGCGACGTTCGCCTCCGTTTCCAGCCGGGCGGCGGGGCAGAGGTGCTCGGGCGCCGCAGCCCGGTCGGTCTCTACGACGAGAATCTCGCCACCTACGAGGGTGAGGACACGTTCCACCACGAGGACGCGGCCGGTTTCGTGCGCCTTTTCGGCCTCTCGGTGCAGACCTGGGCCGCCCGCCAGGGCGTCGGCCGGAGCCCTGCATGACGTTGTGGTCGAGCCGCATGAGCTCGCCGCCGGCCGAGGACATGATGACGTTCACGGCGAGCCTCGCCTTCGACAGACGTCTCGCCGCTTCCGACGTCGAGGCGTCGATCGCGCACGTCCACGGCCTCGAGCGGGCAGGCGTGCTCGAGGAGAAGGAGACGGTCGTCCTCGTGGAGGCGCTGAAGCGCACCGGTGACGAGCTCGCGGCCGGCGTCTTCGAGTTCGAGCCCGGCGACGAGGACATCCACACGGCCATCGAGCGCAGGGTGCGCGAGCTCGCAGGAGACCTCGGCGCCAAGCTTCACAGCGGCCGGAGCAGGAACGACCAGGTGGCAGTGGCACTTCGGCTGTTCACCCGCCAAGAGCTTGCTCGTATCACCGAGCTCGTGTTGGCGCTGCAAGGAACCCTCGCCGAGCGCGCGGCCGAATCGGGCCAGACCTACATGCCCGGCTACACGCACTTCCAGCGCGCCCAGCCCGTCCTCCTGGCGCACCATCTGCTCGCCCACGGCTGGGCTTTGGCCCGCGACGTGGACCGTCTCCTCGCCACGCTCAGGCGGCTCAGCGTCTCGCCGCTCGGAGCCGGTGCTCTCGCCGGCAGCACGCTCCCCCTCCAGCCGGACCTCGTGGCCGACGAGCTGGGCTTCGTCGCCTGCTTCGAGAACTCCCTCGACGCCGTCGGCGACCGCGACTTCGTCGCCGAGGCGCTCTTCGACATCGCCCTCATCGGCGTCCACCTCTCGCGGATCGGCGAGGAGGTGGTCGTCTTCTCGAGCGAGGAGTTCGGCTTCTTCCGCCTCGACGATGCCTGGGCGACCGGTAGCTCGATGCTGCCGCAGAAGAAGAACCCCGATGTCGCCGAGCTCGCCCGCGGCAAGGCGGGCAGGCTCATAGGCCACCTCACCGGCTTCCTCACGACCTTAAAGGGTCTGCCGCTCGCCTACAACCGGGACCTGCAGGAGGACAAGGAGCCGTTGTTCGACTCCGTCGACCAGGTGAGCCTTGCCCTTGTCGCTCTCGACGGACTGCTCGCGACGGTGAGCTTCGACGTCGAAAGAATGCAGGCGGCGGCCGACTCGCCTGCTCTCGTGGCGATCGACCTCGTGGAGTGGCTCGTCGCCCGCGCCATGCCCTTCCGCGACGCGCACGCAACGGTGGGTGCGATCGTCCGGGAGTCGGTCGAGAGGCACGTGCCGCTCGCGGAGCTCCTGGCCGTGCATCCTTCGTTCGGGGAGGACGTCCTCGCCCTGCTCGAGCCGGGCACGGCTTTGAGCCGCCGCCGGACGCCCGGCGGCGCCGGGCCCGAAGCCGTGTCCCAGCAACTCGAGCGCTTCCGCGCCCGGATGGCGCAGGATGCCGAGCGGCTCGGCGCAGAGCGGCGGTGAGCAGGCCCTCCTCGCAACCTTCGGGGTCGCCCTCCTCGCCGGACGGGCACGGGCGCTCCACCCTCTGGCCCTCTTTGGGCGATGACGGAGCATCTCGTCTCGCCGACCTCCTCGCAGGCGACCCGGTGGAGGTGGCGCCGCAGCTGCTCAACAAGGTTCTTGCGTGCGACTCCGTGGCCGGCCGGATCGTCGAGGTCGAGGCATACAGAGGCGCCGAGGACCCCGCTTCCCACGCCTTCAAGGGCGCTACGAGGCGAAACGCCACCATGTTCGCCAAACCGGGCCTCCTCTACGTGTACTTCACCTACGGCATGCACCACTGCTGCAACGTCGTGTGCTGGCCCGAGGGACGGGCGGGTGCGGTGCTGGTGCGCGCCCTCGCACCCCTCGCCGGGCTCGACGAGATGCGGAAGCGCCGAGGTGCGCTCCGGGACAGGCAGCTCTGCTCGGGGCCCGGCCGGCTCTGCCAGGCACTCGGCATAGACCGCGCGGTCGACGGAGCCGACCTTCTCTCCGGGTCCGGTCCCTTGGCGCTCCTCGACGACGGCACGCCACCCCCGCCGGACGAGGGCCTCGGCGTCTCCCCCCGCATCGGGATCGGCCTGTCCGGGGCGACGGCCCTCGCACCCTGGCGTTTCTTCGTGGCCGGCGACGAAAACTTGAGCCGGCAGCCCGGGCCGCTCGCACGCCCTCGCTGAGGCGGTAGAGTGGGTCTTCGCCCCTGGGACAATCCCAACGGGCGGGTGTCACCGCTCGCTTGACAGAGGGACCGGTGGTGCTACGATGAAAAGCCGCTCAGAACGGAGTTCCGATCTGAGCATTGCCCCCCGAGCAGGCGTGAGCCAGTGGCGTGGGGCGCAACGCGGGCGATCCCAGTGGATCGGCCTGCGGAGCGCGGTGGCACCTCCTTCCGAGAGGAAGCGTGTCCCGTCGTCGCTCTTTGACAACGGAGAAGGAACAGCTAAAAGCCAGTGCGGGCGGCTGTCTGCGCCATCGGTCCTCCGGATCGTCGGCGTACACGGTCGCATTAGTCAATGCACTGAAAACGGACAACAAATCCGTTTCTGTGCCAGTCGGTTCCGGGGCGTCCGTAGCCCCGACAACCGGCTCTCCCGATCGAAGCTCGGGTGTGGACGGCGTAATGCCGGAAGCACCCAAGCCAAGGTCTCGACGGAGAGTTTGATCCTGGCTCAGGACGAACGCTGGCGGCGTGCCTAACACATGCAAGTCGAACGGGGTCCATCCAGTGGCAACACTGGTGAAGACCTAGTGGCGAACGGGTGCGGAACACGTGAGCAACCTGCCCCGGAGACCGGAATAACAGCGGGAAACCGCTGCTAATACCAGATGCCCCCACGGGCCCGCATGGGACTGTGAGGAAAGGATTACCGCTCCGGGAGGGGCTCGCGGCCTATCAGCTTGTTGGTGGGGTAATGGCCCACCAAGGCTCTGACGGGTAGCTGGTCTGAGAGGACGATCAGCCACACTGGGACTGAGACACGGCCCAGACTCCTACGGGAGGCAGCAGTGGGGAATCTTGCGCAATGGGCGAAAGC